>NZ_SDMK01000005.1 GCF_004123295.1 Silvibacterium dinghuense | reverse complement strand
GCGCTCACAAAAAAATCTTGACATAGGCCAACCGCGGGTAGGAGAATTCGACTCACGTCGTGGAATCGATACCATTCCATGATGGAATGGATTCCACCGGACGCACAAAAAGTGGCCTGGCAAAGTGCATTTGCACAGGCTCCCCATTACCTCTAAAAGCAACACTTTCTTGGAGATTGCCATGCGCAGTTCTATTCGGTTGTGGACCGTATGTCTCTGGGCGATTGCCCTGTTGGCTTCGGGCTCACTGGCGGTGGCGCAGGAATTCCGCGCCACGCTTACCGGACAGGTCACCGATCCGTCCGGAGCGCTCATCAGAAATGCCGAAGTCTCGGCAATAAATGTCGACTCAGGCACGACCTACACCGGCAAGACTACCGATAAGGGCGTTTACTACATCCCCTACGTTCTGCCGGGTACCTACACCGTGACCGCGACAGCCAACGGCTTCAAGACCGCCCAGCAGGACAAGGTTCTGCTCCTGGCTTCGCAGACGTTCAATCAGAATTTCAAGCTGGAAGTGGGTACAGTCTCCGAAAAGGTGGTGGTGAACACGGCTCCTGCCGAGCTCGAGACCGCGAACGGTTCGGGAGGCACGGTTATCGATCAGCGCGAAATTCAGAGCGTCCCGCTGAACGGTGGCTCCGCCTACAACCTGATCGGCACCACGACTGGCAGCCAGTTTACGGTGACGAGCTTTGGTGCTACCGGCAATCACGGTACGACCGGCTGGGATACCTCAAATTCGTACACCATCGGTGGCGGTATTGTTGGCAACAACCAGTTCACGCTGAACGGCGTCAATATCACCAGCCAGTTCACCTATGACAATCACAGCGCCGGTGAGTGGAACGTTTCGCCGAACATGGACAGCATCGAAGAGGTCAACGTGATGACCACCACCTACGATGCACGCTATGGCCGCACCAGCGGCGGCACGGTCAACACCGTGGGTAAGAGCGGCGGAAATCAATTCCACGGCAATGCCCGCTACGCCTACCAGGGCGGCTTCCTGAATGCGAATACCTACCAGAACAACCTGACCGACACGCCCAAGCAGGGTGAGATCCAGAACCAGTTCTGGATTACCGCTGGCGGTCCGGTCATCAAGAACAAGCTCTTTTTCTTCTTCGGCTTCGAGGGTTATCGCCAGTCGTTGTCCGGGACCATTTTGAAGAACGTACCTCCTGCCTATCTGCGTCCCGGCTTTGACGGTGCAACGGGTGTGAACTTCAACAATGTTCAGACTTATGACTCGTCCGAATTTCCGCAGGGAATCGCGATCTTTCAGCCCGGCACGGCGACCTGTCTCGATGGCGGTACAGCTCAGTCCTGCAACAGCAACCACGTGGTGCAGACGCAGTTTGCGAATAACTCGATCCCCGCGGCGCAGATCAACGCGACCTCGCAAGCGATCCTGAACTACATTCCGTTACCGAATATCGGAAGCGCGACGAATCTGGCTAAAGGCGCAAATTACCTGGCCATTACACCGGATGTCTATGACTACAACCAGTCGCAGATCCGCATGGACTACAACCTGAGCGATAAGACCAAGCTCTATAGCTACTTCCTCTATTGGAAGGGCACAGAAAACCGCTCGACCAACGGTCTTACCAATCTGGCAGAAAACGGCAACATCAATCACCTGCGCCAGAACTACGTTGCCTCGCAGGACTTGACGCACGTCTTTTCTCCGACCTTGATTGGCGACTTCAAGATTTCGTTCAACCGTCTCTATGAGGAGTCGCCGGATGGTGATCTGAACACGCAGACAGACCCGAGCACCATCGGACTGTCCATGCCTCTGCCAGGAATCACAGCCGCAAAATATCTGCCGGAGTTTTCGATTAGCGACGGTTTCGGTACCGGCATCCTGAATGGCAGCACAGTGTTTGGCAATCAGCGCAATCCGGATGTGACAAACACCATTGCCTTCGATGTGGACTTCACGAAGACGGCTGGCGCGCATACGTTGGAATTTGGCGGCGAGATCGATGAATTCCAATACGGTGGTTATCCCTACAGTGGCGGCCATCCGAACGGCGATTTCGGTTTCAACGGCGGTTGGACACAGTTGAATCCGCATAACGCCAGCTGCTATCCCATCCTTCCTGATGGTTCAAACATCAATGGTTGCAACCAGAATCAGGCGAATGGCTCGGCGTTGGCGTCGTTCTACCTCGGTTATCCCGGCAGCGGCGGCATCGACTGGATCGGGTCGATTATGGAAGGGTACCCAGTCTATGCGGGATACTTCCAGGACAACTGGCGCGTAAACAGCCGCCTGACCTTGAACCTGGGCATCCGCTATGACGTACAGCGTGGCCTGCGCGAGCGGAACAATGAGCTCAACCGTGGCATGTGCCTGACCTGCGTGAACCCGCTAACCAACGAAGCCTCTTATCAGGCGAACGTTGCAAACGGCTCAAATCAGGCGGCGTGGACCGCGGCGGGAATCTCGCCCTCGTCGCTGACAACGGTATACGGCGGTATTGAGTTTCCCGGTGTGAATGGTCAATCGCGCGACGCGTACAACACGGACTGGACCGATGTAGGGCCGCGTATTGGCTTCGCCTTCGTGGTAGATCCGAAGACGGTCATCCGCGGTGGTTGGGGCCTGATGTATTCCTATGGCCTGGAAGGCGGCTCCAGCATCGGCGAGGCGCAAACAACCAATTTCACCGATTCGCTTGACGGCGGCAATACTCCAACCAACTACTTCCAGACCGGCAATCCATTTTCCTCCGGTCTTTTAGCTCCGACCGGGAATACCCAGGGATTGCTGACGGACGTAGGTAACGGTGGTATCCAGCTCGATTTCCCGGACCGCAAGATCCCGATGGAGCAAATCCTCTCCCTGGGCTTCCAGCGTGAGCTGCCGGGTCAGGTCGTACTGGATGCGCGGTATGCCGGTAACTTTACCAGCCGCTTGCGCACCTCCGGTTCCTTGTGGCTCAATGGCACGCTGACGCGCGCGGAGCAGGAAGCAGCAGAAAAGAACCCCGCACTCTGGAATCAGCAGGTGCCCAATCCTTATTATGGCGTACCTGGCATGAGCGGACCGGGACAGTGCGGTACCTCTACCACGGTTTCAGCACTCGCATTGCTGGAGCCCTATTCGCAATACTGCTCGCCCGGTGGCACAGGACTGGTCGGTCAGTACAACGCACCGCTCGGCCGTAACTGGTATGACGGCCTTGAGGTCAAGCTCAGCCGCCGTGTCACCAACTCTTCAGGCAAGGGTGTAAGTTTCCAGGTGGCATACACTTACTCGAAGACAATGAGCCGTGATGGTTATCTGAACGGCTGGCCGTATCAGGACGCGCAGCAGCAGCATAACTTGGCGGGCACAGACCGTACGCATGTTCTCTCAGTGACGACCGTGTACGACTTGCCTTTCGGTCAGGGAGGCCTGTTCTTCAACCAGCCGAATCCATTTGTTGGACGGATCATTACCGGCTGGACACTGAGCGGCGTTTTCAATGCGCAGAGCGGCACGCCTACCTCGCTGGATCAGGGGCAATGGTATAACTGCCCTGGCGTCAGCTTCCGTCCGAAGAACGGCACCTCGGTTGGCGGTGGTCATTGGTTAAATAACACTGGCGACACCTATCAAACCTGCTGGCAGGGCATCCCGAACTATGGCCTGATGTACCTACCGAGCAATCTTTCGATCGTTCGCAATCCCACCATTCCGAACCTGGATCTTTCATTGCAGAAGAATACGAAGATCTGGAACAACCTCAACCTGCAGCTCCGCCTCGACGCCTTTAACGCGCTGAACTCGGTCCTGTTTGGTGGTCCGGACAACAATCCGGGTGATGGTCCTGCGAACTTCTCGCCGAATTCAGGCTGGAGCGGCTTCGGTACAGTTGGAGCAACCCAGCAGAACTTCCCGAGAATTCTGCAACTCGGGGGTAATATCACCTTCTAACCGGCAGAATCGCTGCAGGCTTCCGCGACAATCATCGCGGGAGCCTGCGGCTTTGCCGTCTGCACGACGCGCCGGGGAGCAATCCCCGGTTTTCGCCTGTTTTCAGGCTTGGAAAATTTTGTAACAGCAACTGGAGAGTATTCATGCGATTCCCGCGTCCGCGTACCGGATCTGCGCTGCTGGCCTTTGCGACTCTGACCCTTGCATCGTTTGCCCAATCAACGGCGAAGCCCGATCTGACCAAAGAGCCGACGCTCTATGCCGTGGGCTATGCGCACCTGGATACGGAATGGCGGTGGGAGTATCCGCAGGTGATCGACCAATATCTGCGGAATACCATGGAAGATAACTTCAAACTCTTCGATAAGTATCCCCATTACATCTTTAACTTCAGCGGCGCCAATCGCTATCGCCTGATGAAGGAGTACTTCCCGCAGGACTTCGACAAGGTCAAGCTCTATGTGAATGAGGGGCGCTGGTTCCCGGCCGGCTCGTCGATGGAAGAAGGCGACGTGAATGCTCCGAGCGCCGAGGCGATCATCCGCCAGATCCTGTATGGCAATGAGTGGTTCCAGAAGGAATTCGGCAAGTCGAGCGAAGAGTATATGCTGCCCGACTGCTTCGGGTTTCCGGCTTCGCTGCCCACGCTGCTCGCACATTCCGGCGTGAAGGCCTTTTCGACACAGAAGCTGACCTGGGGTTCGTCCGCACCCGGCGGCGGTCCAGAGTCGCTCGAGCGCACGCCGGAAGGCACGCCGTTTAATGTAGGCGTCTGGGTTGGTCCAGACGGCAGCACGGTGATGGCGGCGCTGAATCCGGGTGCCTACAGCGGCAGCATTACGACAGACCTCAGCAAGCCATTCGATCCGCAGCCGCAGAGCCCGGCCGAACAGGATCTGGAGAAGCGCATCAGCGCGCTCGAAACGAAGCTCGAACAGGCGCAGAAGGATAAGAAGGACGATCAGGAAGATCTGAAGGAGTACTTCGCGCTGCGCAGCGAACAGCAGGCGCTGGCCGAGTCCCGCGAGCAACGCGATCTGCAGCGTTTCCAGGGTGACTGGGCGGCGCGCGTACTGAACAACGGCAAGGTGACGGGCGTCTTCACGGACTATCACTACTACGGCACCGGTGACATCGGTGGTGCTCCGCACGAGGAGTCGGTCAAGCGTCTGGAAGCGATCATCGACAAGGGCACGGTGGATCTGCCGAACCCCAATGGCTTCTATATGCGCGGGGACAAGCGCGGTGAGGTAGAGACACAGGTGGGCCTTGGCCCGGTGCATGTGATTTCGGCAACCGCCGAGCAGATGTTCAAGGACATCACGCCGCAGGAAGAGGCGCAGTTGCCGCGCTATACCGGCGAAATGGAGCTGACGAACCACTCGGCCGGCTCGCTGACTTCGCAGGCTTATCAGAAGCGGTGGATTCGCAAGGAGGAATTGCTCGCTGGTGCGGCCGAGGAGTCGTCGATTGCGGCGCAGTGGCTGGGCGTGCGTGCATATCCGATGGAGCGGCTGAACAACGCGTGGACGCTGGCCATGGCGGCGCATTTTCACGATCTGGCAGCCGGTACGGCGACGCCGCGCGCCTATAACTTCGCATGGAATGACGATGTGATCGCGATGAACCAGTTCTCGGATGTGCTGAAGAGCGCGACCGAGGGCGTAGCCGCGGCACTGGATACGGACGGCGCCGGTGTCCCGGTCGTTGTATTTAACCAGTTAAATATCGCGCGGCAGGACCTGGTCGAGGCGAAGGTCGAGTTCTCCGGTGGTTTGCCGAAGGAAGTGCATGTCGTCGGTGCAGATGGCAAGGCGTCACCGGCGCAGATCGTGGACGGCAAAGTTGTGTTCGCAGCGAGCGTACCCTCGGTGGGCTACGCGGTGTATCACGTGCTTCCGGGCGCCGTGGCCGCAGAGTCGAAGCTGAGCGTGAGCGAGCACTCGCTTGAAAACACGTATTACAAGGTCACGATCGATGAGAATGGCGATGTCTCGAGCATCTACGACAAGCAGGCAAAGCAGGAGCTGCTGCGTGCGCCGGCACGGCTCTCTCTGAACTATGACAATCCGCAGCAGTGGCCGGCCTGGAACATGGATTGGGATCAGGAACAGGCCAAGCCGCGCGAGTACGTCTCGGGGCCGGCAAAGATTCGCGTGGTAGAAAACGGTCCGGTGCGCGTAGCGGTTGAGGTCACGCGTGAGACGGCCGGTTCGCGCTTCGTGCAGACGATCAGCCTTGCGGCTGGCGATGCAGGCAAGCGTGTTCAGTTCGGCAATGTGATCGACTGGGCTACGCGTGAGCGTAATCTGAAGGCGGAGTTCCCGCTGACAGCCGCGAACGAAATGGCGACGTATAACTGGGATGTAGGCACGATCCAGCGTCCGTCGGCGACGCCGAAGAAGTTTGAAGTGCCGAGCCATCAGTGGGTCGACCTGACCGACATGAGTGGCAAGTTCGGTGCGACCATCCTGACGGACGCGAAGAATGGATCGGACAAGCCGAACGATCACACCATCCGGCTGACGTTGCTGCGTACGCCGGGTGTGGCCGGCGGTTATACCGATGAAGCATCGCAGGATATCGGCCATCATGAATTCACCTATGGCATTGCCGGGCACGCGGATGGCTGGCGCGAAGCGCAGACCGACTGGCAGGGGCAGCAGCTGAATGCACCGCTGATCGGCTTTGAATCTGCAAAGCATGTGGGGACGCTGGGCAAGAGCTTCTCGCTGGTGAAGGTGAGCAGCCCGCGCGTGCGCGTGATGGCAGTGAAGAAGGCGGAGAAGAGCGACGAGGTGGTCATCCGCTTGGTCGAACTCGACGGTAAGCCGCTGGACGATGTAAAGGTGAGCTTCGCCGTGCCGATCGTGGCTGCGCGCGAGGTGAATGGTCAGGAGCAGCCGTTGGGCGATGCGACGGTGAAGGAGGGCGCGCTTGTCACGTCCTTCGGCGCTTACCAGCCGCGTGCTTTTGCGTTGAAGCTCGCGGCGTCGAAGACCACCGTTGCTCCGGTGAAGTCTGAGCCGGTGACACTGCAATATGACACCGCGACGGCTACGAATGACGGCACGACCACGCAGGCCGGTTTCGATGGCAAGGGCGATGCGCTTCCGGCAGAGATGCTGCCCCAGGAGATTGCCTTCAATGGCGTGAACTTCGCACTCGCCGCGGCAAAAACAGGCGCGCCGAATGCGATCACAGCCAAGGGGCAGTCGATCACGTTGCCCGCCGGACACTACAACCGCGTGTACATCCTGGCGGCGTCAGCCGACGGAGATCAGAAGGCTGTGTTTACTGCGGGTGAGAACAAGGCCGAGCTGAACATCGAAGACTGGGGCGGGTTCGTTGGACAGTGGGATGACCGCATCTGGAGCACGAACGACGTAGCGCACGATAACTACGGCGAGATGGTGGGGCTCAAGCCTGGCTTTATCAAGCGCGCGACGCTGGCCTGGTATGCGAGCCATCATCACGACGCGGCGGGCAAGAATGTGCCGTATGCGTATTCCTATCTGTTCGGTTACGGCATCGACCTGCCTGCAGGCGCGAAGACGCTGACGCTGCCGGATAACGACAAGATCCGCATCCTGGCTGTTTCCGTTGCAGAAGAGAACCCAGAGGTGAAGCCGGCACAGCCGCTTTATGATGTGCTGCCTTCCCCCAATGCGGGCGCACCGGACTTCTCGCTGACAGCTCCGGCTAAGACCTCGATCTCACAGGGCCGTTCCGCGAAGAGCAGACTGTTGATCCTGCCGCGGGGCAGCTTCGATGGCGATATCGCCCTTACGGCTTCGGGCCTGCCTGAGGGGGTGACGGCGAGCTTTGAGCCGGCGACGACGAAAGGCAGCAGTGTAATGACATTGACTGCTTCCGCATCAGCTGCTCCTGTCACAGGCACGGTTACAATTACCGCGACCTCCGGAGAGCTTACACACACTACGACGATGGATCTGGAGGTGACTCCGGTGCTGAAAAACACCGTGCCGGTGAATCTCTCTTCTGTCTATAACGTCAAGGGCATTTACAACGACGACACGAAATTCGATCCTTCGGACAGCTTTGATGGTGGCTGCTGTGCTCTCTCCGCTGAGGCACTGGGCAGCGATCCGGTGGGCGCTGGTGTGATCTTCAAGCTTGGCCCCGCGAATGCTCCGGATGCGGTGACGAGCAAGACGGTGACATTGCCGGAGGGACAGTTCGCAAGTCTGAAGGTCCTGGCAACTGGCGTGGAAGGCACGCAGAAGCGCCAGACCTTCACGGTGAACTACACCGATGGAACCTCATCGACCTTTGCACAAAGCCTGAGTGATTGGGCGAGCGATGCGAGCCAGAAGGGTGAGTCTCTTGCAGTTGAGATGCCATACCGCCTGACAGAGGATGGTGGAAAGGATGGCAATCCCTTCCACGTTTTCGCCTATAGCTTTACGCTCGACAGCGGTAAGAAGGTGAAGAGTGTGGCGCTGCCGAATAATCGAAATGTAGTGGTGCTGGCGATAACACTGGTGCCGGGCAAAGAGTAATTCCGCGGGCCGCCGTACTAGTTACGGCGGCCGTTTTTTACTCCTCTCGTGGAAGCGGTTGCGCGATCCGCGCGGGACAATCCAACTGCTTCTTTTCTGTAATCGACAATGTGACAAATATGCGAGGAGTCGCTGCGATGAGCTCTTTCTCCCGATCTTTTGCAGGCGCCAGCCTGTTGGTGATGGCGTCATGGTGTTGCAGCGCGGCGCTGGCGCAGAATGCAAAGACGCCGCTTCAGTATGCGAACGGATTGGTCGGTACCGCGCCGCTCGATCAGCAGAAGCTGATCGGCAATGCGCCGCCTCCGGGCGAGCAGCTTTACTCGGGCTTTACTTCGCCTTCGGCGATGTTGCCGCATAGCTCGACCTGGGTGGGTCCGGTGAACGCGAATCTCGATGTGAATTATCCGGCCGGTGTGCGTGCCGAATATTTCTATCCGAACCGCATGATGTACGGATTCACGACCGGCGATGGCGACAGCCCGATGATCATGCCGGTGGTCGGTACCTTCACGGTGCCGCCGGAGCGTAGTGCTTCGGTCTACGACAAGGCGAGGGAGAAGTCTTCGCCGGGCTACTACAGCGTCTATCTCGATGACTTTCATACGCTGGCGGAGATGACGGCGACAACGTGGACAAGCCTCTTCCGCTTCACCTTTCCGGAGAGCGACCAGTCGCATGTGCTGCTCGATCTCGGTCGTTGGGGCGGAGACATCGAGGTACTGGACGATCATACGGTGCGTGGCAAGTCGCGCGGCGGGCGTTATTTCATCGCAGAGTTCTCGAAGCCATTCACGAAGTTTGGCGTCTTCAAGCAGCATCCGGCTGAGGGACCGAACGATTACTCGATGATTGGCTGGGATGAGGTGAATCCCGATGAAAAGACCATCAGCGGTAACTTTGCCGGCGCTTATGTACAGTTTGCGACGACGACGAACGAGCAGGTGCTGGTGAAGATCGGCACGGGCGTGAGCTATGAAAAGGCCGAGTCCCAGTTAAGTGCAGAAGATCCGGGCTGGGATTTCGACCGCATGCATCGTGCAGCGGAAGAAGCATGGGCGCCGAAGTTAAATGCCATCGAGGTAAAGGGCGGTACGGAAAAAGAGCGGATGCTTTTCTACTCTTGCCTCTATCACTCCTACGCAAGCCCGCGTCTTGAAGCAAAGAAGGGTGATGAGTTCATCGTGCGGCGTGGTCCCGACCGCGGCAAGGTGGATAAGGTAGCGTACGACCGTTACAGCGAGGTGCCTTTCTGGGATACGGGACGCAACCAGATTGTGCTGCTGACGCTCCTCGAGCCGCAGATGAAGCTCGATGTGCTGCAGTCGGAGCTGGATCGCGCAAAGGAACGTGGCTATATGGCGACGTCCTTCCATGGCGACAACGCAGTCTTCATGTATCTGGGAGACTGGGAGCGTGGGCTCAAGTTCGATTACGCAAGCGTGTATGAGTATCTGCGTAAAAATGCGATGGACCCGAAGGGGCCGCGCGGACATCTGGAACCATATCTCCAGCAGGGATGGATTCCGGATGTGATTCCTCCGGGGAATCCGAGCCCGCCGTACGCGGACGGCAATGCCGGCGCGGCCACCACGCTCGAGTACGCGTGGGACGACTATGCGATGGCAATGTATGCGAAAAAGCTGGGCAAGGAAGATGACTACCAGATGTTCCTGAAGCGCGCTCATAACTATGAGAATGTCTTCGATCCATCGGTAGGCTTTATGCGCGGCCGCACTGCCGACGGCAAATTCATCTCGCCCTTCGATCCGAAGGAGCCGTACTACAACTTCATGATGAAGGAAGGCTCCGGCTGGTCGACGCTGTGGCTGGTGCCGCATGATGTGCAGGGGCTTGAAAACCTGCTCGGCGGGCGTGAGAAGTTCGATGCCAAGCTGGACGAGTTCTTCTCGACGCCATACACGGCGAAGGGCATCTGCCGCGACTGCACCGGAGTGATCGGACAGTATGTGCAGGGCAACCAGCCTGACCAGCAGGCCGCGTACTACTACGACTGGGGCGGCCAGCCGTGGAAGACGCAGAAGCTGGCGCGCGAGATCCTGGCATGGATGTACGGCAGTGACAAGACCAGCTATGCCTTCCCGGGCATGGATGATCAGGGCTCGACGGCCTCATGGTACGTGATGAGCGCGCTCGGCTTTTATCCGGTTGATCCCTCGAGCCCGAACTACATCATGGGCAGTCCCATCTTCGACGAGGCGACCATTCATATGGGCAATGGGCATGACTTCACCGTGATTGCAAAGAACAACTCGGCGAAGAACATGTATATCCAGTCTGCGACGCTCAACGGGAAGCCGTGGAATAAGCCATGGTTCAGCCACGCGGATATCGAGAACGGTGCGAAACTTGTGTTGACAATGGGACCGGCACCGAACGAGAAGTGGGGCAGCGCACCGGAAGATGCGCCGCCTTCGATGTCGCAGCGCTAACCGCGCGGCATTTCGCCTTCGGCATATGCTCCCGTTGGTCGCGAGCAGAGAGCCGGAGCAAGATTGAGAAAGGAAGATTGATTTACATGTTCAGAACTCTCTTTCGCAGCGTCGCCGTCCTTGGCGCCGCTGCGTTTCTTTTGGGTGCGGGGCATAAGGCTGTAGCGCAGGACAATGCTGCTTCGCCACGCGAGCGGGTGCAGCTTGCCACGAAATCGCTGCAAAGCTGGTACGACGAATCGACGGGCCTTTATAAGACAACAGGCTGGTGGAACTCGGCGAATGCGATCACCACGCTGACAGATGAAGCGAAGATCCAGCACACGCATGAATTCGATCCGGTGTTTGAGAACACCTTCACCGCGGGACAAAAGAAGTTCAATGGCTTCATCAATGACTATTACGACGACGAAGGCTGGTGGGCGCTGGGATGGATCGGCGCATACGATGTGACCCATCGCCCGGCGTACCTGGCGATGGCTGAGTCGATCTTCAAAGACATGAGCGGCGGCTGGAGCGACACCTGCGGCGGCGGTATCTGGTGGAGCAAGGAACGCAAGTACAAGAATGCGATCGCCAATGAGCTCTATCTATCGGTTGCGGCGCATCTGGCCACCCGTGCGAAGAGCAAAGCGGAGCGGAAGCAGTATCTCGAAACAGCAGAGCGCGAGTGGAAGTGGTTCGCGGGCTCGGGAATGATCAATGGCGACGGGCTGATCAATGACGGTCTCAACGCAAAGTGCGAGAACAATCACGAGACAACATGGACCTATAACCAGGGTGTGGTGATCGGCGGTCTCGCGGAGATGAGCCGGAAAGATCATGATGCGGCACTGATCCCCGAGGCGCAGAAAATTGCCGCCGCGGCGATGGCCTCGCCTGTGCTGGTGAAGGACGGCGTGCTGCATGATCCATGTGAGCCGAAGTGTGGTGGCGACGGATCGCAGTTCAAGGGCATCTTCGTACGCAACCTCCGCGAGCTGAACCAGCGCTCAAAAGTGACGGGGTATGTGGTCTTTGTGAGGAAAAATGCGGACAGCATCTGGGCCGGCGCGAAGGCTCCGGAGTATCACCTGGGCGTGGTTTGGGCTGAGCCCTATGGCGATGCCGACGCAAGCTCGCAGAGCTCGGCTCTGGATGCGCTGGTGGCCGCGGAGGCGAAATCCAGATAGTACGCCTCCATCAAACGATGGATTGCGCGGTGCGAAATTGGGATGGTTGAATGGTCGAACCGATGCCTGTCCACAATTTTCTCCCGCTGGGAGTTCTCTGTTTTTTATGGGCTTTTTCTTTGCACGCTTCTGCGGCGCTGAGCGTAGACTTGGCGCCCGCTCGCTGCGGGAGCAATGCCGGCCAGCGCTGCGTGGCGAGTGCAGTACACGGCGAGGTCTCTGACCCGACTGGTGCGGTGCTGGCCGGAGCGCTGGTAACGGTCCGGCGCATAGACAGCGGCAGGGTCTGGAGCGTTCTCACGGATGCGAGCGGTCATTACACGCTGGCCGGGCTGGACCCTGGGCGATATGCGCTCGATGTGCGCCAGGCCGGCTTCACGGAACTGGTGCGCACAGTGATGCTTGGGGCAGGGGAGACGGCGGAGGAGCCGCTACGGCTGAATCTGGCTTCCGTCGTCGAGCAGGTGAATGTGATCAGCGGACCTGCAAGCGACGGCATGAGCGCGCGACAGATGCGCGAGGGCTCGGCGCGTGACCTGGGCGAAGCAGCGACGGCGATTGCCGGAGTGCAGAGGGCGCGCAAGGCGGCCATCGCGAACGACATCGCGATTCGCGGGCTCTTCCACAACAACATCGCAACCACGATCGACGGCACACGGCTCTACGGGGCATGTACGTTTCAGATGGACCCGGCCGAGTATCACGTCGATCTGGCCGAGGTGGATCATGTGGACGTGGTGAAGGGGCCGTTCGATGTCACCACGCAGGGAGAACTGGGCGGTTTTGTGAAGATCGTCACCAGGACGCCGGATGCGCAGGGCTTCCTGCTGCACAGCAATGTGTCGACGGGTTCGTATGGATACTACAACCCTTCGGTGACGGCAGAGCTGGGCGGCAAGGATACGGATTGGCTGGCGGGCTACTCCTACCGTACCTCTCAGTTCTACAAAGATGGTGACGGAAGCCTGGTGAGCGAGCTGGGCGGATATCGCGATGGGTATGCCGATCTTCAGGCCTTTCGCACACAGAGCGCCTGGAGTAAGCTGGCCTTTCATCCGGCTGCGAATCAGCATGGCGAGATCAGCTACACGCGCCAGCAGAGCGGCGATTTGCTCTACCCCTACCTGACGATGGACGGTGTTTACGACGATGCGGATCGATTTGCCGCACGTTATGACTACTTCCGCAGCCAGGGATGGCTGCGAGGCCTGCATGGGCTGGCGTATGCGGACAAGGCGAATCATCTGATGGACGATCACTTGCGTGAGAGCGCTGGAACCATGCCGTTCTCGATGAGCGAGCATGTGGTTTCGTTCACCGATGGCGCGCGGATGGATGCGGACCTTGCGCAGGGGTTCACCGCAGGATATGAGTTCTATCACCGGTACTGGAATTCCAATGGCGTTATGAGGATGAGCTCCATGGGTATGACGATGCCCACCGATGAGGTCGAGCTGCCGGGAGTCACAGAGGACGTAAACGGCGCCTATGTGGCCTATCGGCATGCCTTCGGCACGCGATGGCTGCTGACCTCAGGAGCTCGCTTTGATCACGACTTTACGAATGCCTCGGCAGCGGATGCTGCTTCGTTTGAGACCTATTACGGTGCAGTGGCACTCACCGCGCACGACGCAGGCGCCTCGGGCAATGCAATGGTTTCGTGGCAGGCTACGCCGGATGTGGCAGTGTTTACCGGCGTGGGCAGCAATATCCGCTTTCCCGATCCGCAGGAGCGCTTCTACGCCAGCAGCTTCTCGATGAGCATGTCGATGGAGGACGCATGGGTCGGCAATCCCTTGCTGCGGCATCCGCGCGATACGGAGTTCGACCTTGGCGTGCGGACGAAGACGCGGCGCTTTGCTTTTACCCCGCAGGTGTTTTTCAGCAAGCTGGATAACGATGTTACGCTGCACGTCGCTATGCCGCAGCAGATGGATATGAGCACGATGTCGTCCATGAATGCGGAGACTTACGGAAATGTGCAGGCTTATCTTTGGGGAGCGGAGGCGAACGGAAGTGCACCGCTGGGGACGAACCTGATGCTGAATGGTTCGTACACCGTGACACGCGGAACAAAGGTCCCGCAGCCCGATAACCATATCGAGAGCAGCAATTTGTTCCAGGTGCCGCCGGTGCGGGCCACGCTGAATCTCACATACGAACGCAAGGGATGGTATGCAGAGGCGGGCGCAGAGGTGACCGGACGGCAGGATCACGTCGATACGGATGAGAACGAGCAGACAACAGCAGGCTTTTCGGTCTTTCACCTGAAGGGCGGATATCACGGACGGAGTTTCGATGCGGAGGCGGGTGTGAACAATCTGCTGTCGCGGGAATATTCGGAGTTTCTCTCCTACGCGCGCGATCCGTTGACGAATGGAGTCAGGCTGCCGGAGCCGGGTAGAAATTTCTTCGTGAATGTGGCGTATCGGTTTCATCGCGGGGAGTGATCTCGGCTCGCTTGCAGATGCAAAACGAGAGAGGCGTGGCCATCGGCCACGCCTCTCTCGTTTGTGTTGCGGTTGGGGTGAAGTTAGAAGCCCAGCTTGAGGGCGAACTGCAGGATACGGGGATTATTTTGCTGGGTGAGCGAAACCGTACCGTAGCCGGTGTAGCCGCCGGTTGCAGCATCGGCCTTCGGAGCGCCGTCGGACGGGTTGTCGTCCGGAGCAGGGAAGAGTACCGAGTTGGTGAGGTTGAAGGCGTCGGCGCGGAAGGTCAGCTTGTAGCCTTCCTTGATCGTGAACGACTTCTGCAAGGTTGCGTCGAGGTTGGGCGCAGTTGGCGCGCGTACCTCTGCGGTACGGCTGTTCAGGGTCTTGAGCGCGTAGGTGGGGATGGAGTCATAGCAGCCAAGGCTCGCGCCCGAGCTGTAGCTGTTGTACAGGTAGCTCTTCAGCGAGGTGCCGCCTTCCGGACGGAAGCTGTGGTTGCACTCGTAGTAGTAGCTGTTGTCGAGCGAGACGGGGAAGCCGCCCTGGGCTGTGAGGATGGAGCTGAGCTGCCAGCCGCCGATGAGCTCGTTGACCAAGTTATTCACGCCGCTGAACAGGCGCTGTCCCTGGCCGAAGGGCAGGTGCAGCTGCGAGGTGAAGGCAAACGTGTTGGTGCGGTCGTCCGGTCCGATCTGGTAGCGGAGCGTCGTATCTTGGTAGGGGTAGGAGTTGGTGAAGCTGCTGGCCGTCATGGTCTTCGACCAGGTGTAAGCCAGCTGGAAGGCGAGCTGCTCAGGACCACCCATGCGCTTATCGAGTTTCACCTCGAGAGCGCTGTAGTTGTTGCGTCCGAGCGGCGCAGCATCCCATGCCACTTCACCGAACTCGGAGTAGGGCTGCATCAGGGTGAGAGCCTCGATGGTGGAGGCGGAGCCGATGGTGGAGGTGGAAGGCAGAACTCCGTAGTAGGGGTTCACGACCCGCTGGTCGAAGTAGTTGGGGTTGGCGATAGCGGTCTTCAGCTGGGAGGCGTTTACCGCGTTCAGGACGGTCGAGACGCGGACGTTCGAGGCGTAATCGCCGGCGTAGCGCACGTCCAGGGTCATCTGGTCAGGCAGCGCGCGCTGGAAGCCGAGCGAGGCCATGTGCGAGTAGGGGATGCGACGCTGTGGAAAGTCCATCGAAATCGTGTTGCCGATATCGGTCTGGTCTCCGCCCGAAGCGCCGGCCGGAGCCTGTGCGCCGCTGGGGAAGGGCGTGCCGGCAGCGAAGTAGCCCGAGGAGGTGAGGCCGCCGTTGTTCGAGGCATCATAGCTGGTGGTTTCGTCGAAGCCGGTGTAGGTGCCGTTTTCGAGGCCGAAGGCCCACATCATGCCGTAGCCGCCACGGATAACGGTGAGCGGATCGAGCTGCCAGGCGAAGCCGAAACGCGGAGCGAAGTTGTTCCACTGCGTGTTGTAGGCTCGTGCCTGCTGGCCATTGGCGCCTGCAAACAGGATGCCGCCGTTGACGGACTCAAGGCTGGTGGTATTGATGTTGGCTGCGCTGAGGGCCGAGGCATCGGCTGCCAGGTTGGACTGGTAGGTGGAGTTGCTGCTGACCGAGTTGACGCAGGTGGTGCAGAAGCCGCGATTGATGCCGTTGCCGCGAGCCTCGGCGCCGTACTGAACGTCGTAGCGGATGCCGATGTTCAGGGTCAGGTTCTTGCGAATGCGCCAGTCGTCCTGCGCATAGGCGTCCCATGCCGGGTAGGAGGTGAAGGTCTGCGGATTCCACTGCACGCCGCCGCTGACCGGGTCACCCAGCAGCATGTCCGCGATATCGAAGCCGTCGGTGCTGCGAGCGGATTCGGTCGGGTTCTTCTCGGTGTAGGTGGTGCCGAACTCGAATTCGCCGTTGGCGTAGCCGGCCTGACCGGGGGTGCCGTGGTCGAAATGGTGGACGTCGCCGCCGAAGTGGAAGGCATGCTGTCCCCACATCTTCGTCAAATCGACCGCCAGACCTACGTCGTCATAGGTGCCGGAGGTGAGCACGTTGCCCACGACCTGCGGATAATACTGCGAAGTAGTGAATTCCGGCAGGTCCTTCATCGAAGTGGTGGGGATCGATGGCATGGTCAGGCCGATGGTGCTCGGTGCCTGTGCCTGAGAAAATTCACCATTGGGGGAAGACAGGAAGTAGCGCGAAAAGGAGCCCTTGACGTCCAGGAGCGTGCTCGGCGATATCGTCCAGGTAAAATCCTGTGCCGCGGTGTACTGGTCATGGATGGCATTGATGCTGCCGTACTCGGCAATACCGGTGAATCCGTTATCGTTCTGGTATTGGGTGCCGTGCTGCATGGTGAACAGCGAATACCAGCGCATGCTCGGCGAGGTGTTGTAGTCGACGCGGACCATCTCCTGGTTCCAGTTCGTCAGCTCGGGCGTGTTGGCCAGGTAGTTGTTCTGGTCGTTGGTGGTGTTGATATTCGGCTTGGGATAGAGGTTCAGGACCGCGGCGCCGATGGCGTTGATGCGCGAAGCCGGGATGACATTATTCGTAAATGCGGTACGGGTGTAGGCGTCGCCGGTGCAGTTGCCCAGGGTGCCGCCGGATACGGTACAGGCGGTAGTCGCCGGGTCATAGATGGTGTAGCCGGTGCCGGAGAAGTCGGCGTCGCCGCCGTTGGTGGGGCGCATGGCCGCCGTCGGTACGCTGGTCAGCAATGTGTCGGGCAGATCCTGGCGATAGCCTTCGTAGCTGCCGAAGAAGAAGACCTTGTCCTTGAGGATAGGACCGCCGATGGTGCCGCCGAACTGGTTCTGGTGCGTCGCCTCGCGCTTGGTGCCGGTCTCGTTGTTGGTGAAGCTGTTGGCGTTGAAAATGGTGTTTTCGAAGTATTCGTAGATGTTGCCGTGGAAGCGGTTGGTGCCGTTCTTGACGACCATGTCGATGGTGCCGTTGCCGGTGCGGCCGTAACGGGCATCGTAGGTATTCGTCATGACGCTGACTTCCTGGAGTGCGTCGACGTTCGGAGAGAACTCCCACTCGCCGGCGCCACCGGTGCTCTGCGCGGTGATGTTGGTGCCGTTCAGGGTGAACTGCTGGTAGCCGCCAATACCACCGCCGACGACGTAAGCATTGGTTACCGCATAGCTGTTGGCCGTGGAGCCCGCGACGTTGGTGGTGGTGGACATGCTGCTGGGCGTGGTGCCGAGCAGCGAATAGATTTCGCGTCCCTGCAGGGGAGCGCTCTCGATCTCCTGCTGGGTGAGAACGGTGCTGCCCGAGCCGCTGGCGGTGTTGAGCAGCGGCGGCGCGTCCGTGACGGTGACGCTCTGTGAGACCGAGCCGACGTGCAGGGTGATATTTACGCCGCGGTATTCGCTGGCCTGGAGCAGGACGTTGGTCTGCACCTGGGTGTCGAAGCCCGGGGCGCTGACCTTGATGGTGTAGTTGCCGGGGATGACGTAGGGGATGTAGTAGGTTCCCTGCTTGTTCGTCTCGGACTTATAGGTCTGCTGGGTGGCGTTGTTGATGGCGAGCACGTCGGCCTTGGCCATGACGGCGCCCGACTCATCGGTAACAACGCCGGTGAGCGTAGCGCGGAACTCCTGTGCGCGGAGCGTATGGCTAAAGCTGAAGATCAGCAAAAGCATCAGGCTGGAGACGAGGGCGCGCCCGGTCCTCAGCTGAAGCGGAAGGTTTCGCATGTTCTTTCCTCGATGACGGAATAGGTTGAGAGGCCGTGTGCGCGCCTCAGGCTGCGGCGGCTGGGGGAGGCCGCTGCGGGACGCGCTGATTTAGCAGTAGCAAGGACGGTTGCCGAACCGTGGTGAAATCACTGGCCGCAACATGTGTTGCAACAACCTTTGACACGCATGTACATAGCTGAAAACATGGGTTTTAGCTGCGCATGTCGGACGGCTCGTTCATCACAATTTCATGCGTACCGCTTAATGTGAGAATGGATAGAGGTATGGCGAAGTTGGGAGCAGAACTGGGGCAGCCCATAACCCAGGCGAGTGATCTGGCCGCGGATGAACGCTGGCAGCTCGTGCAACGGGTTGCGGCCTCGCCGACCTTTGCCCGTTCTTCGCGGCTTCCCGACCTGCTGCTGTATCTCTGCGAGCGAAGCCTGCAGGGGCAGGAGCTGCTGCTGACTGAGCAGCGCATCGCAGCCGAGGTCTTTGAGCGAACGCGTAGTTTCGATCCCACGGCAGACACGATCGTGCGCTCGCACATGCTGCGCCTGCGGCAGAAGCTCGAAGCGTATTTCAAGGAAGAAGGCGCGAAAGAGCCGCTGCGGATACTCATTCCGCGCGGCGGTTACGTTCCGACCTTTGCGCCTGTGGGAGTGCCGGTCGCTGCTGCAGCTGCAGCGTCACCGGTTGTTGAGCCGGTTTCTGCCGAAACAGGAAAGATCGCGCAGCTTGAGACAAGTCGGCGAAGGATGAGAGCGGCGACAGCGGTGCTGCTCGTGATCTGTCTCGGGCTGTTGGCGACGCTTCTGGTGGGCTCAGGGCGGGAGCGGTTTGCCGAGATTTCACCGGCGCAGCGCGGACGCGCGGCGCTGTGGTCGAGCATGTTTCCCGGGCCCTCTCCGACGCTGCTGATCGCCGCCGACAGCGGATTGGTGTTGCTGCATGGGCTCACCGGAAAGAACAGCACGCTCGGCGAATACATGGCGCGGAACTTCGACCGCGAATTGGCTGGAACGAACCTTCCGCGCAATACCGTGCTCGATATCGCCGGCCGCCGCTACACCTCATTCGTGGATCTGGAGCTCTTCGACCGGCTGACTCATCTGCCTCAGGCCCGGACCGGACGCTACAGCATCCGCTATGCGCGAGATGTGCACGCGAATGACCTGAAGAGCGCGAACGTCGTTCTATCCGGCTCGCAGGATGCCAATCCGTGGATCGAGCTCTTCGAGCCGCAGATGAATTTCGTGCTGCACGACGATCTGGAGAAGGGTGAGCGGGGATTTCTCGATCGCGCGCCGCAAAATGGCGAGCCAGCGTACTACCGCTCCATGCAGTATGAGTACGGCGTGCTGGCCTACTTGCCGAACCTGAGCGGCAGTGGACATGCGCTGCTGATTGAGGGCACCTCCGTCGCAGGCACAGAGGCGATCAGCGATTTTCTCTTCGAGGACAGCGACTTCGAGCCCTTCCTCGAAAAGATCATGCGCAAGGATGGCAGGCTGCCGCATTTCGAGATCCTGTTGCGCTCGCGCAACCTCGATGGCAGCGCCGCGCACTCGGAGATTGTGGCCTACCGGACCTATTGACCGCGGATATTTTTTATAGCGGTGTAACCGTGACAGCTCATCACAGACTCTAGTCTGGATAGACTGCAATGGCTCAGGCTGCGTCTAAAGTATCGAGACGCGCGTATCCTGCATGGAGGCAGCGTGCTGTGGCGCGTGCCTCTGCCTTGTGGCCGATATCCCAACCTGAAGGTTCTGCATTGAAGAGATTGTCCGCCCTGTTCTGCGCTCTGCTGCTGGCGAGCCTGCCCCAAGCCGTGCCTGCGTTTGCTCAAACTGCTGCCGCCGATCGTGCTCCCGTTGTGATCCTGGTGACGATCGATGGATTTCCTGCGCGGGCACTGAAGGACCCGCGGCTGCCGATGCCGGCACTGCGTGCGCTCGCTGCTTCCGGTGCGGTTGCCGAGGGCATGATGCCGATCAACCCCACGGTGACCTGGCCGAATCACACCGCGCTGATCACCGGCGTGAATGCGAGCGGTCATCATGTGCTGGCAAACGGGCACATCGTGGTGCCGGAAGATGGCGGCGATCCCGAAGTGAAGCCATGGGTGGATAAGGACCAGCTGGTGGATGCGCGCACGCTCTACGAAGCCGCAACCGAAAAGGGCCTGACCACGGCGCAGGTGGACTGGGTGGCGATCTACGGCGCAAAGGGTGTGACATGGAAGTTCGACGAGGCGCCAAAACTCGATGACACCATCTCGAAGGAGCTGATGGCGCAAGGACTGGTGACGGCCGATCAGCTCGAGCACTTCGGCGATGACAGCAGCGCCGCGTGGCGCGATGAAATCTGGACCGACGCGGCGGTCGATATCATCGAAAAGCATCGCTCCAATCTGCTGCTCTTTCATCTGCTCCAGACCGACACGCTGCAGCATGAGTATGGAGCGATGTCGTCTGCCGGTTATGAAGCCTATGCCAATGCCGACCACTGCCTGGCGCGTGTCGTCGAAGCAGTAAAGAAGGCGGGCATCGCCGATCGCACGACGTTTGTGATCGCCTCCGATCACGGTTTCGCCAGCTACACGAAGACCATTCACGTAGCGAATGTGCTGGTGGAGGCAGGCGTAGCCCAGGGCAGCGGCAGGCAGAGCACTGGTGTGGCGCAACTGATGCCGGAGGGTGGCGCGGCTTTTATTTACATCCGCGACAAGGCGAAGCGCGCGCAACTCGAGGCCGAGCTGAAGCCGAAGCTCGCAGCACTTGAGGGCGTGGCCGGCGTCTATACGAATGAAGAGGCGCGTGCAATCGGCATTCCGTCGGATGCAGTGACGGACCAGGCACCGCAGCTCTATCTGGTAGCGAAGCTCGGTTATGCTTTTGGCGACGGTGTAGCGCCGACGGCGATCACGGCGAATCCGGAGCGCGGGGCGCATGGCTACCTGAACTCGATGCCGGAGATGCAGGCGCTGTTCGTGGCATCAGGTGTCGCGGTGAAGCCGGGCGTCAAGCTGCCGGATTTTCCAAATCTGCGCGTGGAACCGACGATTGCGCAGATTCTCGGCGTCTCGATGCCGAAGAACGAGCCGCCGCTCACGGAAATTTTGAAGTAATGGCGCGAAACTATATCGGAAACGGGAAGAAAAAGCCGGAGTCAGGAAGGTATCCGGTTTTTTCGTCCTCAGTTGTTAGAGAATAATAAAGAAGAATACTAATGCGATACGACGAGATCCTTGCCTGCATTGATGCGGAAATTCGCCTGCTTCAGCAGGCGAAGGAACTGCTTTTAACTGAGAATCAGCCTCTGCCTGAAAAACCTGCGCGTAAGCCGAAAGCGGCGAAGCCCCGGAAGAGCCAGTATGGAAGGGTTGCCGTGAAGCGCATCGTGTGGCCCATGGAAGCTCCTGTAGTTGTCGAGCCGAAAGTAAAGGTAAAGGCGTTGCGCCAGCCGGTGAGAAGGCGAGCAGTTCGCGCCAAGCTCGCGCTGCCTTCGGCTCTGACGCATACCGTCCCAGACAGGCCGGTTGCCGTGTCTCCCGATGATGTCCGCAGAGCCAGGGAAAAGGCGCTGGCGGCAAGCGTGCCGCAGGCGCCTGTCGAAAGTGCTCCGGCGCCGGAAGTAACGGAAGAGCTGCTGCGGAGAAAATGGACGCTGCAGTAGAGCATATGGGCCGATGAGCTTCGCGAACACCGAAGACCATCGTGCCTTTCGTGAGATATCCTTGCGTTGCAAAGAAGCCGCAGCGGCCATTGCAGCGGCTTCTTCGTGATGCGCAAGATTCTTTACGAATATCCCCATGACGAGTTCCTCTTCTTCCGCTTCACTGTCTGTCTCCTCTTTGCCGATAAAGGATTCGCACTCCTGCCGCTGGGATGTGCTCTCCTTGGGCGAGGTCATGCTTCGCTTCGATCCCGGCGAGCAGCGCATCACGCAGGCGCGCAGCTTCGAGGTGTGGGAGGGCGGCGGCGAGTATAACGTGGCGCGCGGTCTCAGCCGTTGCTTCCGGCAGCGAGCATCGGTCGTCACGGCGCTCGTCGATAATCCTCTCGGGCGGCTGGCGGAAAGCCTCATGCTCTCGGGCGGCGTCGATGTTTCGCACCTGATTTGGCGCGAGGACGACGGCGTAGGCAAGACGTCGCGCAACGGTATCTACTTTCTCGAGCGTGGCTTTGGCATTCGCAATGCGCTCGGCATGATGGACCGCGGCCACACGGCCATCTCGCAGATGCAGCCGGATGAGATCGACTGGGAACATATCTTCGGTGTGGAAGGGGTGCGCTGGTTCCACACCGGCGGCATCTTCTGCGCGTTGGCCGAGCAGCTGCCGCACGTGGCGCGCGCGGCCATGGAAGCCGCACGCCGGCACGGCACCATCGTCTCGTATGACTGCAATTACCGGCCTTCGCTCTGGAAGGCGCGTGGCGGGCGCGGCGCTGCCGCGGCTGCGAATCGCGAGCTGCTGCCTTACATCGATGTGCTCTTCGGGCATGAGGAAGACTTCCTCATCGACGTGCCGGCGGGGCCGACAAAGCCTCCGCATTATGACGAAGCAAGCTTTGCCTCGATGGCTGCGCGGTTGACTGCCGAAGTGCCGCACTTGAAGGTGATCGCCATGGCCGTGCGCAGCACGCCGAGCGCGAACCGCAATGACTGGAAGGCCTTTGCCAGCGCGGAAGGAAAGCTTTCCAGCGCGACAGCGATTCCGAATCTGGAGGTGCTGGACCGCGTCGGCAGCGGCGATGCCTTTGCCTCGGGTTTTATCCACGGACTGCTGAATGGCCGCAAGCTCGACTGGTCGCTCGAGTGCGGGCTGGCGCACGGCGCGCTGGTGATGACCACGCCGGGAGACAACTCCTTTGCGACACTCAAGGAAGTGATGAATCTGATGGCCGGCGCCGGCGCGCACGTTCAGCGATAACGTTTTTTGGAAAACGAGGTACAGGTGCAGAAGGAACAGTGGCTCACGCGCATCCGGCAGACGGGAATTGTGCCCGTACTGCGTGCTCCGTCGAAGCAGGCAGGAATGCAGCTTGCCGAAGCGATCACCGCAGGCGGCATCGACATTCTCGAAGTCACCATGACAGTGCCGGGCGCCATCGAGATCATTGCGCAGCTCAGAAAGGAGCACCCTGAGCTGTTGGTCGGAGCAGGCACGGTGCTCGATCCGGAAACGGCGCATGCCTGTATCGAAGAGGGCGCACAGTTTGTGGTGAGCCCTGCGCTGAACATCGCAACCATCGAGGCCTGCCTCAAAGCAGGGGTGCTGATCTTTCCCGGCGCGCTGACGCCGACGGAGATCGTGACCGCATGGCAGGCGGGCGGCGATGTGATCAAGGTCTTTCCTGCTTCAGCAATGGGGGGCGCGTCCTATCTCAAGAGCATCAAGGCTCCGTTCCCGGAAATTCAGCTGATCCCGACCGGCGGCGTTTCGCTCACAACTGCGAAGGACTTTCTCGCAGCCGGTGCGATTGCGCTCGGCGTAGGCGCAGACCTGTGCGATGTCAACGCGCTCTCGCAGGGACGTTCAGAAAAGATCACGGAACTGGCGCGTGCCTATCGGCAGATTGTGGCAGAGGCACGTTCAGCAGCTTCCTGAGGCAATATGCGGGTTACAGCACGATGGCCGCCCGCTGCCAGGTGAGGCTCGAATGCATTCCGCGTTCGAGCGCGAGGTGTGCAGCGGTTTCGGCATGCGCTGTGCGAAGGTCCCATCGCAGAAGGCGATCTTCGGTCGCAAGCCAGAGTGCCTCTTCGTGCTGAGAGGCGCAGACAGAGAGAACGCAATCCGGCAGCCACCGGCTTGCATCGAGCTGCATGCGCTGGTCAGCGACTCTCCAGCATTCGAGCCTGCTGCCATGGTTGTCAGTGCGCAGTGTGATGACGCCGTGGCTGGCGGCATGTGTCAGTATCGCGGACACGGGGCTTTCCAGCGCGATGCTGTCCCGCAGTTCGATCCGGCTGTTTTCTCCCGGCAGGGGATGCAGCGCATAGATGGAAAGGGAAGTGCAGTGCCGATCGGCTGCGATCAGGGATTGGCCATCCGGCGTCCATGCCGGCAGCAGCGCAGCGACGCCTCGCGGCGTATCGCAGCGCGCGGAGACCGCCATCCCTTCTTCTGAGAGTTGCAGAAGCGTCACCCGCCCGCTGCCCGCGTCCACGCCGGCGGCGAGCGCGGCACGCGGGGAAATCGCGATGCCATGAGGAGAAACGTCCGTGCCGATCTCTTTGCGGGTGCTGGCGACCGGCTCTGGCGTGCCATCTGCGGTGAGTTTCAGCGCATTCCATGCGCGTCCGGTGGCGGATGCGATGACCAGGAAGCGTCCGCACTGCGACACCGCGATGGATCGCGGCCCAGTGGAGGAGAGCGCCATGGGGGTCTGCGCGATGAGACGCAGAGGCTGAGCGCTGTTCTCAACGGCATAGGTTTCGACCACCCCGCGCGGAAGATGTTCCCAGAGTGCGCAATCGCGTGCGACATAGAGGATCGGCAGTGTCGGATGTGTGGCCTGTGCGGCAAGGTCTTCGATCGAGGATGTGCCCAGCAGTTGCGTTGCGCGTGAGGTCGCTGCGAAGGTGTGAATCAGGCCGGTGTTGCCGCAGCGTTGCGCCAGGTGCAGCCACGCCGGTGCCTGCTCGACGCAAAGCGAAAAGGCCGGCAGGTTTTTCACAGAGGCCGCGGCTCCAGTCAGAAGGGCACTCCCGAGGAAGCTTCTGCGGCTGCATTGCGAAGCACTCTTCACTCAGGCCTCCTGCGGCAGCCGGATGCTCATGGCGTGGTGAAAGACGTTGTTGGGGTCGTACGTGCGCTTTACCTTCTGCAGGAATGGATAGAGGCCATCGTGTCCCGTATTCCGTCCGTAGTAAAGCTCCGGCCACCAGGAGTAGCGCAGCATATCTGCGTCTGGATAGTTCATATAGCAACCTTCGTAGCCCTCGCCCCACGGCGTGCCCTGATGGTCGGCATCGACATGGCTCCCGCTGTAGAGCTCGGTATAGAAGCGATCGAGCGTGCGCAGGTGGTCCGCATCTTCATTCGCATTCTGCCAGTGGCATTCCCACTGCAGCTTCATGATTGAGCTGCGCTGCGCGATGGCAGACTCGCCGAGAAGTTCCGTCCGGTTGATCGCTCCGCCGTAGGAATCGATGGCAAGGGAGGAAGAGAATGCCGTTCTGCTGCTGTCCGTGTAGAAACGGTAGATTGTCTGTGCTTCCTGCGCTGTGAAGGTGCGCTTCATGTATGCGGATTTGTACTTGGCCCGCGTTCTTTCGCCGCCGCTGCGATTCCCGGTGGCAGAGATCAGCCAGGGAATGCGTCCGCGCTCGAAGTGGTAAGAGTTCGTGGTCTGTTTCGCCGCATCGCCTGCGTCAGTCGACGTGATTTCAGATACCGGCTTGAACGGCTCGAAGCGTTTTAGAAATTCGCTGAGCACGGAGCAATCCTCCGTGATGCCGTTGGGCTGGCAGAACTGGATATACATGTTCAGGTTTCCGCGCCCACGGTGTGAGCCCACGGAGAGGATGGTGAACAGCCCCCAGGTGTCGGCATCGCGGCCGCGCGTGGCCCAGTAGTCGCCATAAGTCACGAGCAGAGCGGTGAATGCCTCTTCGCTCATCGTCTCCAGGGGGAAATGCAGGCCGGACTCGATCACATCGTGAGGTGCAGCGGGCAGCTTGTCAAAGTAATACGCCGTGATGATGCCGAACCCGGCCGAACCGGCGCCGCGGCACGCGCGGAACAGCTCCGGATCGTTTGTCCGGTGAATGTGGCGCTCCTCGATACGGCCCGACTCAGTCACGGTGAGCATGTCGGCAGCCGAGAGCCAGTCGGAGCTGAGTCCGTGCAGGCGGGAGAGCACACCATAACCTCCGCCCGAGATATGGCCGCCCGCGCCGACGGTATAACAGCTCCCCGCAGGCAGTGTGACGCCATTGCGCTTATAAAGAGCCTGGTAGACATCGCCGAGAACGGCTCCCGGCTCTACGCAATATCGCCCGCTGGCGGTATCCACGCTCACGCGATTCAGCAGCGACAGGTCGAGCAGCATGCCGCCGGGGTTGTTTGCGGTGAAGTTTTCGTAACAGTGTCCGCCGGAGCGCACCGTGGGGCGCAGGCCGTGAGAGACGGCTTCTTGCAGCGCATGCCTTACCTCTGCCGGTGAGCTGCAGAGGGCAATCCTTCCCGGCGCGGCCGCGGAGTTCTCGGGGAATCGCAGATTGCGCCCATAGAGGAGAGCAGGGTAGCGGCGGTCATTTCGGTAGACGACAGCGTCCATCAGCAGCTCTGGAGCACAAGTGGAATCCTTGCCGCAGCGGTGTCAGGATATCGCATTTCCTCGGTATGCCATGCCGGTCTCGGCCGGAATGGCGCCAGGTGGGAATCTGCGTTCAGTGAACCGCGATGCACGGGATAAGGGCTGGGAGCAACGGGGAGCCGGTCCCGGAAGCGTGCGGAATGTCGATCCAGAGCCGCTGTTGACAACTCAATCCTCTCTTCGCTAGCTTGGTATGCCGTCAGATAAAACGTTTTACTCGTGAGGAATGGCTGAATGTCGCAAACATCACAAAACATTTGCCTTGCCTCGTACGAAGGGGCCGCGGCTCGATATCGCGCGCGTCTGACCGCATTCGAGCAATAACAGTCAGGTTTTGGAGGAATAGCTGCGGCTGCACTGTGCTCATGGCGCAGAACGGCTGCACGGATGGGGGCCTTAGGCTCTCCTGACTAAAAGCATTTAGTAAAGCGCTGCCGTCAGCCTCGTATGGCTTCGGGGCTGCCGCGCGTGGATTGCAACTACCAACGCAGTAGAAGCAAGAGCAGTCAAGATTTCGGAGGACAGTCCCATGACGCCATCTCATTCCCGATGGTTCGATGTAAACGTGTTCCGGCATAGCTGGTTTGCCGCAATACTTCTCGCCGTGCTGGCCTGCACAGGGGCTGGAAACAGCCTTGCCCAGATCACCGCTGGCAGCCTCTCCGGTACCGTTCGCGATGCCTCCGGAGCCGTAATTCCCGATGCCCAGGTGACGCTGCAGAACGACACCTCGGGTGACGTGCGCAGCACGGTGAGCAACAGCGCGGGGTATTTCACCTTCGCCGCCGTGCCTTCAGGCGGCTACACCGTCATCATCAGCGCCAAGGGCTTCGCTCCGTACAAGCAGACCGGCATCACGATGAACTCGGGCGACACCCGCGAGGTCGCGGGTATTGCGTTGTCGGTAGGTTCGCAGAGCACAACGGTGACCGTCTCATCGGATGCGGCGCAGATCGTGCCGACTGATTCGGGTGAGCGTTCGTCGGTGCTGAACAGCAAGGATCTCGAGAAGCTGTCGCTCGAAGGGCGTAACATCTCCGAGCTTCTGAAGGTTCTGCCTGGTGTCACGGCGGTGCCGAATGGCGTCTCCGGTGGCAGCTCAGTGGACTTCTCCGCCGAGGCTCCGACAGGCAGCACCGTGGGTGTCGGTTATTCGCCGAGCGGCGCGCCGTATCGCGGCGGTACCTCGTTCTTCCTTGATGGTGCCAACATCATCGATCCGGGCTGCGCCTGCTATTCGATCGCGGTGCCGAATCCCGATATGACGGCGGAAGTGAAGGTGCAGAGCTCCTTTGCCGCCGACGTGCCGAACGGCCCGGTGGTCATCAACACCACCAGCAAGGCAGGCGGAAGCCAGTTCCACGGCGAAGGCTATTTCTACGCCCGCAACCAGGCGCTGAACTCGAACACCTGGCTGAACAACTACCAGGGCACGGCGAAAGAAGACGGCGAGTACTACTATCCGGGCGGCAACATCGGTGGACCGGTGCGTATTCCTGGTACGGACTTCAACAAGAACAACAAGCTGCTCTGGTGGTTCGGCTACGAGTACTACAAGCAGACGCTGCCCGCAGCGAGTCCTCTGGAATCCTACGTGCCCAGCGCGGGCATGGAGGCCGGTAACTTTACCTCGAGCGGCTCGGGCAACTCGGCGCTCTGCCCCTCGGGCTTTTCCGCCAACGCCACCAACTGGTGCAATGACCTTACCGGCGCCGTGGCTCCGGACGGCACCGCAATTACCGGCGGCGTGATCCCCTCGCAGTATCTCGACTCGGGCGCCGCGGCGCTCATGAAGATGTTCCCCGCCGCGAATGCCAACCCCAGCAGCACGCCGGGCGGTTACAACTATGTCCAGAACATCTCGAGCAACCAGAACGGTTACGTGTGGCGTGCGCGTGGTGATTACAACATCAACCAGAACAATAAAATCTACGGCACGTATCAGACCGGCACGACCACGTATGTGACCCTCGGTCAGCTCTATTACAACCCTGCTTACACGATTGCCTATCCCGGTGGCGAGATGACGCAGCCCTCGACCTCGCGTGTCGTGACGTTGAACTGGGTAAGCATTCTCTCGCCCACGCTGACCAACGAATTCGTCTTCGGCTGGGGTTACTTCAACGGCGCAACCAAGGCCGCTGATCTGCCTGCGATCTATAAGTCGGCGCTCGGCTATTCGTATGGGACCGTCTTCAATACGGCTTCCGAAGTCGCGCCTTCGATCATCGCACCCGGTGCGCAGACCTTCCCCAATATCACCCAGCCTGCGCTCTTCGGCGCCAACAACGATTACCCCTCGAAGAAGCAGATCCCCTCGTTCGCGGACAACGTGACCAAGGTATGGCGTTCGCACACTTTCAAGGCTGGCGTCTTCACCGAGCTCGCCGGCAACCAGCAGGGAACCTGGGCCTTCGCCAACGGCGAACTGGGCTTTGCCTCGCAGCCGCTGCCGAATGCGGTGACCGGAACCAAGGTCGCTTCAGGAACACAGATCGGTTCGTATAATCCGACCGCGAACCTGGTGATGGGTATCGCCGATTCCTTCACGCAGAGCAACTCGCTGCCGGTGCAGGATATGGCCTATCGCACCACCTCGGCCTATCTGCTCGATAACTGGCAGTACAACCCTCGCCTCACGGTCAACGTCGGTGTGCGCTTCGATCACATCGGCCGCTGGTACGACCGTCAGGGTACGGGCCTTGCCGTCTGGCTGCCGCAGCTCTATACGAGCGACGTGGCTGCGAACAAGGCTGCTGGCTCCATGGTGTATGAGTATCCCGGCGTGCGCTGGCGCGGCATCGATCCCGGTATCCCGAACGGCGGTTCGCCGACTCGGCTGGCCTACACTTCGCCCCGCCTGGGCTTCTCCTATGACGCGCAGGGCAACGGCGACACCATCATCCGCGGCGGCTGGGGCATGTTCGCGTGGAACGACCAGTTCAACGACTACTCCGGCGCCCTGAGCACCTCGCAGAACATGCAGACCTATACGTCGACGAGCGGTCAGGCAATCACTCTGTCGCAGATCGCCGATCAGAGCACGAGCGGCTATTCCAGCCCCGCGGGCTCGATCAGCGCGGCGGACTACAACGACTACCAGATCCCGACGACATACGCCTGGAACCTGACCGTCGACCGCAAGCTGCCCTTCAGCTCGCTTCTGGAAGTGGCCTATGTCGGCAACAGCACGCACCACCTGCTGATGAGCGGCGAGAGCGATGGTTCGGGCATTGGCGGCACGGAGTTCTCGAACCAGAACAAGATCGCGGTGGGCGGCCTGTATGCTGCCGATCCGGTGACCGGCGCGGCTGCGCCGTCCGATCCGGATAACACCTCGACCTATACACTGGCCGATTACTATCCCTACTCGGGCTGCACCTCGACCGGCGCCTGCTACGGCTACGGCACCAACGCCGTCACCGTGCGCGAGCACACCGGCTACTCCAACTATCACGGACTGCAGATCTCCTGGATGAAGCAGGCCGGACACTTCTCTTACAACTTCAACTACACCTGGTCGAAGTCGCTGGGCATCATCGGCAGCACGCTCGATGCCTTCAATGTGCACGGCAACTACGGCATCCTCGCCATCGATCGTTCGCAGGTCTTCAACTCGTCCTATGCCTACAGCATCGGCGATGTCTATCACGGCGATATGAAGGTGGTAGGCCAGGTCGTGAATGGCTGGACGATCTCCGGCATCACGACATTCCAGAGTGGCGGCAACCTGCAGTCGAACTCGTCGCAGAACATGGGGCTGAGCATCGAGAAGCAGGATGCCTCAGGCAACAACGTGGAGGCGATCACCTCGCGCACCTACTACGGCACCGACGCGAACGAGATCATGCCGATCACCACATGCAATCCGAAGAGCAACCTCGCTTCGCATCAGCTGGTGAACCTCGGCTGCTTCAGTGCTCCGTCGCTGGGTCAGCTGGGCGAGCGGCAGCTCCATCCTTACCTGAGCGGCCCGATCTACACGGACTCGGACCTGACCCTGTATAAGACCTTCCCCATTACCGGACGGCAGAACGTGCAATTCCGCGCTTCGGCCTTCGACTTCATGAACCACTCGCTGTGGGGATTGAGCGGCACGAACCTGATCACGCTGAAGTACGGCACGCAGGATGGGGCGAAGAGCTTCTACACCAACAACTCACTGCTCGGCATTGCGGAGAACACCTGGGGCGTGCAGAACCAGAAGACGCCTTACTCGGGAGCGGCCTACGCCCGTATCTTCGAGCTCTCGCTCAAGTACAACTTCTAACAAAACTCCGGCAGTTCATTGCAGACCGCGAGGCGTCAGCGCCTCGCGGTCTTTTTGCGTTCAGGGGCGATTGCTCTGTTCTTTGTAGGTAGAAATGCAGCCGCAATCCGGTAGCTGCTTTGCGGGAATGGAGGCCAACCTGAATAAAACCTGAAATGCAGCAAGGATGGAGCCGCCGCCCTGTCTCCGGCAAAGCAGTAGAAATAAGTGCCTCTCCGCAATCCGTCAAAGATCGGATGCAGGTTTAAAGCTTTTAAAACAAGTTTCTTAAGCGGCCTACGTTGTGACTGCATGTGCTCACTCAAAGCCTAACTTGATAAGACTAAGAGCGGCTTATCGTGCGGACTTTCACGTGTAACCAGACATTCACGCAGCGTCGCTAGGGTCTCCGAAGATCGCTGCATTTGCAGGCTTATTCAGGAGGCAGGAGTGAGATTACATCGTGTACATCGCTATGTCATGCTGGTTTTAAGTGTTACAGCTTTACTCTATTCAGTGCTGCCCACGCAAATAGCGGCACAGGAGTCGGGCGCGGCGTCTATAAGTGGAACCATAACTGATTCCTCGGGTCATGCAGTACAGGCAGCGACCGTGACGCTCAAGAATCACACTACGGGATTAGTGCAGCACAGTGCTACCGATGATCAGGGGCATTACTCCTTTACGGGGCTCACTGCTGGAAGCTATGACTTGACGATCACGGCGGCAGGATTCAGAGAAACAGGAGAAACCAATCTGAGGCTCTCTGCGGGCCAGGCGCAGAGTGTTCCTGTTCAGCTCAAAGTCGGTTCACTGCAGCAGAGTGTAAGGGTGGAAGCAATCGCAGGCAATTCTATCGCTGGCCAGCATGCACTCTCGCAGAACTCGCTCGACACGGTGGAACCTAAATCGGAAATCAGCAGCGAATACATCAAGAATTTCGCACCTGCCACGACCGACTATTCCGAAATCATTAACATCGCTCCGGGGACGATCAGCTACAACCCGAATGGTGTAGGGCTTGGACAAGGGACGATCTATTTCCGCGGATTCCAGGACGGCGATTTCAACATAACCTGGGATGGCATTCCCTTCAATGACAGCAATAACCCTACGCATCACTCCTGGGTATTTTTCCCCGGGCTTTGGGTCGGGAGTGTGGACTTTGATCGCAGTCCAGGCACCGCGTCCACGATCGGCCAAGCCACCTATGGTGGATCGATCAATCTGCTTTCACCGGAAGTGCCATCAGAACAATCTATTCAGCCGCAGGTCTCCTATGGATCGTTTAATACCCTGCTGCTCGATGGGCGATACAACAGCGGCATGCTGGGTGCGCACAAAAATATCGGTTTCTCTCTCGACGTTCATCGCATGACCAGCGATGGGTTCGAAACTCTGAACTACATCGAGCGCAATGCCGGCGAAATCAAAGTTCTGTACAACGCGTCGCCGAACACTACGATCACCGGATATAGCGGAGTTGTGCATCTTTTTGCCAACGCGCCCAATAACTCTCCCTATCGTGCCCAAATCAACGCGTACGGCTGGAATTACATGATGCAGAATAACGATCCTACCAGCGCGTTCTATCAGTCATACAATAGAAACCTCGTACCCACGGACTTCGAATACGGCGCGATTCGCTCTTCGTTGAAGCACGGCTGGCTTCTGGATGTAACGCCCTATACCTACAGCTATAACAACGCGCAGTACTATCCGAACGACAATCCGAACGATACGACCGGCCTGGCTACAGGCCCTGATAGTTCAACCGGATGGATTACCGAAGCCAACTGCTCCATCGCTGCGAATGATGCGAATGGCGTCATTCCTCCCTGCGCAGTCGACAAGCTGAATAGCTATCGCAAGTATGGCGAAACCTCGACGATCAGTCAGACTTCGAAGTACGGCGTCTTCCGCGCAGGCATGTGGTACGAGTGGGCAACCAGCAATCGCTATCAGATTCCATCGGACCCGCTGACCAACCAGGACGACGCAGTGCCCAATTTTCACGAGAATTACTGGACGAACTCTTATAACCCGTACGTCGAGTACGAGTGGCATGCCACGAAGAAACTCACTCTTATTGCTGGCGACAAGTATGCGTACTACACGCTGGACTTTAAGCAGTATGCAGACAACGGAAAAGTCGTAGGCAACCTTGGGGGCGCACCCTACACAACATCTTCCGGCGGATTCGGCTCTAACTTGCCTTCTGCATCGGCGAACTATCGGTTGACCACGAATTGGTCTATCTATGGACAGTTCGGTAAAGGCGATGAGATTCCTCCAACCAGCGTCTTTGATGTCACGGGCGGTGGCCAGGAAGTGAGTAAACTGCCCAGCCCGCAGACAACGTCCGCGTATCAGGGAGGGACGGTCGTCAAGCTGAATCGCTTCACTTTCGATGCCGATTATTACGTCGTAAAGTTTCAGAACAACTACATCTCGTATGCCGTGACCAATCCCAATAACCCGGCCTACGATCTCAACGAATATTATCTTGGTCCAGATTCAATCACCCAGGGATTTGAAGGCGAGATCAATGCCTCGCTTACGCACGGCTTCAATCTCTACGCCAATGGAACGGTAGGGAAGGCCACCTATACAGGGACCGGCGTTCCCTCTGGCCTTAACGTGACGGACACGCCTTCATATACCCAGGGACTGGGCCTGACCTACCAGGGGCATGGCATGGATCTAGGCGTGATCGAGAAGCGAGTCGGAGACTATTACGACGACAACGGTTCTTACCATAATCAGGTGTATGTCGCTCCGTATAATAACGTCAATCTCTTCCTGAACTACACTTTCCGCAAAGAAGACTCAATCTTTAACCAATCAAAGATCAGCTTCAGCATCAATAACCTATGGAATAGCGAAAATATCACGGATGTTTTCCCCTACAACTCCCCGACTCCCGTTGGCACGTCGGCATACTACGCGACGACTACTCCGTCACCGCTGGACCAGATCAACCTGACCGCGGGGCGGAGTTTTATGGTCACCTTTAAGATGGGAATCTTCCCCAACCGCAATAAGTAGCCGCAATTTCCAAGACAGATCCGGCACATGTGTTTCTCCATTGAAGAGACACATGTGCCGGATCCGGGTTAGCACGATGTTCGTCCAGCAAGCCGAGTGCCCGCTCAATTTGGACTGTCTGATGCATTAAGTCGAAGAGCTCTTCTGCGCCATTTTCGCGGGACGTAACGAACAATGGGAGGAAGCTAATCGCCATTCCAGACGGTTGAGCAAATATCTGGATGTCAGCGCTCAGCGAGACGCTGAATTGAACATAGCTTTTGCATCTCCGAGCGGGTTCAATGAAAAGCGAGTGCAGTTAGGATGGAATAGCCCGTTGGAGCTTGCAAGCAGGATGGTCAATTAGTTGGAAAGCTGGCCAGTGAGATTAAGATCAATCGCAACGTCGTTCTCGGCCTTCCAGAACATGAAGCTCGGGTTCTTGAGACCCCACTGGACGTAGGGAACGACAAATTGAGCCTTTGCCGTTGCCTTCAATCCCTCGATATGAATCTGAATGGGAATCGTCAGGTCGTGAGGATTGCCGAGCAGGGTAAATACGCCACTTACCTGAATCGCGGAATCGCCGGAGGGCGCGATCGTCCCGGTGTAGGTTTTGGGCGTAAAGGAGATGGTCGTATATTGGTCCACCTTGAGAATATCCTTATCCATCTTCTTGTCTCGGCTGTCGTTTCCGGTTTTCCCGCTGCCAGCCTGTACAACTACTGAGCCCGACATCTTAGTGCTGCTGCGGTCAAACTCAATCGATCCAGACTGAATGTGAAACGTGCCCTTGACGATCTCGTGGGTCGTGTTAAGCGTCATCCTGACTTCGCTGGCATCGGGATTGAGGACGAAGGTCTGCTGCTGGGCGCGCGCAGCAGCTGGAGTGAGTATGACGGTGAGGGCGAGGAGTGCGAAAGATTTCATTGCATCTCTCTTCTGTTGCGAATTGATTTAGCCGGCGATTGCCTGGGGAGCAACATCTGAGTGTTGGGTGGCGACGCGTGTGAGCTGCGCTGTTATGCGCATGACGCCGGGCCAGACTCTGAGGCAAAACGGTAATACCGCACGTGCGAGTGCGTTGTTCAAGCCATTGGCTGCAAATTCGGCGAGGCGCATCTGGGGCAGCAATGCAGAGCGCAGGCGAGCCTGGAAGAGCGGCGCCGGCTCGTCTGCAAGAAATGCCGCAGCAGCGCAACGAGCAGTATGCAGGGCGATTGATATGCCATCGCCGGTGAAGGAGGGGATGACAGCCGCCTGGTCGCCGATGCAATAGAGCCCATTTTGAGTTGTGCGCCGGATGTGGCCATAGGGAATATGGGTGATCGCGATCGGCTTGTTGAGTAAGGGCTCAGCACCGGCAAGTCGCATGGCGAGGTGCGGACAGTCCTGCTGCATCTTCGCGAGCAGGCCGTCCCAGCGATGACCTGCTCGTGCAAGATACCGTTGCTGCACCACACAGCAGAGGTTCGCAATGCCGCCTTCCACCGGCTGGATACCACCATAGCCACCGGGATAAAGCATCAGCTCAGAGGCGCTTGCCAGCTCAGCGGCCTGCGCTGGCGCAAGCCGGTAATACATCTTGAAGGCGACCCATCGCTGCGGATCTTTCGGACGTGGATGGCCGCGAAGATCGTGCTTGCCTGTGGAGAGAAAGACCGTTGGAGCTTCGCAGGAGATGCCGTCATCGAGCGTCGCTTGCCACATGCCGGTTGTGGTGCGGCTGAGTGCCTGAACACTGCGCCCGCGCTCAACGCGAACCCCCGCGGCAATGGCTTCGGCGATGAGTGCGGTATCAAGCGTTTTGCGCGTGAGCGAGGCTGCGGGAAAGGGCAAGGGCGCCTCCGCTGCACGCCTGGCGGCGGCGAGGCGAACGTAGGGAATGGGCACTGCGCCAAGCACTGCTACGTCGATGCCAAGTGCATGCAGGTCTTCAAGCGCTTCACCGCTTAGAAACTCTCCGCAGACTTTATGACGTGGCATGAGCTCGCGTTCGATCAGCGTAACGCTTCGTCCCTTTCGAGCGAGCGCGATCGAGGCCGCACAGCCGGCCACTCCACCACCAAGAATCAGGACTTCATCTTGCAAAGCATTCCCTCCATACTCACCGGACATGCCATCTATGGGTAGCGGACTTCATCTTTTTAGTAGACGTCCAAAAAACAGTTCGATACGTCATCCTGTACAAATCGTCATCTTGATGTCGGTAGGCCGCTGCATGAAAGACGTCTAAGGTGTTAGAACGAGGTATTCGATGAGGCGAAACGATTTTTTGATCGTCGTTTTGTGCGCAGCGACGATGGGTGCCGCAGCGCGTGCTGAATCGATTCCAGTGAGGCATATACAACGGCCAATGCACCGGTTTATGGTGGCTCGCTCCGAGGATGGGAAAACCATTGCCAGTGGTGAGTTTTCGCAGGTCGTGCAGGGCAATGAAGTAACGATGCGCCTGACCTATCACTTTCTCGATGGATCAGTCGATGATGAGGCGACGACGTACACGCAGAAGGGTACGTTTCAGTTAGTGCGCAACCACCACATACAGAAAGGGCCGTTTTTTACCAAACCCATTGATTTGACGATAGAGGCTGCTACCGGCATGGTGACCAGCCAAACAATAGATAAGCATGGCAGGATACACGTGGAAAGCAAGCACATGGACCTGCCGGATGACCTGGCGAATGGCATTGTTGGAACACTGCTGCTGAATGTGCCGGACAATGCGATCCCTTTTCGGGTGGGGATGCTGGCTCCGGTTGGCGGCGGACGGTTGATTCGGCTTCTGATCTCGCCAGCGGAAGAGCAAACAGTTCACCTGGCCGGACAGACCCTTGAGGCGACAGTGTTTCGCATTCATCCTGAACTGGGCGGTATCGTAAGGGTGATTGCACGGCTCCTCGGCCTTCAGCCGAAAGATGTGATGGTGTGGGTCCTGGAGGGTGAGGATCCTGCGGTCGCGGTCATTGTTGGTCAACTCGGTGGTTACGGGCCTATGGTTAGCTCGGAGCTAGTGGGGAGCAGCTTCGGGAAATAAGGTTCTTTGCGAACCTGCATCCTAAGTTCTTATAACTACCGGTCGGTAATCAGTCACGACGTGTGGTGAGTTCGTGCCAGTTTAGGCCAAGGTCCACGATGAGCAGCGAGGCAAGAGTGAAGGCAATTACGCCGACTGCGGATAGGACGTCGCCTAGGTGGCTCCAGTAGCGCGGCCAGAGATTCAGCACGCGGCTGGAGACAAAGGTAAATGTAACCGCATAGGAGCGTGCCATCCATTGGCGGTGCTGTGTGATCTGGCGGTTGCGCGCAGTGATAAAGGCGGCGGTGGTGCAGATCATCCAGGCGGCTGCCTGCATGGAGGTTCCGGGAAGCCCCGGGCGTCCGGCGGCGAGAGCGATCCCCGTAAAGGATCCAATGAACACAGAGACAACATAGATGCGGCCGAGCATGCGATGGAGTTGGATATAGCGCTGACGGACCCGCGAAGAGAAGTTGATAGGACCGATCAGAAGAGCGAAGATTCCAGCGAGTGTATGCGGGATGAGGAGATGGCGGTCGGCGATAACCTGCAGACGGTAGGCATGGTACATCGGGTAGTCAGTGATGAGGAGCAGCTCTGAGGTAATGAAGACGAAGAGTACGGTGAGACCGAGCGAGACCCAGAGAATCGTCTTGAATCTGGAACCCTCGGGACGCGGAGCTGGCAGGGTGGAAATTTGCATAATTCGCTATCTCAGAAAGCTAGACGTGATGAGGTGCACCATAAGCTAAAGAGGCTTTCTGCCTTAGCCGGACGAGACACTGCGAGAGGCAACAACTTCACTGCCACCGCCCTACGCACAACCGTCCCGGACGCCATTGCTCCACAGTGACCGCCTCTCGCGGGACTTCCGCCGCATCCAATAGGCGTATCCAGTCTTCCTTCTGGAAGGCCCGCCGAAAAGACACAGGTCCATCATGCCGCACAAATCGGTGCCATCTCACCACACCAGCCAGCCATGCGAATGTCCGGCAAGCTTGCTCCGACCTCTCCAGATCGTTGATAAACCAGCCTGCCCGCGCGTTCGCTTCCATCCATCTCAACAGTGCGACAATCTCCTCATCCTCCAGATGATGCGCCATCAGCGAACTTACAACGATGTCTATCTGCTTCTCCGGTCGATACGCCATCGCATTGCCGGTCACCCATGTGATGCCAAGTTCTTTTGGTGTGAACTCCGTTGCTGCATGCACAGCATAAGGATTCAGGTCGATCCCGGTTAACTGCACAGCAATACTCCGTATTCGCGCCCAGCCTGCAATCTGCCGCAATAGATCGCCGCTGCCACAGCCTACATCCACGATGTGTATTGGATCTGGCGGACCATGTGGCAACCGATCCAGCCAGGCCAGCGTCGGCCGATAACCCAGCAGCCAGCGATTCACCTTTTCCAGGCTGCGCAGGCAGTCACGGAAATCTTCATAGCTGCAGTCGCCATCCATCAGTTCCGGCAATTCACGCGGAGAAACCCGCTGGCTGAAGTCGATTTTTGCACTAGACCGCATGGAAGCGCATTGTCTCCGCCGTCAGGCCTGGCCCAAACGACATGGCACAGCCATGCTGCCCGGAGCGTGCCTGTTGCATGATTCGCTGCAACACAAACATCACCGTCGCCGATGACATGTTGCCGAAGCACGATAGCACCTCGCGTGACGCTGCCAGTGCATCTGTCGGCAGCTCCAGTCCCTTCTCTACCGCATCCAGAATCGATCGTCCGCCAGGATGCACGGCCCACAGATCAATGCCGTCGCGATCCGCCATCAGTTCTCCCTCGTGCAGCGCGCGCGCCAGTTCGCCCGGCACCTGCCCGGAGAGCAGCATGTCGAAACCGAGCCCGCGAATTTTCCACGTAATCAACCCACGAGTCTCAGGCACCATCACCGCCTTGAAGCTGTCTAGCGCGAGCCCCTGCTCGTGGGCGGTAATCAGGCTCGCCGCCGCACCATCGGCGAACACGAGAAATGAGAGCACCTGCTCCAAATCCTGCGTCTCCTGAAAATGTAACGTACACAGTTCCAGATTCACCATGAGCACACTTGCTTGCGGGTCTGAGCGTACAATGTGGCGCGCCAGCTTCAGTGCATTGATCGCGGCATAGCATCCCATGAAGCCGACCATCGTGCGTTCCACATCGGTCGAAAGCCCGAGATGATCGATGATTTCAAAATCCAGCCCTGGCGCATAGAGCCCTGTGCAGCAGGTCACTAACACGTGTGTGATGCCAGAGCGTTCCTTCTCATTGAGCGCAAGCCGGTCTACGGTTTTTCTCATCAGCGCCGGAGCGCTCTGTTCAAACAACTCCATCCGTCGCGCCGTGTTGGGAAAGTTCCCTCGCCGATAAAATTCATGCGCATCATGAGATGAGGATTGGCCGGAACCTTTCTGCGGATCGAGGAACGAATAGCGATGTGCAATGTCGGCGCGGCTCACCATGCGGCGGAAAACCGTACGTAGCCGTGAGTCGGCAAGCATTTTCTCGGCGAAGACGACGAAGGTATCATGCACGTCGTGCTCTGGTACTGCGGTGGCGATGCGATTCAGATAAGCCGCAGTCATGCACAATGGGTCCTCAGCCCCGATAGTAGAGATTCGATGTCGCGTGTGTCTCTTGGTAGGCCGGACCACGATGAGGCGGCGACCCAGCGACAGTCGACTATTGGATAGAACAGATTCCTGGTTCTCATAGACAACAGTTGCTTGTTAAGACGGGACCCTTGTTCTTTTGATAGCACTTTGCTGGAAGGGAACAGGATGACGATTCGTTCATGGAGGACGCTGCAGCCTTCTGGGGCATGCGAGTTGCAGATCAAGATGTCTTACGATGACTCATGCGACTTCTTCTGGTCGAGGATGAACCCGAGATTCAGAGCTTCGTGAAGCAGTCTTTGCTTGAGGCTGGATACGAAGTGCATACGGCGGAAGACGCGAACGCTGCAGCTCAGTTGGCGTCAAAGTACGCCTACCATGGCCTCATTGTTGACTTAGGGCTTCCGGATCAGGATGGTATCGACCTGATTCTTCAACTTCGACGCAATGGTATGAGCAGCCCCGTATTGATACTTTCAGCCAGGAGATCGGTCGACGACAGGGTCAAGGGGCTGGAACAAGGTGGGGACGATTACCTGACAAAGCCATTCGCACTCGCAGAATTGCTGGCAAGACTGCGTAACCTTTTGCGACGCAATCTTGCCGCAGGCGATGAGTCGACCCGCCTCCGCGTACTGGACCTGGAGTTGGATTTCATCAGCCGTAGGGCATCTCGCGGTGGAGAAGTTTTAAATCTAAGCCCGCAAGAATTTGCACTTTTGGCATATCTATGTCGACATGCCGGGCGTGTTGTTACTCGATCAATGCTTCTCTCCGAAGTCTGGGGAATGCGGATTCAACCTAACACGAATGTCGTTGATGTGCATGTCTACCGCCTGCGCGGCAAGGTGGATACAGAAGGTCGTGAGCCGCTGATCAAGACCTTACGAGGTATTGGCTATGTCCTCAAAGACCGCTAATCCAGTCATGCATAGCGCCGCATGGCGTATCTCTCTCTGGGCAACGCTGGCATTTGCTTTTGGAACTATGCTGGTCTTTGTGATGCTTCACCGCTTCGTCGCCAGCGACATTCAGCGGAGAAGTGACGCTTGGCTCTCCGGAGAGGTTGCGGTCCTCGGTGATGTTGCCGCTAGAACGCCAAAGGACCACCTCTACAGTAGGGTCGTGAGAGAAGTAGCAGAACTTGCGAGCAGAGAAGTACCGGATAAACTTCCCTCTAACGGGAATGAGAACGACTCCGTTTTTTTTCTCCAGGCTGGAGACGACGGCGCTTTAAAGCTTTGGGTAGGCGCCGGTGACGGGCTGCCAAACCTGGCCGCGATTCGCGCACGCAAGCTTATTTCCGATGCTCCCTATGACTTGAATGTCAGAGGATTCAATCATCCCTTTCGAGTAGCATCGGCACGGCTCGATGATGGGAGCCATATTTATCTCGGGCTTTCGGAGCGAGATGAATTGCGTGTGCTGAGGAGCCTCAGCTACCGTTTTTTCTGCCTCTGGCTGCTTATCGTGCTGTTCGGTTCCGCGATTGTCTTCTGCGTGACCAGACGTATGCTGGGTCATGTTCGCAGGATCACTGAAGCTGCATCCAGGATTGGGCAAGCTGATTTGAGCAGCAGGGTTCCGGCCAGCAATCGGAACGACGAAGTAGGGCACCTGGCACAGACGCTCAACCGCATGCTGGACCGGATAGAAAACTCGATGCATCAACTGCACACCATGACTGGGGCAGTTACCCACGATCTTCGTAGTCCCTTGACGGCAATCCGGGGAAAGCTGGAGATCGCCCTGTCAGGCGATTTAAAGATCGAGCAAAGCGAGCCAATCGTTTCGGCCATTGATGAATTAGATCGACTTACGGAGTTTCTGGATACTTCGCTTGATGTTGCTGAAGCGAAAGCGGACGCGCTTAGGCTTTCTCTCACAGAAGTCAACCTTGATGAACTCATTCGAGTCATGATTGATCTGTACGAGCCTTGCATGTCAGAGAAGGGGCTTCGAATGAATTTGCGCAGCTCTGGTCCTGTCCCCGTATTGGCAGACGCAGCTCTTCTGCATCGAGTGATCGCAAATCTTCTCGATAATGAGCTTAACCATTTGCCCGCCTCATGCACGGTTTCCATAACACTTGGTGCAGGTGAAAATGCTGCGACCCTGATTGTGGAGGATGATGGCCCAGGATTTGCTTCGGAGATAGGCCCGCATATGTTCGAGCAGAGAGTAAAAGGAAGAGGTTCCAAAGGGCATGGCCTGGGACTTGCTTTTGTTGACGCGGTAGTACGTGCGCACGGAGGAAAGGTAGCGGCGTCGAATCGTCCGGAGGGAGGGGCATTACTGTCGATTTCCTGGCCTCGTGAGGCTGGAGTGAAGATCGAAGCGCCTCACTCTCTGACGGTCGCCAATCGATAAAAGCTCCTCGCCTACTGCGTCGGTCTCACTGATATGGAACTATGCGAATAACCGGCCATCATTAAAGAAACCAAAGATATCCGACAAATCGGCACTCTCACCATGTTTGAAATATCCCGTGGTGGGTCAGTTTGAAATCGGTCTGGAAGCTCTCAAGAGAATCGCCGATGCCTTTGAAAAGACTCTCTCTGATCTGCTGGATGGAATTTGAGGAACGTCTCTACCGATAATCGGTTATGCCATTTATTGAATTTCAAACTGACCCACTACCGAAAATTCCCAAATGATAACTATTTTAGAGAGGAGCCACCGATATCGGGGTGAACTTTCCTTACGGTGTTTTCTTTTCTCTTTCAATAAGTCCAACCCATCAGGACCGAATTCGAATAGGAAACTCGCTACTCATGTGACTGGCTAGACCAACAGAACTCCATGTTTTCCAAGAACCCACGACGTAAAGGTTCTGCCTGGCTCGAGAGACGGCGACGTTTAAGATGTTCGGTGTCCCCGCAGCCCACTCTCGAGCACCATTCTGAGATTCGGCAGGCGCCCCTAGCAGCAATATAACGGTGTCGGCCTCGCGCCCTTGAAATGTATGAATCGTACCCACATGATCTTTCAGCCACTGTGTGCCATCACGGCTTAACATGCGTAGAAGATCCGGCCGGCTCCCTAAAGAACGAGCCATCTCATGCACAACGATGCGGAAAGGCGAGATTACGAAGACATCTGGGTTTCTTGTCACCGATGCCAACCTGGTAAGCAGATCGATCACAGCTCTGCCTTCCGCCGGAGACCATTTCGAATCAGCTTCTCCCTCTACATCGATCCATGTTGATGCTCCAAGCACAGCCTCAACATCCAGTTTCCTGGGACCAACCACCTGCACCATCTGGCCGGCATAAGCGATCTTGTTCGAGATTGAGAACATCGGATTCTGGCAGCGGCGATGCACAAGCAATGGGAGACCTACGCGCCTCTCTTCCGCAATGGCTTCGAAGCTTGATTGATAGCGTGAGGCACGATCCGTAAGCGTCTGCGTCGAGGCCGCTGGAGCCGTCCAATCCAGTTCATTCACTTTGAAGAAGTCACAGATGTCTGCGTTCAGACGCTCCGGCAGCGAGACCACGGGCTGTATTTGCAGAGGATCGCCTACAGCGATAGTGCGCTTTGCTCGTAAAATTGCGCCGACAGCAGCTTGCGGTGTAGCCTGACCAGCTTCATCAATCAGTAGCCATCCCAGAGTATTCGGAGGTAGGGCACCGAGCATTCGTTCAACCGAGGCGAATGTCGTCGAGAGTACCGGCACAACAAGGAAGAGTGTGGACCAGAGATTGCCAAGTAATCTGCGCCGCTCTTCGTTCTTCTGCATCCCCGTACTTGATGCCTGAAGTGCACCAAGGTTGTGGAGAATCCTGGAAGCTGCGGCATCGATGAAGGCACGGTGGAGGGCCAGAGCGGCAATAAAGAGATTTTCACGCTTGGCGTTCACCGCTTCCGTAACCCAGGGCGTTGATTGATTCCAGCTTACGTGTCCCTCCTGAAACTTCTCTTCATCAATCATTCGGTCACCAAGCCGGGTGCGGTGCTCGGAGATGAGTTGTGACCTTGCAGCGAGTTGCCCCCGTTCTCTCTCGAGATCCGTTTCAAGAACTTGTGCTTTCGCAGCAGCAAGCGAACGGGCACGGTCTGCTTTCTTGAGGTCATCTTCTAATGCGGTTAACTCCCTTGTTGCCGAGTCCAACGGTCTTCGCCAAACAGCAGCTTCCTCTGCCCAGGCCTTTGCTTCGTCTGTACGTGCCAGACGTGCAAACAACCCAGGGCGCAAGCTCTTGTGCCGATTCCAAGCTGCTGAAGCTTGCGTATGGCGTGCAGAGGCTTGATCACGCTCTTCACGAAGTGTCTCCACTCTTGCGACAAACTCGTCACGTTCTGCTTGCAGGCTCTCAAGTTCCCTTTCTTTGCCAGCTAACTGACACCTGGACTCTCCCAGCGCAAGGCAAAGAAGGCGCACCTCTTCAAGCGCCTGCAATTCAGCGTCTATCTCTGACTTGAGAGTGAGAAATCGTGTTCGTGCCTTTGACCAATTTTCCTTCGCTTGTTGCGGAGAGGGCGGATGCTCCCTAAGCACAACTTCGGGAGTTCGCTTCTCGACGACGCCCGTAGCCGGATCTCGATTTTCGATCAGAACGGAATGCCCCATTGCAGTCTTGAGATAGGTTCTGAAACCGCGGTCCTCGTTCCACCAGAACGCCTTCCAGAAAGCCGATCGATTGCCTTTATTGCCGAGGACGGCTGCGATCAACCCCCATGTCTTCACTGGCTCCGGCGCAAGACTTTCCTCTGTCGCTTCTTCCTCTTGCTTGCGCGGGCCGTGGACGAGGTCGCTGATCGACTTGAAATAACTCAATTGCTCACGTGAGTGCGCCACTGCGCCTTCGGCGGGCAACTCCTTGCTCACATTCTCGACCGCCTTGTTATTGCTGGAGGCAACCAACATCTCATGCCCCTTTAGGGCGTCATCGAGCTGGTAAATGTTGAAGGAAGCCTTTCCCGCTTCGACGCGCTCCTCGGTCTTCGTGAAGGCTTCTCTGGGGTCATCGAAGGTGCTCATGGCAACAGCTCGCTCAAGAACACACATGGCGACAACGTCCCGTAGGAGCGTGGTCTTTCCTGTGCCAGGGGGCCCATTCACCGCAAGAAGCCCTTCCTTGCCGTTCAGTTCTTGCCCGATCAAGTTCACCGCAGCCTGTTGCAGCATGACGAGTGATCTGCCTTCTCCGGCAGGCCACTTGGCAGCGGGAATCTTCGCTGGAGCAACCGCCCCTTCCAAAAGAGCATGGTCCTTGAGCACATCCAGCGGATTGCTCTCCGATACCGCGCCAAGATACCGCAGGACATTGGTCGGAGCCGTCCCGCTCTCGATATGACGCGCAACGCGAGCCAGATCGTGGAGGAAGAATGAGTTGAGAAGCAGAGCCTCCGGCTGAGTCTTCGACCCGGCCGGAAAATGGTGGCGCAACACAAAGGTCGGGCGTTCGATCAGCCCATCTGGAACCTGGCACTTCTCGACCAGCCATTGATATGCCCGCTCCATCGTCTCGATATCGAGTGGAATGGGTTTCCCGTCGGAATCCACTCTATGGACGATCGCATCCAACCCGCGCTGCAACTCCTCCTCTACTTCCGGCCAGCTTCCAAGCTCCTTCAACTTAAGCTGAAGCGCAAGAGGAAGCGCCCATGGAAAGCTGGAAACCGTGATTGCCTTCTCGGCAAGCACAATGCCATCCCTGTTCAGCAAAACTTCCGCAGCGACCGCCTTCTTCTTCGAGGAGCGGACTCTTGCCTCGTCATCGCCGAAGACCCTGATGAGAGCCTCAGTGGCTGGATCCATCAGCATCGAACCGAGGATGACGCTATAGAAGACCTGCTTTCCTGGCGGAGGCTTTGTGGATGTGGTCCAGGGCAGTGACCCATCCTCAAAGCGGACTACCCGGTTCCGATCACCGTACACAAGATCGTGCGACGCGTTGTAGGTTGCAGGCGAGAGGGCTTCGAGCGCCGTCCATGTATTGAGGATGGCCGTTGGTTCGTTTTTGGTGTTGCCAGTCACAGTCGACGAAGATGCTGGTGACGGTGACGTGGGGCGCGCGCGACGAAGCCCTGAGCCCATGTCCAATCCGTTGCCCCCTCTGAGGGTCTGATTACCTCCTCATTTTCGCCTAATGCCGAGAAACGGGTTACGAAGTGGGTGTCCTCTCTTTCGAACACTTCCCGACAGACTAACCGCACTGGCGGATAATGCCTTGCGCCTAGCGAGGGGTGGACAACGGTTCTCCGCAGAGACTGCACAAATCGATATCACTCCGATTGGCTACCTGGTAATCGACCAAATCACGCCACGCTAACCACTTTAATTGGCACGATTTTTGCAATTGGCGCGATTCGTGCTCTAATTGGCGCGATAATGTAATTCGCGCCAATTAAGCGAGAGATGAATATGGCGAACCGCCGTGGGGATGAGATTGCAGAGAACCTCGCGGCTGTCGTGGACTTCATACGGCAAAGCGCAGATGGCGCACAGAGTGGTCAAATTGCCGACGCTCTGAAGGAGATCCCTCAGCGAACTCTACAGCGTTGGCTGAAACGCCTCGTGGAGGAAGGAAAGCTAACCCAAGATGGCAAAGGGAGGGCCGCGCGATACCGGCTTCCTAAGGGGCTAGAGGAACTAGAAGCCACCCCCCGTCGGCAAGCGCAGATAGAACAGGTAAAGTCAGAAGAGGCGGTCGTGCCTCTCTCCGCCGAAAGTGAAAGGATGCATAAGTATCTACGGCAGCCTTTCTCTGCCAGAAAAGCGGTTGGGTACAACCGTCAGTTTCTTGACAGCTACCGTCCCAATACAAGTTTTTATCTCACTCCCAAAGAGCGGGAGCACCTGGCACAAGTAGGCAAGACGACAACTGAGATCGAAGCGGCCGGGACGTATGCCAAGCAGATTCTCAATCGCCTGCTCATTGATTTGTCGTGGAACTCCAGCCGACTCGAAGGCAATACCTATTCTTTGCTCGATACTCGCCGTTTGATTGAATTTGGTGAAGAGGCAGAAGGGCAGAACAGGCTGGAAGCTCAGATGATTCTCAATCACAAGGATGCCATTGCATTTCTTGTGAGCGCAGCCGATGAGATAGGTTTTAACCGCTATACGATTCTGAACCTGCATGGGATTTTGGCGCAGAATCTCTTACCGGACGAGGCAGCTCCTGGACGCCTGCGCCGCATTGCGGTCGGCATTGAAAAGTCCGCCTTTCATCCTCTCGAAGTCCCGCAGTTGATCGAGGAGTGCTTCCATCAGGTGCTGGCAACCGCGCAAGCGATTCGTGATCCGTTCGAACAATCCTTCTTCGCCATGGTGCAACTGCCGTACCTTCAACCCTTCGACGACGTGAATAAACACGTATCCCGTCTGGCTGCGAATATTCCCTTCATCAAGGAGAATCTATCGTCGTTGTCGTTCACTGACATTCCGCGCTCGACCTACACGGAAGCCATTTTGGGAGTCTATGAGTTGAACAAAGTAGACCTGCTCAAAGATGTCTTCATCTGGACCTACGAGCGCTCAGCTGAGCGCTACGCAGCGGTGCGGCAATCCCTGGGCGATCCCGATCCATTCAGGCAGAGACATCGCGAAGCACTGCGTCAACTGGTGGGCGATGTGGTGCGGCGACATATGGATAGGAAAGAGGCAGCTTCCTATATCGCGCAGTGGGTGCAGGACAATATTTCCGCGGACCAGCGAGGCAGATTCAGGGAAACGGCAGAGTCTGATCTTCTCAACCTGCATGAGGGAAATTTTGCTCGTCTTCAGGTTCGCCCCAGTGAATTCGCTGTGTGGCAGACCGCGTGGGAACACAAGGAATTGGTCTTCACGGCTCCGGAAGAACGATACGACTTCAATCGGGATGCAGTCGTGTTCTGGGGCCAAGACCGAACAGAGCGGATACGGTGTGTGATCAGCGAAGAAGCGCTACATGATCATTTTCAGGGTGACAGGAAAAACCAAATTCAAGTGTTTCGAGAAAACCGTGAGGCCATAGAGAATCTCGCGCGACAAAAATATCTCTCCGGTCGCATCGAAACGGACGGAACTGTCCTGATAGGCACAGCAGATATCCCCTACTGAGAAGAAATACACGCTAATGAGGTGGTCAGACGAGATCTAGCATAACTATGCAGTGATAAAGAACACGCCTCATCCATGTTCCAGCACATGACGCAGTCGGCTTCCTTGCGAAGGAGCCAGCGCGCAAACTGAAAATGCCGGCCAATCTACGCGAGATCGATAAGACAGTGCCGACGTAGAACCAGTTGCGTTCTGTATTCTTGGCGCTTGATCTTCGCGACCGGATTCTGATGATGCTCGACATGACTAACGCTCTGCGGCCGAGCGAATGATTCGCTTTCCGCTGGCTCTGCTTTGAGTACGAGGCGTAGTACACGCTCGAAATCAAAGAGACCCTCTGAAAGGGTAAGATCCGTCCCTTCGGTAAGACGAAAGGAAGCCTTACGGTCATTCCGATCGCCGAGGATCTGGCGGATGAACTTGCAGCATGGCGCCGGATCAGCCAGGAGCAGTACGACAAGAAAAAGCGCAAGCGTGGTTTGCCGCCTTCAGACCCGCAGGCGTTTCTCTTCCCGATTCCACGCGGTTCGTTCATAGATACGGGGAACTATCGCAACCGTGTCCTGCGCAAACTGGCGGAGAGGCTCGGCTTTCCCAAGCTCACCTTCCAGGTCATCCGGCGGACGATCGCCACATTGGCCAAGGACAAGGGGCACATCAAGGACATTCAGGAAATGATGCGTCACTCGCGAGTGGCCACCACGACCGATGTCTACATGCAGTCATTGCACGAGGGCGTACGCTCTACTGTTAACTCGATTTACAACGAGCTAATGGACACGGGAACCTTGGGCAAGGACGGTGCGGGACGCAGAATGGATGACGCCGCTAGAGAAAGCAGAGCAGCAAATCCACCGCGTGTCCGCGGCGTGGTTTTGGAATTTGCGACAAAGTCGCGGAAGGGAGGAGCAGCTAAATGCTTGAAATAATTGGTGGACCTGATCGGGATCGAACCGATGACCTCTTCCATGCCATGGAAGCGCGCTCCCAGCTGCGCCACAGGCCCACATAAGGAAGGACTTTCTTATTCTGCTTGAGGAGGATGCCATCCGTCAAATATGGGGAGAAGCAGCAACCCTTCTTCTATCACTGGCATCGGGAATGAAGTAATGTCTTTTCGCAATCTGTATCGTCCCGCCCCTTTTGTCTCGCGCTCTACCAGGAATACGGTCTGTCTTCTTGCCTTGCTGATGGCAGTTCCGGCCGGAGCGTTTGCGCTTTCGTCTCCAGGCGGCCAGCAGCAGGCCAGTGGACAGCCGGCAGGCAATTCCGCTCCTGGCGTACCGCCCGCCGGTGCCGTGCGCGTGATGTTGCAGCCCGCGCTCGATGCGGTCGGGCAGATGATCGGCACGCTCGACACCGGCCACTGGAAGGCTCCTGGCGAGGTGCGCGAGGAGACAGACCGGAACGTGGCTTCGATTCAGCGCGACCTTTCGGACACGCTGCCGGGGTTGCTGGCGAAGACGGATGCAGCGCCTGGTTCGGCCGCGGCGGCCTTCGCGGTCTATCGCAACGTGGATGCGCTCTACGATGTGCTGCTGCGTGTGGAGCAGACGGCGGAGCTGGCAGCGTCCGACCGGGAGACCTCGGCTGTTTCTTCGGCGCTTGCGCGTCTTGAGTCGAGCCGGCGGCAGCTGGGAGACGGGATCGCGACATGGACACAGAATCAGGAGAGGGATCTGGCCCGTCTGCGTGTGGAAGCCGTGCATCCAGGAGCTCCGGCATCGAGCGCGTCGGCGTCATCGAAGACATCGGTGGTCGACGATGGTCCGGCTGCGCCTGCTTCCCGGCCGAAGAAGAGGAAAAAGCCGGCAACGCAGACTCCGGCGCAGACTGCCCCCGCTCCGCCATCCACGCCCTCCAACTGAAGAGCTCTATCCGGCGCCGCTCGAAGTCAGATCGAGTGCCGTGTGCTTTGGGCGGAGTGAAGCGCAAAAAATTGGCCTGAGACCTCTCCTGACCAGGTGCGGGACAGGGGTGCGCAACCTCTATTTCCAGGTTTTTTTCTGGATGGGAACCTAGCCCTACCTTGTTGGTGTCTAAGCAGGTAGAGTGAGCGAGACACTCGGCCGCCGGCGGCAAATTCCCGCGCTTACTCGCAGGAGGCTTTGTCTTCCTGCTACTGTAGGAGGAGCTTCCAGATGCAAGTGGGAATTGCCGTGGGAAACCTTGCCAGCGCTATCGGAGTACGGCAGGAAGAATCTGCCATTGTTGCCCAGTTACAGGCTGGCTCAGAGGAAGCGTTCGCGTGGCTGATCTCCACCTATCATCAGCCGGTCTACAGCCTGCTTGCCCGCACCATTCCGCTTTCCGCTGACGCCGCCGACCTGACGCAGGAAGTCTTCGTCAAAATCTACCGGGGGATTTCGGGTTTTCACGGCGATGCCAGCCTGAAGACCTGGATCTACCGCATCGCCCTGCACGAGGCGTCGAACCAGCGCCGCTGGTGGTCGCGCCATCGCCGTCAGGAAGTCACGATTGAAGCGGAAACCGGCGAATCGAACGACGGACAGGCGCTGTGCATCAAGGACACGCTCATGGACCCGGGTGAATCTCCTTTTGAGTGCGCTGAGCGCTCGGAGATGCGCGCGCGGGTCGAGGCAATTCTGCGCGAGGTGCCGGAGCCGTTCCGCACCGTGGTTGTGCTGCGTGACCTGGAAGGATTTGCCTACGAGGAGATTGCCGAGATCCTCAATGTCAACCTCGGCACCGTGAAGTCCCGCCTGCTGCGCGGACGGGCCAACCTGAAGGCGCGGCTTGCGCCCCTGGCGGAGTCGGTGCGGAAGCGTCCGGCAGCCGTAGGGCGGGCCGGTGTCCTGGCGGCATCCTTCACCGCCGAGGAGGCACGATGAGCCACTGCAAGAGCACAAAGGACCGCTTTTCCGAGTACCTGGATGGAGCGCTGACCGGAGTCGCCATGCAGGAGGTTGCTGCGCATCTGGATGGCTGTGCGGAGTGTGCGGAAGAGTTTTCGTCCTGGCGGTCGATGCAGCAGGAGCTTGCGGATCTGGGTCCTGCCAAGGCTCCGGCTGATCTCGCGCTGCGCCTGCGGGTGGCTCTCTCCCAGGAGAAGGCAAAGACGCCGAAGCAGAGTCTGGCGCGCTTTCAGGTGCAGTGGTCGAATACCTTTGCGCCGTTTCTGCTGCGGGCCTCGGCTGGCTTTGCCAGCGCGGTGCTGCTGATCGGCACGGCGGCTTTGCTGATCGGCGCGTTTACCTCGCCGGACCCTGTCGAGGCGAGTGCGGACTCGGACGATGGTGCGATCAGCGCGCATTTTCTTTACTCGATGACCGAGTCGAACAGCGCGGGGTTCAGCGGCGACACGGCAGCTCCGATCGGAACGCAGCCGCTGCATGAGCACGGCAAGGCTTCCGTGGTGGTGACGACCGATACCTCCAACCCGGTTGTCTTCGAGGCCTTCGTGAACAGCGAGGGAAGAGCCTACGACTACCGGATCGTCTCCGGGCCGACAGACTCCCAGGCGCGGGCGGCCGTGGAAACCCTGCTGCTGTTCAGTGTCTTCGAGCCGGCGCGGGTCTTTGGAGAGCCGGTACCGGGCGTGGCTGTGATGACGCTGACCGGCGTGTCGGTGCAGGGCTAGCGAGGGTGTAGAGGATAGAACAGCAAAAGAGCGCCCGATCGGGCGCTCTTTTGCTGTCTGGACTCGACTGTTTGTCGTTGGGACGCTGGGCCATGTCCACATATGGGTGCATGGAAGATGAAAGGTTGACCAGTGGCTTCTCATCCCTCTCGGAGCACTCTTCTTCTTATGTTGTCATCCCGACCGAAGCGAGCCAAAGGCGAGCGAAGTGGAGGGACCTGCGGCTCCCACTCAAGCCAACCGCAGGCTTGAATGGGCCACAGCCGGTCTTTGCTCGCGACCAAAGGGAGCGGGGATGCGAAGCGCAAAAGGCCTGGACGGCCAGTCCCGCTCTGCACGCAGCAGAACCGCAGGTTTCTCTGCTGCGCAGGACGATATAACTGTCCCGCTCCGGTCGAAATGACAACGCGTTGCCTTAGCTGGATGTGGATGCGTCCTAGGAGCCTTCGATGCCGAAGCGTTCGGCCATTTCTTCGAAGAGGAAGCCTTCGCCGGGGCGGTAAGGCTGTATCCACTCTCCATCGATGACGAACTGCGGAATGGCCCGTTTTCCCACGTGGAGCAGAACCTCGGCCGCGGCTCCGGGCGTCTCCTCGATGTTGATCTCCGTGTACGGAATCTTGTGTTTCTCCAGGAAGCGCTTGGCGACGCGGCAGTCGCGGCACCAGGGAGCGGAGTAGAGAACCAGGTCCATGCGGCATATCTTAACCGCTCTTTTACAAATTGAAACAGGGCAAAATGACGCGGCCGGCGGGAAAAACCGGCCGCGAAGAAGCTATTCCAGGCGGAAGACGACGCTGACGGTGGTCTGAACTTCCACCGGCTGTCCGCTGAGCTGATAGGGCTGGTAGCGGGCACGGGAGACCGCGTCAACGGCTGCACCGACGAGCATCGGGGGGCCGCTCACGGCATGGGCATGGATGACGGTACCGTTGGTCGAGATGGTGGCCTCGACAACGACGGTACCGGAGATGCGAGCCGCTTTCGCGATCGCGGGGTAGACAGGCTGGATCGGGTTGAGGAGATGTCCCAGAGCCACGCCTTCCGAGATGCGCACCGGTCCGGAGGGATGGGCGGGTTTGGCGAGCGTTACGTCGGGCGGCTTGCTGCCGGGGCCGTCATTGAAGAGCTGAGCGAGGTTGCGGGTGTCCCCCGAACCGTCACCGATGGTCGCCCCTTCGACGATCGGGGTATCGTTCGGCGCCGATGAGTCGCTGGTGATCGGGTGGATGTGGGTTGGCGCGGTGAGGGCATTGAGCAGCGCGGGAACAGCGCGGCTGATGGCAGCGGCGTGGGGCGCCTGCGGCGGGCTCGATGGAGGCAGTGGCGCGGTAATCAGCATGGTGAGAGCACGCGGCGGAAGCCGGTCCGGATGGATCAGCGGCCACATGGCGAGAGCGGCGAGGATTGCCCCCTGGACCAGCAGGGAAACGAGAGCAAGGCTGCGTCGACTGGTATGCAGCCGGCCGGTGGATTCGACAAGACTATCTGCGAACATCTTCCCTCCCGAATGATTCGAGAGAGAGCGAGACCTCTTGATCCCTTAGACACCAGGGCGCAACCCCGGGTGCCCTGTGTCTCGTCGCTTCTGAGACGTGGGAAGGCATCGGCATCCACACTCGAGACATGTCATCCCGACCGGAGCGAAGCCCAAAGGGCGAAGCGGAGTGGAGGGACCTGCGGTTCTCCGAGCAGTGGCTACATAGAATGGCAGCATGACGCGACTAAGCGCAGAAGAGTTGAAGCAGAAGCTAAGCCTTGAGCCGCATCCGTGCGAAGGTGGCTGGTTCCGGCAGATATGGCAGGCGGACGAGACGATCGCGGGCGAGAGCCTGCCGCCGCGGTATGCCGCAGCGCGGGAGCAGGAGCACGCTGCGCGGGTTGCAGGCACCTGCATCTACTACCTGCTCGAGCCAGGGACCTTCTCCGAAATGCATCGCCTGGCCTCGGACGAAATCTTCCACTTCTATTACGGTGACCCGGTAGAGATGCTGCAGATCGCGCCCGACGGCCGCGCGGAGCGCTTCCTGCTCGGTTCAGACCTGGCCGAAGGACAGCATTGCCAGCTGATCGTGCCGAAGCACACCTGGCAGGGCTCGCGGCTGGTCACGGGCGGAGAGTGCGCGCTGCTCGGCTGCACCGTGAGCCCAGGCTTCGACTACGCAGACTATGAGTCCGGTACGCGAGCCAGTCTGGCAGGGAAGGCCGGAGAATTCGAGGATCTGCTGCTGGCGCTTACACGGGAGTGACGCTCCTGTCGCTCCCATCCACTTGACTTGTCATTCAGACCGGAGCATACCGGATCTCCGGGCGCCTGCTTCTGGCGCGCTGGAGTGGGGCAGCGGAGAGAGGGATGAAGCTATCTTGCTTCGGCCGAGATGACATAGATTTATCTCCGGAAGATAAGCCTGCCAATAGATTCGGGATGGTTAAACTATTCGTCTGATAAGTTCTATTGAGCAATAATAGTTATTAATCTTGCATGCCAATGCAGCAGTTCCGCACTCACCCCTGCGCCGCAGTCCGCCGATCCCGGAAAAACTGCCGCAGCATTTCTCCGGCCTCGATGCCCATCACCCCGCGAGAAATCTCCAGCTGGTGATTTAGCTTCGGGTGATTGAGCACCTCGAGGACAGACCCGGCTGCGCCTGCCTTGGGATCGTCGGCGGCGAAGGCGACGCGGCGGATGCGGGCATGAATGATCGCCCCGGCGCACATGGAGCAGGGCTCGAGGGTGGTGTAGAGATCGCAGTCGGTGAGGCGATAGTTGCTGCGGTGCCGGGCGGCTTCGCGCAGGGCAATGACTTCCGCGTGAGCCGTCGGGTCGAGGTCGCGCAGGACGCGGTTCTGTCCCCGGCCGATGATCTCGCCTTCAAACACGATGATTGCGCCGACGGGGACTTCTCCGGCATCGGCGGCGGCCTTTGCCTCGGCCATGGCCTCCCGCATCCACACTTCTTCCGGAGTCATGGGCAGGTGTCCACCCAGCGCCGGAAGATGCCGATGATCTGTTCGAGTTTTTCCGGATCGCCCGAGCCTTCGAAGCGGTCATTCGAGATGGAGCAGGTGAGCCATTCGCCGCACGGCGTATCGAGGCTGATGCGCTGCGGGCCGACGTGGGCGGCAGTGGTTCCGGCCAGCTCGATGGTCAGGCTCAGGCCGGAGTTGTCGAGCGTGCGGAAACGCATGCCATGGCGATGCTCCCAGTCGCCGTCACACTGGTTTTGGTACCAGTCTTCCAGCCATTCGAGATTGTTCTGCCGCATCCCCACCACTCCAACGTCTGCTGTCGTCTACTGTAATGCCCGCGCTCCGGATCAGGGATGGCTCTTTTGTGGGGATCGGGTGGGGAACAACGCCTCCGGACAGTCCTGCCCAAAGGAGGAGAAAGAACCCGGGTGGCCCATACAAGCCTGCAGTTGGCTTGTGTGGGGAAGCACGACCCCGATTCCGGCGATCGTGGAGAATCCTGTCCCCCACCCGGGGCAACGGAAGCTCGAGTGGGCCACTGTCAGGGTTTGTGCTTTCCCACGTCTCAAAAGCGAGACGTGGGGTACCCGTATCGTTGCTACCCCACTCAAGCCAACTGCGGGCTTGAGTGGGCCACCCAAAGCTTTACGCTCTTATCTGAGCCCTGAGCCCTGAGCCCTGAGCCCTGAGCCTTAGGCCGGCTGCTGCTGGGTCATGCAGTGCAGCGCGCCGAGGCCCCAGATGAAATCCCCGCAGTGGATGCCGGCGATCTCGCGATCGGGAAAGAGCCCGGCGATGATCCCCAGCGCCTTGCGGTCGTTGGGATCGTTGAAGGTTGGCACCAGGACGAGATCGTTCGCGATATAGAAATTGCCGTAGCTGGCCGGCAGCCGCTGTCCGTCGAAGACGACGGGCGCGGGCATGGGCAGCTCGACGATCTCGTACGCCCCGCCCTGGAGATTGCGGGCCGCCTTCAGACGCTCGAGGTTTTCGGCCAGCGGCAGGTGGTTCTCGTCGTGAATGTTCGGCTCGACCACGGTGACGATGACGTTCTCCGCCGTGAAGCGGGTAATGTCATCGACATGGCCGTGCGTGTCGTCGCCGGCGATGCCGCGGTTGAGCCAGATCACCTGGTCGATGCCGAGATAGTCGTGAAATACCTTTTCGAGATCGGTCCGGCTCAGCCCGGGGTTACGCTGCTGCACTTCACTCAGCAGGCACTCCTCGGTTGTCAGCAAAACACCCGCGCCGTTGGTATCGATCGACCCGCCTTCGAGGACTATGCGGTGATCCCCAAACATCGGAACCCAGCGCTTCATGCCGAGATGCTCGGCGGCGTAGGCCGGAATCTTCTCGTCGTTCAGGTGGTTGGGATACTTGGCCCAGCCGTTGAACTGCCAGTGGGTGATGGCCAGCTCATCGCCCTTCTTGACGAAGATCGGGCCCGAGTCGCGCGTCCACACGCGGTCGGTCTCGACCTGGTGGAAGTGTACGCGAGCGAGATTCGCCCCGGAGCGCCGGAGGATGCTCTCGGCGCGCTTCTCGGCAGCCTCGTGGTTGACGAGGATATGCACCTCTTCCACCTGAGAGAGGTGGCGGACGATGTCGGCGTAGACCCAGGGAATGGCCTGGAACTTGCCCGGCCAGTCGTTGGGGTTATGCGGCCACGCGAGCCATGTGGCCTCGTGGCGCGCCCACTCGGCGGGCATGCGGAAGCCGTGCTCGCGCGGCGTACCTGTGGCTACCGTCATTTGCCGTCTCCGGGTGTCGTGCCGTCGAGGAAGCGGTTGACGATGGGCTGGTAGGCGTCGATGCGGCGGTCGCGCAGGAAGGGCCAGTTGCGGCGCGTGTCTTCGAGCAGCTTCAGGTCGACTTCGCCGATCAGGATCTCTTCCTTGTCATGCGAGGCCTTGGCGATCAGTCGGCCGAAGGGATCGGCGATGAAGCTGCCGCCCCAGAACTCGAGCCCCGGGCCTTCGACGCGGTTGCCGTTGACGTCGCCGTTCTCATGGCCCACACGATTGACCGAGGCGACGAAGAGGCCGTTGGCGATGGCGTGTGCGCGCTGGATCGTCTGCCAGGCGTCATACTGCGCGACACCGAACTCTTCCTTCTCGGAAGGATGCCAGCCGATAGCGGTCGGGTAGAACAGGACATTCGCGCCGTGCATGGCGGTGATGCGTGCGCCTTCCGGATACCACTGGTCCCAGCACACAAGCGTGCCGATGCGGCCGACGGCGGTGTCGAAGGCCTTGAAGCCGAGATCGCCGGGCGTGAAGTAGAACTTCTCGTAGTAGAGAGGATCGTCGGGGATGTGCATCTTGCGATACAGCCCGTTGATCGAGCCGTCCTTGTTCAGGATGGCGGCGGTGTTGTGATAAAGACCGGCGGCGCGGCGCTCGAAGAGCGAAGCGACGACAACGACCTTTTCCTCGCGGGCGACGGCGCCGAGGCGCTCGGTCGAGGGGCCGGGGATGGGCTCGGCGATATCGAACAGCGCGTGGTCTTCGCGCTGGCAGAAGTACTGGGCGCGGAAGAGCTCCGGCAGGCAGACAATCTGGGCGCCTTCACGGGCGGCCTCGCGGACGCGGTCCGCGGCCTTGTCGAGATTGGCTTCGGTGTCGGGGCTGCAGGACATCTGCACGAGGCCGATCCGGTAGTTCAGTTGAGAGGGCATTCCTGTTGGCTCCTTCATCTCTGGGCATAACTCTGGCCGGCTGCCGCCAAGGCGACGCCGGACGTGGAAATCGCCAGCGTATCGCAGGGTGGTTTCGGTACGGTAAATCGGCTGGGACGCCGGCTTGCAGGCAAGAAAATCGCGGCCCGTGGCCGCGTGCCTGGAAACCGATTCCGGAGCCGGTTCTCGCTTGCCGGAACCCTGCTTTCCGGTCTTTATATGATACGGCACCGCCGCCCCCGGATTCATGGACTGCTTCGCGCAGGGCGGGACTGGCCGTCCAAGCCTTATGCCTTCGGCCTCCGCTCCCTTTGGTCGCGCTTGAGATTTGTTCTTCCTGAACAGGGAGAGGTACGCGGGTGCCCCATCCAGGCTCCGCTTGGGTGGGAGACTCAAACTCCTCCGGGTGCCCCACGTCTCGCCGTTGAGACATGGGATTTTTATCTGAGCCCTGAGCTAAATTTCATCGCTACGCAGAACATGACAGCGGGTTCATGCATCTCACCCCGAGGAAACAACATGTTTCCTACTTTTCAGGAAGAAAGAAAACAAAGCACGATGCAAGCGGTAAAACCCACCCATCAATTTCTTCTCGACGAGGACCAGGAGGCACGACGCGCCGAGTTGATGGCGTTTATCGGTCCGAACGCAGACAAGTTTATGCCCACCTACGACAGCATGAGAGCCCGCCTTGTTGCCCCGGCGGGAGGCAAAAAACCTAAGATCATACGCGGCTTTGTTGCCGCTGCCTTCTTCCTGGGCCCGGTGTGGTTCCTCTACCGGAAGATGTGGATGGTCTCGCTTATCATCCTCGGTGTGGTGGTCGTGTTCGCGCTTCTGCCCATTCCCGGAGGAAATCGGATAGGGCTGCCGATCGGCATCGCGCTGGCGATTTCCGGCAAATACACCTATGTCGAGCATGCGATGAAGCGCATCATTGCGCTGCGCGGAGCGAGTCCGGTTGCGGATCTCAGCGTACTGGCCAAAGAGGGCGGGGTATCGAAGCCGGCGGGCTACATCTCCGCAGCCGCCCTGGTGGGGCTCATGATCCTGATGGTCGCGCTGGTGGTTCTTTCCGGTCAGGACCCCAACGCATTCCGGTAGGCTCTGTCTGGGTGGGAAATCAGCAACCCAGAGTCTGAAGAGACTCCTGTGGCCCATGCAAGCCAGCCCGGGCTTGCATGGGCCACCGTCAGGGTTGATGGCCGCGGGTTTGTAAGGGATACCCGATCTGCTTTTACCAGCCATCTACCCGGCGGTGCTGACATCCCGGGCTGCCCTGCGTCTCTTGAGAAAGCACGATCGCCGGGCCATTCGCCCTGCGCGCAGCAGTCCGTTTGATTCTTCCCCCCGGCGGCGCATATCCTTCAGGCTAAGGTCCCGACTTGTCTCTCTTTACGCAGATTTCCCGGTCTTTCCCTATGCCGTTTTTCCGACCCTCGATCTTCTCTGTTTCGCGTTCGCTGGTGAGCGTGGCGGCTCCGATTTTGGCCGCTTCTCTGGGCGTGGCCCCAGCCATAGCGCAGTCCTCATCGATCGGGCAGCCGGCTCCCGTCAAGGTACAGAACTCCGGTAACGGCCCGAACAGCGGTGCCGCAGCCCATGCCGCCGCGCAGGCCAAGTCGTCCTCCCCGGCTCTGATGGACCCGGCCGGCCCGACCATCAGCCTGCAGAACAGCGAAGCGCTCTTTGACGTGGCCGTGGCTCTGAATGCCTGCGGTTACGATGCCGGGCTGGAGCAGTCCGATCCCATCCGCCTGCGCGTTCGCCAGCAGGTGAACGAGATGACGCAGCAGTCGGCCGATGCGCGGGATGCGCGGGACAAGATCTGCTCGTTCATTGATCAGCACCGGCTCTCCGGAGCCAGCCGTGACCTGTCGCAGTATGTCTCGCTCGCGCTCTTTCTGAATCCTCCGCCTGAGCTCTCGCCGAGTGTGGACGAAGAGGAGATGCCGCCGGACTCCACGCAGGTGGAGAACATCTGGCCTCTGCTGCGCGATTTCGTCCAGAAGGCGCAGTTGCACGTGATTTGGGTGGAAGACCACGCGGCCTATGACGCGCTGATCTCGCAGTTCCACGATCCGCTGACCAAGATGATCGTGGACACGAACGCCTATCTGAAGATTCCGGCCAGCACCTATGACGGCCGCCGTTTCCTGGTCGTGCTCGAGCCGCTGCTGTCTCCGGCGGAGACGAATGCCCGTGTCTATGGCGCCGACTATGTGGTGGTGGTTTCTCCGGCCAATGGAACGATCCGGATGGACGATGTGCGTCACACGTACCTCCATTACCAGCTGGAGCCGCTGCTCTACGCGCGGTCGACGGCCATGGACCGGCTGCTGCCGTTCCTGAAGGTGGTGAAGGATGCGCCCCTCGACTTCGTCTACCGCAGCGACATTGTTTCGCTGGTGATCGAGTCCATGATCCGTGCCATCGAGGCGCGCACCATGGAGACCGGTGTGGTGATCCATGCGCTGCCGTCCGATACCGAGCGCCCGGACATGGAAGCGATCTTCAAACAGCACAATGCCGAGGTGCAGAAGGATGCGCAGATCCGCCAGCAGTCGGTCTCGCATTCCATGTCGCTGGGTTTTGTGCTGACGCAGTACTTCTACAACCAGCTCATCAACTTCGAGAAGTCTCCGGAGAGCTTCCAGGAGGCGATCGGCGAAATGGTGTACGGCATGCCGGTGGATGAAGAGATCAACCGGGCGAAGAACGTGCGCTTTGTCGAGGAAGGCTCGACGGACGTGATTGCCCGTACGCCTCGCCAGCCGCGCGGTCTCGACCTGGCGGAGCTGGACCTGATCAAGGGCGATGCGACTTCGGCCTCATCGCTGGCGCAGAAGGCTTTGGATCAGAAGACCGGCGATCCGGCTCGCGCCAACTTCATCCTTGCCCGGGCCGATCTGGTCGAAGGGCACATGGACGATGCCGAGAAGGCCTTCCGCGAGACGGTGCGCCTCTCGCAGGATCCGCGCATGTCGGCGTGGTCGCATATCTACCTCGGCCGCATTCTCGACGTGGAAGAGGAGCGCGACCAGGCCGTGGCCGAGTACAAGGCTGCGCTCACCGTGCGCGACGGCCAGCCGGATACCAAGGCTGCCGCGGAAAAGGGCGTAAAGGCGCCGTTCACGCTGCCGAAGCATGAGGAGTCGGATAGCGATGCGGAGGATGACGGCAAGGCTCCGGCCAAGCCGCAGGGCACGGCATCCCCGGATTCCGGCAGCACCCAGGCCGCGCCACAAAACAGCCAGCCGCAGCGTTAATCGCGGAAGCCGTTGAAGTATCTGGTGTGCTGAATACCCGGGACGTATGATCGGGAGCGATATTTGCGTCGCTCTCGATAAACCGGCGCGTGTGGAGAAGGAATTCAGGCAGAGAGATCGGGCGGAAGTCCGGAAGGAGCAGTTCTGAAGCGCGTGTCACGCCAGGATGCGGAAAACAGTGGCCGGTCCGGAAGCCAGTTTAGTGACCTGGAGCACCGGCTGGGTCATTGCTTCGAGCGCTCCGGGCTGCTGGCTCGCGCTCTGACCCACCGCTCGCTCGCGTATGAGCAGAATCTGGCTCATGCTGTCGCTCCCGCCGGGAAGGTCGCGGCCAGCCAGCCGGAGCCTGTGCACGATCCATCCTCGGACAATGAGCAGCTCGAATTTCTGGGCGACGCGGTGCTAGGCTTTCTCGCCGCGGAGGAGCTGTGCCAGCGCTATCCCGGTCTGGATGAAGGGCAGCTGACGCGGCTGCGCGCCGAACTGGTCAGCCGGCGGCATCTGGGCGAAGTGGCGATTGGTCTCAAGCTGGGCGATTCCATGTTGCTGGGCAAGGGAGAAGAGCGCAGCGGAGGGCGGAAGAAGCATGCGCTGCTGGCCAATTGCATGGAGGCGGTGATTGCGGCTCTCTATCTCGACGCGGGGCTGGAATTCACGCGGCAGTTCGTGATTCGCGAAGTGATTGCTCCGTCGGTAGAGGAACTGCGCGGGCGCCTGTTGGGCGGCGGCAGCATCGGCGATCACAAGTCAGCATTGCAGGAACGGGTGCAGGCGCAGAAGCTGGGACAGCCGGAGTACCAGGTGCGGGCGGAAAGCGGCCCCGACCATCGGAAGAAGTTTCTTGTGGAAGTAAGTATCGCCGGCGAGCAGGGGCGTCCATTGGCGCGCGGCTCGGGCAATACCAAGAAGAAGGCCGAGCAGGAGGCCGCGCGGCGTGCGCTGCTGCGCCTGGAGCGCGAGGCGCAAGGGCTCGCCGGAGATGATCCGGAGCTGGATGGGGATGAGGAGCCGGAAGCTCTGCTGGAGCGTCAGCGGTGAGCATGCCCGGCAATGCCATTCCGGCCGAAGAGCAGCCATCCGCTGCGCAGAAGCCTCCGCATGTGCTGCATGTCATCTACCCCTCGCCGTTCGAGGCGGTGCGCTCGCTGCTAACCATCATCGTCGTCGCGCTCTTTGCGCTGACGTTCATCCTGCAGCCCTTCCGGATTCCCTCCGAATCCATGGAGCGGACGCTTCTGGTTGGCGATTTCCTGCTGGTGAACAAGACGATTTATGGCGGGACATCCAGCATCTGGCGTCACCTGCTGCCCTATAAGGATGTTGCTGACGGCGATATCGTGGTCTTCCATTTCCCCCTGAATCCGCCCGAGCATGTGGTCAAGCGGGTGGTCGGCGTACCGGGCGACCGCATCCGGTTCGTGAACGGCGTGGTGTATCGCAACGGCAAGGCGCTTACCGAGCCGCATGCCGTGTATGAGACCGCCGAGGAGGATAGCTTCCGCGATCAGTTTCCGGCAGGCGGTTATACGAACCCCGGTATCGATCCGCACTGGTTCCAGCACCTGCGCGCGGAGGTACAGAACGGCGAACTGGTGGTTCCGGCGGACAGCTACTTTGTGCTGGGGGACAATCGTAACCACAGCCGCGACAGCCGCTATTGGGGCTTTGTGCCGCGGGAGAACATTGTGGGGCGGCCATTCCTGATCTATTTTTCGCTGCGCCAGCCTTCGACGACCGACCTGCCGGAGTTTCCTCAGGTCCGGGCCGGCCAGGCGGCGAATGATAAACTCGGACACGAGGAAGTAGCCAACAGGATCGCGGATTTTGCGCGCTGGAGCCGCATGCTGCGCATCGTGCGCTAGTCCGCCAGGGAGATCCGACGGAGACCATGGAGCAGACGCTCGAGCCCCAGAACGGCAAGCAGACCGAAAGCAAAGGCACCAGGGAAAAGGACGAAACTCCGTTCGAGGCATTTGCTTCGATCTGCGGCGTGCTGGTTCTTGGACTGTTCGCGTTTGCCTTCGTCTTTCAGAACTTCGCGATTCCCTCTGGTTCCATGGAGAAGACGCTGCTGGTAGGCGACCACGTGATGGTGGATCGCATCACGCTGGCGCCACCCGCGCACTGGGCGCCGTTCGTGCACCATCGCGACGTAAAGCGTGGCGATATCATCGTCTTTTTCAAGCCGGGTGAGCCGGACCTTTATCTTGTGAAGCGTGTCGTCGGTGTGCCCGGCGATCATATTCATCTGGTGAACGGCATCGTGTATTTGAACGGCGTGGCGCAGAACGAGCCTCAGGCCGGCAAGCCCGCGCCGGATGCGATCTACCCCTATCGCGACGATTTCCCGGCCTTCGCTCCACCCGAGCGTAGCGAGGTGACGGCGGAGTGGCAGGTCGATCTGCCGAACCACATCCAGAATGGCGATCTCGTCGTGCCCGAGGGCAAGTATTTCGCCATGGGCGACAACCGCACGGTGAGCCTGGACAGCCGCTACTGGGGCTTCGTGCCGCGTGCCAACATCGTCGGCCGCCCGCTCTTCGTCTACTGGTCGTTCATCACCCCGGAGACGCAGTACGAGAAGACCGGCATGGGCGATCGCATTGCTGCCGTCGGACATATCCTCCTGCACTTCTTCGATCAAACGCGGTGGAGCCGTACGCTTCATCTGGTGAAGTAGCATGACCGGAACCGATGCGGGCGAGACGCCCGTCCCGGCGCGCCGTTACGACAAGGCGCTGCGCATCCTCTCCCTGCTGCTGATCGTGTCTGTGCTGGTGGCCGCCTTTATCGTGCCGCTGGTGAATATCAATCGTTATCACCGGACGATCACGGATACGATCGAACGCAGCCTCGGGCATCCGGTGCATATCGGCTCGGTAAAGCTGCAGATGCTGCCGCGCCCGGGGCTTGCCATCACCGATTTTGTGGTGGAAGAGAATGCGGACTTCGGTGCGGAGCCGATGCTGCGTGCGCCTTCAGTCACGGTCTCACTGCGGCTGAGCTCCCTGTGGCGGCGCAGGCTCGAGGTGAGCCGCATCGATCTCGACCAGGCGAGCGTCAATCTCGTGCGCAATGCGCAGGGGCAGTGGAATTTCGGCACGCTGCTCGAGCAGGCCTCGCACACCGCGAACGCGCCTACCGCGCAGCGGCATTCGGGCGCGAGCCCGCGCTTTCCCTATATCGAGTTCTCCGGTGCCCGCTTCAACTTCAAGTCCGGTGTTGAAAAATCCGGATTCTCTTTCCTGAACAGCGATCTCTCCATCTGGCTTGAATCGGCGAATGAGTGGCGGCTGCGCTTCGAGGCGCAGCCGGTGCGCACCGATATGAGTCTCGACCTCGAAGACACCGGCACGATCCAGGTGGATGGCTCGCTCGATCGCGCAGCCGCACTCAACCAGATGCCGGTCAGGCTGCACGCCGAGTGGAACCACGCCGAGCTGGGGCAGGCCGGAGAGATGCTGCTTGGTTTCGATGCTGGATGGCGCGGCGATCTGCGTGCCGACGCCGATCTGGCCGGCCCGATCGAGAATCTGCAGGTCAAGACGCACCTGCGTGTCGGCAATGCGCATCGCGAAGAGTTCACACCGATGAATGCCTTCGACATCGATGCCCGTTGCCAGGCCGGATATCGGCATGCGGCGCGGGCGCTCGATGGGCTCACCTGCCTGTGGCCGGTGGAGAGCGGGCATCTGCTGCTGACCGGCAACGTTGCGGATATCGCCGCGCGCAAGGCGCAGCTGGCGTTTGAGATCAACCAGGTTCCGGCCTCCTTTGCGGTCAACGTGTTGGGACTGCTGCGCTCCGAGTTGCCCACGGACCTCGAGGCGAAGGGCACGATCGCAGGCACCTTCCACTACGACACGGAGAGCGAGGCTGCGCCGGAGCTTACCGGGGATGCGACCGTAACTCCGCTCGAAGTCTCGTTTGCAGGGGATGGCACGCCCTTCCGCTTTGCCTCCTTGCACTTTGTGGCGCGGGGCGCAGAGCCGGTGGCAGCGAAGCCCACGGGGCGGAAGCATAAAAAAGAAATGACACCGGCTGCGTCGCCGGCAGCGCAGGGAATCGTTCTCGAGCCGGCAACGATGGAGATGGGGGGCAGTGCTCCCTTCGGTATCTCCGGTGAGATGACGCAGGCAGGATTCTCGTTCCACCTGGTGGGAGCTGCTCCGATGGCGCGCCTGCGCCAGCTGGCCGGGGCGCTTGGATCTCTGCATCCACTGATGGCGCATGTCGCGCCGCAGGGCACGGCGAATATCGATCTGACCTTTGCGCGTCCGTGGACGGCCGAGCCGGCGATCGCGGCCGATGGTTCTCTGCTGCCGCGTTATGCGGATGTGCAGGGCTGGCTGCGTCTCGAAAAGGCGCAGGCCGTTCTGCCCTGGCTGAGCGATCCGGTAGAGCTGGCTTCCGCTACGGTGAATTTCGACGACACAGGCATGCACTGGGCGAATGTCGCAGCGACGCTGCACGGCATTGCGCTGCGCGGCTCGCTGGATGCTGCACTGCGTTGCGAGAGCGTGTGCCCGGCGCGGCTGAATCTCGATGTGCCCCAGCTCGATGCGGCGGCGCTGGAGACGGTGCTGCTCGGCTCCGGGCATCCGGGTGCTCTGGTGCAGGCGATTTTGTCCGAGGTCGAGCCGAAGAAGAGCTGGCCTGCGCTTGAAGGACAGGTCCATGTGGGAGCCTTCACGCTGGGCACGCTGACGCTGCACGATGTACGTGCGCAGATTGCCGCCGATGGGCGCGGCTGGACGATTCCGTCGCTCGATGCGAGCGCGCTGAACGGCAGCCTGCATGCTTCGGGGCGAATGGACGGCTCACACGGCGCGCCGCGCTACAGCCTCAAGACGACGTGGAGCGGCGTGGCCATGGCTCCGGTTGCCGCGCTCTTTGCCGAGAAGTGGCCTGCAACGGGAACGCTCGATGGGGGCGCGGACCTGACGCTCTCCGGCTACACGGAGGCTGATCTTCTCTCCTCGGCGCAGGGCCGCTTTCACTGGCAGTGGAACCACGGCTCGCTGACAGCTCCGGCTGGACGTCTCGCGGCGGGCGCCATGGCGCCGTCGGGCTTTACGCAGTGGAATGCTTCGGGAACAATCGGCAACGGTGCGCTGGTGCTGGGAAATGCTGCGCCGGCAGCCGGTGCTGTTGCCGGCAAGATTGGTTTTGATCGCGGCTTGAGCCTGAGCTGGCCCGAAGGACAGATCGTCGGCGGAACACTGGCGCATCCGCTGGTGACGGCCAAGCCGTAGCGTGATGGGCTCTAGGCGTTGGGAGCAGCCTCGGCTGCTCCTTCTTCTTGCGCATCAAAGCGCCTAAGATGGCTCGAGCGGAGCCCGATAAGGGCAGACACGATGAGAACAGGATTGCTGCGCTTCGATGGTACGGTCGCACACGATCCCGCGATCGACGCCTGGATGAAGGCACATGAGAATGCGCTGGGAGCCATCGCGCGCACCTGGTTCGATGTAATGCGGCGATGCGGGGATGAGGTCCGAGAGCTGTTGCATGATGGCTGCCCGACGGCTTGCTTTGGCGACGTGCCCTTCGCTTATGTCCATGCCTTCACTTCCCACGTGAATGTGGGCTTCTTTCAGGGAGCTTCGCTGCCGGACCCGTCCCGGCTCCTGGAGGGGAGCGGCAGGTTCATGCGTCACGTAAAGCTGAGGCCGGACCGTGCGATCGATGCTGCCGCGCTCCGCATCCTCATTGAGACGGCCTATGCGGACATCAAGGCGCGCGTAGAAAACGGGGAGTAGGAGTGCTGGCAGCTTGGTGTGGGGCTGCTACTGTTGCGGAGCGCCGGTCAGGTCCTGCGTGTGCACGGTGCTTTGCAGTTCTGGCACTGCGCCGTCATTCACGACAATCTTCTGCGGTGTGCCCTGGACGAGCATGCGGTGGGTGGTGAGTGTCTTGCCGGGCAGGCGGACGCGTTCGGTGAGTGTTCCCTTGGCGGAGATGACGGTCACCGGTACCTCGGCTTCGGTGTAGCCGTCGTTCTGGATATCGATGCCTACGAGGTACTGTCCGCCGGCCTGCGCCACCGGGCTGGGATGCACGGCGGCGATGGAGAGATCGGGCAGGCCGCGGTCGGCGTTCACCCAGTTGGCAAAGAGCCATTGCAGGTCCTGCGCCGGGTCGAAACCATCGGAGCGCTCGGTCAGCTTTTCAAAATACTCCGGGCTCGTATCTTCGCTGGGGCGATAGTCGGTCAGCGCGTTGGACAGCTGCTTGTCGGTGGTGTTGTCGCGCAGCATCCACAGAACGTACGTCGCCTTGGTGCGGAAATACACCGGATCGGTCGCATCGAGGAGGCTTTCGCCGCCGCCTGCGCCGGGTGAGGCCGGCTCGGCAAAGGACAACGCTCCGCGCTGCTGCTCGAGGCTGGCGAGGGCCAGGTCGCGGCTCTGCGTGTGCTCGATCCACAACGACTCGACGAAGTTCGGCACGCCCTCGTTGAGCCATTCGCGCGGCGAGGTGAAGTACGTGTGGGCGAGTCCGTGGGCCACCTGCGGCTCGAGTTTTTCGAAAGGCGTATTGTCCACGCTGGTCGCCAGCAGCGAGCCCTGCTCGAAGGCTGCGTCACCGGCCTCAGGCAGATCGAGAATGGTCAACGGCTCACGCTGTTTCTGCCCCAGCCACTGCTCGACGAGCGGACGCACCGCCGCGGCAGCATTGACGTAATTCTGCGCGTTGGGCTGGTCTTCGGTACGCGTATAGATGTGCAGGCCGTCTTCCGTTCTCGCCTTATCTGTGGTGAGGAAGAGCGATGGTACGGCAAAACCCATCGGGACCGGTCCATAGCTTGCGGTCACCACGCCGGGTGCTGTCTCCGAAGGCGCGGCCTCGGGCTTGTCGATTGCAACGGGATGCCCGTTGAGCACGGCAAGCGTCGGGGCAATGTCATAAAACTCCGCGCTCACGCGGATGCGGATCGTGGCTTCAGATTGCCGCTGCTTCTGGCGGGCGATCTCCTGGAAGAGCTTCGCTCCGTCGCCGAGCAGCGCGGGCGGCGCGGTGACCGGGTACCAGACCACATTGCCGAAGCCGCGCAGACCGACGAAATCGGCCGAGATTTCGTCCCAGTCCGAGTGCGCTGCGGCATCGGCCGGCGTACCCATCTGCTCGAGGCGTTTGGCGCTGGCCTGGATGGTGCCGTCGTAAGCGATCTCAAGATCGAGCGTAGCCTTGGGAGCCAGCGGCTCGGGCAGTTCGAGAACGGCTTCGTTGAGCTGGCCGGTATGGTCGGCATCGCTGTTGAGCGTGGCTACGCCGTAGGTGATCCGCTTGCCTGCGGAGCTGATGCCGTCGAACTTCAGGTCGGAGCTGAGCTGGACCGGCACCACGCGGAGCGGCGCCGGGCCGTCATTGCGGATCGTGATGCGTGCCTGCGCTGAGAGGGTCTGCTGCTGCGGCAGGAGGTGAACGTCGAGATCGTACCGCGTGTAGGTGACGGCGCCGCGCTCTTCATCCGTGACCTTGGCCGCAGGATGCGCCGCTTCGGCGGGCTGATCCGACTGCGAGGGGTCGGACGTCGAGCGGTGAAAGAGAACCTGGCCATGCGGTGCGGGCTGGGCGGGGCTTTCCTGCGTGGCGGGATTCTGCTGGGTATTGCTTTGCTGAGCGGCTGCCGTGCAGCAGGCTGCGCCGAGGACGGCTGCTGCCGCCAACTTCCAATGCGTCATGAACCGAGGCCTTTTTTCTCCTTGCGGGGCTTGGCCGCTTCGGCGGGTGCGGCTTTCTGTCGGCGCTGGCGGGCGGCCTCGAAAAGGACCACGGCGCCGGCGGCCGAGACGTTGAGCGAGGACACCTTGCCGGCCATGGGAATGCGCAGCAGGTGGTCGCAGCTCTTCTTGACCAGGTCGTGCATGCCGTCGCCTTCGCGGCCCAGCACTACCACCGTATTCGACGTGAAATCGTACTCGTCGTAAGCCTGGGTGCCGCGCTCGTCCAGGCCGACGACCCAGATGTTCTGCTCCTTGAGCTGCTCGAGCGCGCGGACCAGGTTGACGACGCGGGCGATGCGGACATGCTCGGCGGCTCCGGCCGAGGCCTTGATGGCGACAGCGGAGAGTGGCGCGGCGCGGCGCTCGGTCATGACCACGCCATCGACGCCGGAGGCGTCGGCGGTGCGCAGCAGGGCGCCCAGGTTCTGCGGGTCTTCCAGGCCGTCGAGAGCCAGCATGAGACGGGACTGGCCGGAGGGGGATGCAAGCAGGTCTTCAATCTCCAGGAATTCGCGTTCCCGGACCACGGCGACCACGCCCTGGTGTCCGGCGGTCTTGGCCATCCGGGTCAGTTCTTCCTTCGATTCGAAGCGGATGCGGACGCCGCCCTCGCGGCAGGCGTCGATGACCTTCTGTAGCCGCTTGTCGCCGCGTTCGCGCGCCACGCATACGTGGTCAAAGCGCCGGCTGCCGGAGCGCAAGGCCTCCTCGACCGGGTGGAGGCCGTAAAGAATTTCCATACTTTTAGTTTACTGCTGCGGACTGGCCTGGACGGCCAGTCCCGCTCTGTGTTCAGGGGGAATTTCCCGCATCGTTTGCTTTGCCTGCGGCATCACGTTCATACTTGGGAAGTTAGCGAACGAAACTTCACCCCCGATGAGGATTCGCTTCCATTCCTCCTTTTGGCCGCACAAAGGGGTGCGTATGAGTTTCGTCCGCAAACTCGAGATTCTTGTCGAAAAGAGCGTCTTCGCTCCGGCTTCGTCCGTCTCTGAAGCTGAGATGAGCACTGCAGCCCTATCACTGACCCAGCAGGCGCGCGCCGAGAACCTGGCCATCGCCCAGGGATTGCGTGGTGGCGACGCCGAACTGCTGGATCGTCTGATCCTGCAGTATCAGCACCGCCTGCTCCGCTATCTGATGTACCTCACCAGCAATCGTGAGATTGCCGAAGACCTTTTCCAGGAGACCTGGATGCGGGTGCTGACGCGCGGTTCGCAGTACAACGGCTCGGCCCGCTTCGATACCTGGCTGTTCACGATTGCGCGCAACCTGGTGATCGACTTCCGGCGCCGCCGGACCATGGCCAGCCTCGAAGAGATGAGCGAGAACGACGAGGACGAGCGCCCCTACGAGGTGGCCAGCAACGAGCCCAATCCTTTCGATCATTACCAGAGCAGCGAAAATGCCGGCCGCATGGCCGAGGCCCTGCTTACGCTCGAGCCGCTGCAGCGCGAAGTCCTGATCCTGCGCTTCCATGAGGAGCTCTCGCTCGAGGAGATCGCGCAGGTGACGCGGGCTCCGCTTTCGACGGTCAAGTCGCGGCTCTATCGCGGCCTGGCGACGCTGCGGCCGCGGGTGGAGAGCCGGGCAGAAGCAAAGATGGAAACCATGCCGGTGGCGAGGGAGGTGCGATGAGCGAACGTCCGACAGCATCTTCTTCCTTCGATCCGCAGCTGATCCGCGCACTGGCCGGGCTGGACGCGGATGCCAGCATGCTGGCGGTGCAGCGGACGCGCCGCGCGGTGATGGTGGCGGCCAACGAGCGCCGCATGGCCCGGGTCCAGGCGCAGAAGCAGCTGGGCATGGTGCTGCTGGCTATCGGCGGCCTGCTCATCTTCCTGACTCCGGCGATCTGGCTGATGGCGGACGATCTTTTTGAGGGAGAGCATTTCCAGGATCCGCCGACGCTCGCGGTGTCCATGGTCGTTACCTTTCTGACGGCCATCTTTGCCGCGCTGATCGTTACCTGGCGCAAACGCGAGTCCCTGGGCGGTGAGCCGCGTGGCGGTGAAAAGTACTGATCTCCTGTTAAGGGCTTGCCTGTTGCATGAACGATTTGAGGCAAAACGGTTTTGCTTCGCCGCGTGAGGCGAAGATCGGCAGCGACATCAGCGAAGAGCTTCGACTGATCCCACGATGGTCCATGGTGGGAGCGCTTGCAGCATTTGCTCTGACCGAATACTACTTCTGGGTGGTGCTGCCCGCGCACCGCCACCATCCCAGCCCGTTGCCGGTGGCCCTGCGCTTCTACCTGCTGATCAGCTGGGGAGCGCTGGCCGCGCTCTACGTGCTGATGATGGGCTACATCAGCAATGACGCTCCGCGGCGCGGCATGAGCGCGCGCCTGTGGATGGTCTGCGTGGTGATGCCGGGCGGTATCGGCGCGGTGCTCTACTTCCTGCTGCGCCAGCCGATTCTCACCTCCTGCCCCTCATGCGGCACGCGGATCACAGGAAACGATCACTTCTGTCCGCATTGCGCCTACCAGATAGCTCCATGCTGCGGGAATTGTTATCGCACGACGAGCATCACCGATCTTTTCTGCACCCACTGCGGACACGATCTGGCTTCCGATCATCGCCCGGCCCGGTTGCAGGCCTTCCCGGGCTGAAGCGAAGGGGACTCTCTTTCCAATGGATGGAATGCGGCAAAGCGGAAACTCGCCCTTGCATGAGGCGAAGACGGGCAGCGATATCAGCCAGGAGCTGCATCTGATTCCGCGCTGGTCGATGCTCGGCGCGCTGATCGCCTTCGCGCTCACGGAATACTACTTCCTGGTTGTGCTTCCCATGCACAACCACCATCCCAGCGCGCTGCCGGTGGCCCTGCACTTTTATCTTGTGCTCAGCTGGGGAGCGCTGGCCGCCGTCTCCATGCTGATGATGGGCTACATCAGCAATGACGCTCCGCGGCGCGGCATGAGCGCGCGCCTGTGGATGGTCTGCGTGGTGATGCCGGGCGGCATCGGCGCGGTGCTCTACTTCCTGCTGCGCCAGCCGATCCTCACCTCCTGCCCCTCATGCGGCACGCGGATCACGGGGAATTATCACTTCTGTCCGCAATGCGCTTACCAGGTATCGGCAAGCTGCGGAAACTGCTATCGCACGACGAGCATCACCGATCTTTTCTGCACGCACTGCGGACACGATCTGGCTTCCGATCATCGCCCGGCCCGTCTGCAGGCCTTCCCCGGCTAGGGACTGGCCTTCCAGTTGTTAGTTGTCAGTTTTCAGTTGCCAGTCCCCAGTTGCCGGGTGGGGGACTGGATGCGCCACGGATTTCAACCCCGGGGTTCGTGCCTCCCCACACAAGCCAACACCGGGCTTGTGTGGGCCACCCGCCAACCAGCAACTGGCAACTGGGGACTGGGGACCGGCAACCGCTTTATACTAAAAACTTGGCATCAACCGCACCCATCACGGCGCTGATTATCGACGACGAGCAGCTTGCCCGCGAAGAGCTGAAGTATCTGCTCGATACGGCCGGCAGTGTCGAGGTGCTGGCGCAGGGTTCGAACGGTGTCGAGGCGGTTGAGCTCATCCGCGAATACCAGCCCGACGTTGTTTTTCTCGACGTGCAGATGCCGGGGCTCGATGGCTTTGCCGTCCTCAAGCAGCTCATCGAGCATCGCGACCTGATTCCCCAGATTGTCTTCGCGACGGCTTTCGACCAGTATGCGGTGCGTGCCTTCGACGTCAATGCCATCGACTACCTGCTGAAGCCCTTCGACCGCAATCGCGTGCTGCAGGCGCTCGACCGCGTGCGGCTGCGCCTGCAGGAAATGAACGGCAGCGAGGCGGAGCCGGCGAAGCCCGCAGGCGATCTGAACATCGACACGCTGCTGCGCCTGATCGAGCAGCAGCAGGCCAGCCCCCGTCCGCACAGCGGCAAGATTGTGCTGCAGGCACAGAGCCGCCTGCTGCTGGTGGACCAGAAAGATATCTGCTTTGCCTCGATCGATGAGGGCGTGATCTCGGTGGTGACGCCGACGCTCGAAGGGCAGTCGAAGTGCCGTACGCTCGAGGAATTGCTGGAACTGCTGGACCCGAATCTCTTCTGGCGGGCCCATCGCTCCTTCGTGGTGAACATCAACCACATCAAGGAAGTGGTGCCGTGGTTCAAGTCGAGCTACCAGCTGCGCATGGATGACCGCAAGCAGACGGAGATTCCGGTGAGCCGCGCACAGACACGCCGCCTGCGCGAGCTGTTCAAGCTGTAAGCAGCTTCTAGCTCTTAGCTTTTAGCTCGACCGTGCCGCTGAGTGCACCCTTCTCTCTGCGCGTTTTTAGGTCCGGGGAAAGAGGCAGCAAGTCCTGGAAAACAAGCACAAAAAATAACAAAAAGGCCACGCATCGAGCGTGGCCTTCCGTTTTCAATCTTTAGCTAGAAGCTAGAAGCTAGAAGCTAGAAGCTAGAAGCTAGAAGCTAGAAGCTAGAAGCTAGAAGCTAGAAGCTAGAAGCTAGAAGCTAGAAGCTAGAAGCTGCCTAGTCGTAGCGCTCGAAGATGACCTGCTTCTTATCCCAGCCCAGACCGGTGAGGCGGTCGCGGTTGCCGGAGACCATCTCGTTCAGGCCGCAGATGTAAGCGTGGATGTCGTAGGGCGCACCCTCGGCCACGGTAATCTCTGGCGTGCCGGCGGCGCGGCGTGTGACGACATCGGCAACGTGATCCTGCACGTAGCCGCGCAGTCCTTCCCAGCCCTCGTGCGGACGGCTGAGCGTGGCGAGGTAGTGGAAGTTGGGGCGCTCGGCGGCAAGCTTCTCGAAATACTTCTGGAAGTAGAGCTCGCTTTCATGGCGCGTGCCGTAGACCAGCCAGATGTGGCGGCCTTCGCTGCGATCCTCGCCCGACTCGGGGAAAAGATGCTCGGCAAAGCCGCGCATGGGCGCAATGCCGGTGCCGGTGGCGATGAAAATGCTGTCGGTCAACGGCTTACGCAGCGTAAAGAGGCCGTGCGGACCGTGGAAATTCACTTCCTGGCCGGGTTCCAGATCGCAGAGGCGATTGGAGAAGAAGCCGCCTTCGACGCGGTTTACGCACAGATCGAAGCGATTGGCCGAGGGACCGGAGGCGATCGAATAGGCGCGGGTCTGTTGTTTGCCGTTGCCATCCTCTGCGACTACCGAGACAAACTGGCCAGAGATGAAAGGAAAAGATTCAGCTGCGGGAACAGAAAATTCGAGGTGGTAGCACTGTGCACGCTCGGAAAGAAGCTTCTTGTTTTCAAGGCGTGCGACGGAGAGTTGACGAGCCAAAACTGTTTTACCTGCCTTTGACGGGAGTGGTAACAGTCTATTGCCTCAAGGGTCGCTTTGCATCCCTCGAAGCGCAACAAATCCGTAATTGCAGGCGAATCTGATCTTTGCAATCCCATTCCATCCACCAGATTGCGCAACTTTGTTCATTTCATGCCTGCCCGTTTCCTCCGCAGATCAATCTCTGGATCAGTGTCCTCCACCCCCGCCACCCCCTACGCGAAAGTGCCGTGTGAGCAGGAGCAGCGGCACGGCGGCCAGTGTCATCACGCCGATCAGGAAGAAGCAGTCCATGAAGGCCAGCATCTGGCTCTGCGCCGTGAACTGGCTGTAGACGCGCGCGTAGGCCGCCTGCAGCGCATCGGCGGGAGAGAAACCATGCGCCTGCAGGTAACCTGCCATCTGCTGCACCGTATTCTGCAGCGCAGGCGCGGAAGCGGCCAGGTGATTGCCTACGCTGCTCTGGTGGAAGTCCTCGCGGCGCTCGGCCAGAGTGGTTGCGAAGGCAATGCCGAATGAGCCGCCCCAGTTGCGGAAGAAGTTCGTCAGGCTGGAAGCGCGGTTGTTCTGGTCCGGCCGCAGCTCCGAGTAGGCAAGCATGGTCAGCGGCACGAAGAAGAAGGCGTATCCCAGTCCCTGGAGCGCGCGGGCCCAGGCGTAATGCGCGTAGTCGGTCTGCAGGGTGAAGCGGCTGTAATGCAGGAAGGAGATGCCTACTACTGTGACCGCGCCCACTAGCATGATGCGCGGGTGCACGATGCGTCGCTGCACCAGTTGCGCGCCCACCGGCGCCAACACCGTGATGACAAAGGCTCCCGGACCGAGCACCAGCCCCGCATCGATAGCGCGATATCCATAGAGCGACTGCAGAATCTGCGGGATGAGCGTCGTCGAAGCGAAGAGGCCCACGCCGAAGAGGAAGTAAAAAGCGCATGCGATGGAGAAATTCCGCGTCTTCAGCAGGCGAAAGTCGATGACCGGGTCCGGATGGCGCAGTTCCCATATCACTGCCGAGGAGAGGCAGAGAACAGCAGCGGCCATCATCCATGAGATGAACGTCGAGCCGAACCAGTCGTCGATCTGGCCGCGGTCCAGCAGCACTTCCAGCGCGGCCGATCCCAGGCCGATGAGCGCGATGCCGATGCCGTCGACCCGCAGACGTCCGTCGTTTCCGCGCACGGTAGAGCGCTCGGCGGCATAGCTCTCCGGATCGTGGACGAATCTGTTGGTGAGGAATAAGGACAGGATGCCGATCGGGATATTGATCAGGAAGACCCAGCGCCAGTTGTAGTTATCGGTGATCCATCCGCCGAGCACCGGCCCGATGGCGGGAGCCGTAACGATCGCAACGGTGTAGAGGGCAAAGGCCGAAGCCCGTTTCGCAGGCGGAAAGGTGTCCACCAGGATGGCCTGCTCCACGGGCGCGAGGCCGCCTCCTCCTACGCCCTGCAGCACGCGCGCCAGCAGCATGAACGGCAGGCTGGGTGCGATGCCGCACAGGAACGAAGTAATCGTGAAGAGCGCTACGCAGGCCATGTAATAGTTCTTGCGCCCGAAGACCCGGCTGAGCCATGCGGACATGGGCAGCACAACGGCATTCGCGACCAGGTAGCTGGTCAGAATCCAGGTGACTTCATCGAAGGAGCGGCCGAGTCCACCGGCGATGTAGGGCAGTGATACGTTGGCGATCGAAGTGTCGAGCAGCTCCATGAACGTAGCGAGCGTGACTGTCAGCGCGATCACCCATGGGTTGATGGCGCGCCGGGAGGTATGGGGCTGTGATGGAACCGCGACTGCCGCAGCGCTCATGCGTCCTCGTTGTGGTAGAAAAAGACCGATCGGTCCTGTTCTGCATCTGATGAAAGAGAGAAAGAGACCGATTCGTCTTTTTTTCGGGCGCAAAGGGGGGAGGCATGAAAAAGGGAGAGATCACGCGGCAGCGGATCATCGAGCTGGCCGCTCCGCTGTTCAATCAGCGCGGTTATGCGGGCTGTTCCATGGCCGACATCATGGAGGCGACGGGACTTGAAAAAGGTGGAATCTATCGCTATTTCGAGTCCAAAGAGGCGCTGGCTGCCGAGGCCTTCCTGTTTTCACAGCGCGCGGTCAGGAAGCTGCGTACCGACGACCTGCAGAAGATTCCGGGCGCGCTGGAGAAGCTGCGCTACCTGATGGACCGCTTTGTCTCCGAGCCTTCTTCGATCCAGGGTGGATGCCCGCTGATGAATACGGCCGTCGACTCCGACGATGGCAACGCGATCCTGCGCGACCTGGTGCACCAGGCCTTTACCGACTGGCGGAGCCGGATCGCCGCCATCATACGGAAGGGAATCCGGGACGGAGAGATTCAGGAGAGTTGCCGCCCGGCAGAGCTGGCCGATACGCTGATTGCCGCGCTCGAGGGCGCGCTGCTGATGAGCAGGCTCGACGGCACCGGCACGGCTCTCCAGCATGCGCGCAACTCGATGGACGTGCTCCTGGACGTGTACACCAGAAAGTAATTTCTCCTCTGGCAGCCATCCGCTCAGGGGTGAACGCCGGAGGATGAGTCGAGCTGCCTGTATTCGCGACGCGCCTGATCGAGAATGGGGAGACCCGGGTCCGCATCCTTCCAAAGTTCAAACAGTTTTTCGTATTCGGCGCGGCTGGCGGCGGTTTCTCGCTGCAGAGCGTAGGCGCGGGCCAATCCCAGGTGCGCCAGGATGGTTCTGGGCAGCATGGGATCTTCCAGTGCGGGATGAGCCAGCATCTTCTGGTATTCGGCGATAGCCTGATCGGCTTGACCGGCAGTCAGATATGCCTGGGCGCGGACTTCGAGGATGTCGCCGCGTGCCAGCTCGTAGGGCCGCGAGACTTCCAATGCGGCAATCGCGCTGAGTGGGTCGTGGTTATGCAGGGCTGCGAGCGCGCGCAGTTCCGGCAGCTGCAGATAGTGGCGAAAGGTGTCGGTGGGCCTGGATTCTTTCTGGCGCAGGAGGGCTTTGGCGGGCGTGAAGTTTCCGGCGCGGGCGTCCATCAGGATGGAATCCAGGTCGGACTTGTTCTGCACTTTCTCGAGAACGGAAGCAGCTTTCTCCATGCGGCCGAACTCCATCTCGATCAGCGCTTCATCGAGGAGCATGCTGTCGGCAAACGATGGGCTGATGTCCTTCGCCGCCAGAGGGAGATCCTTCTCGAACGAGGACTCGAACTCCTGCAGCTTACCTGCATCTGCACTGGCAATGGCCTCGATGCGAAGCATCTTGCTGTACTCGGGCTGATTTTTCGACCATGCCGCTTCTTTGCGCTGCGTTTCGCGATCCTGCTCGATGAGCGCCATTTCATAGAGCATGTGGTGCAGGTGCGGGCCATCCCTGCCCTGGGCCTGCGCCTGCGCGATGGCGCGCTTGGCATCGGCAAAGCGGTTGGAGCGGAAGAGCGCGCCGATCCACACCTCGTCGATCATTTCCAGATGGTAGGTGCCATGCCTGAGCACCTGCTCGGCGGTTGTGAGCGCGTGGGGAAAGTCGCCGAGCTGGACGTAGGCATCGGCCAGCGCTCCCCATCCCCAGTCGTCGGCGGGATAGACCTTCGTGTATGCCTCCAGGTTCTTCGCGCCGGCGACCAGGTCGCCCAGCGTGGCGGCGTCGTAGTGATAACGGATACTGAACTTCTCATCCTGGGTGACGTTCGAGCTCAGGTCGTAGGCTTTTTGAAACATCGCTGCGGCCTTGTTGCTGTCGCCCAGATCCCACCATGCCACACCGAGCTGATCCCAGCCTTCGGCGAACTTGGGATCGATGGCCACGGCCTTTTCGAACATGGCCTTCGCGGCCTGTGAGTTGCCGGCGTTGCCCAGCCGTGTGCCGGTGTTGTAGTCCTGCAGTGCTTCAAAGGAGAACGTCGTCGCATCGATCAGCGGCGCGCTGAATTGCGCGAGCGATGCGTTCGGCTCGCCGATGACCGCGCGCACGCGTCGCATCTCGCTGTCGAGGGTGTCGAGGATGGTGTCTTTTTCATTGGCCTGTCCGCGAAAGACGCCAAGACTTCTCCCGGTCGCGCAGTTCACCGGCTCCAGGCTCAGCTGGTAACGGTAATCGGTCAGTTCAATGTGTCCGCGAAGCAGCACCTGGTAGTCGCCGCGCCGGCAGATTTCGAGCGCCGTGTCGCCGAGCAGCGGCGTATCCGGCGGCTTCTCCATCCTGGCCAGCGTCTGGCGAATCAGGCTGTCGCTCATGAGCTGGATATAAGGGGTCTGCCCCAGGCCGATGCTCACAGCGCTTTTGAGCGCCGCATCCATGGAGGAATCGCCGGTGAGGTTCAGGAAGTCCGCGATCACCACCTTGCGCAGCTGCGGCCGGGGAGCAAAATGCCGCCAGCCGAAATACCCGATGACCGAAAGTGCCAGGAGCACAGCGGCGCACCCGATCATCCAGGACGAGGCCACCCAGGACGGGAGGCTGCGGGAGGCGTGCCTGGTCTCGGAGCGTTGCTCGAGCACCGTGTGCGTGCGTTCACGGACATGCTGGAGCAAGAGAACGTCGGGGTTCGGCTCAGCCGGTGGTAGCTCCGCCTGGGGATGGGTGAGCGGCACCACCTGCGCTGTGAACTGGTAGCCCCGTCCCGGCACGGTGGCGATCAGGTCCGATTTGTCCTTGAAGGCCTTGCGCAACTGGCTGATCTGCTGCGCCAGGTTGCTCTCTTCCACGTAAGACTCCGGCCATACGGCCTTCATCAGCTCGTCTTTCGGGATCAGGCGGCCGGGGTTGGACGCGAGATATACCAGCACGTCGAATGCCTTGGGAGAGAGCGCGATGCGCTCCCCGTTGCGCAGTACCTTCCTGCCGGCGCAGTCCAGCTCGAAATCGTCAAAGCGGCACAAGCCATTGAAAACAGGTCGCATAGCAGGCCTTCAAACGTTTTCAAAACAATTCAGACGACTTTTCAAGACATTTCGGCCGCGTTTGGATTCCAGTGGCTCGCAGCCGGACAGGGTGTCCCATTGTCAGGCACGGAGAGTGTACCGATGGAAGCCTTTTGGAAAAAGTGGGCAGATGGTAACCGCCGCCGGGAAAAGAGGACGGAAATCCGCACGACCCGCATCGAGCAGACCGTCGAGCGGGAGGTGCTCTCCGTGGTGTCCGTGCAGCACTTCCAGGAAGACAGCCCTCCCGCGGACATCACCGCCCATCCCCTGTTTCGCAGTCTTTCAAAGACCGTCCACGCACTCCGAAAGAAAGATGAGGTCCAGCCATGAAGCACAACCCGCCGTACTTGAAACCATCTGCGACGAAACGTACTCCCATTGCGCTGCTTCTGTCCCTGCTGTTTCTGCTGCTTCCGGGGCCTCTCGTGGCGCAGGGGCCGTCGGTGGAGAAGACGGCGCCCGCCGCTCCGCAAAAGCCGGGCGAGGAGGGAATCAAGGTCCATGGGCATTGGAAGTTTGTCGTCAAAAACCCGGATGGATCGATTGCCAGCACGAAGGAGTTCGAGAACGCGCTGCTCACCCCGGGCTCGGGGGACTCGCTGCTGAGCTACACGCTCTCCGGCCAGGCGGTTATCGGCGAGTGGGCGGTGGTGCTGTGCAACGCGGCGAACTCGGGCATGTTTCCGGCCTCCTCGCCCTCGAGCCCCTGGTGCGGCTGGAACTATAGCGGGGCGGCGAACTCCTACTGGGACGGGCTGATCGTGACCTCGATGAGCGGCTACTTCGGCACCGTCATCTGCCCGAACTCGCCGGTCTGCGATGCCGGGCTCACCCTTACGACGCCCACCCCGAGCGGCTCGAAATATCCGACGCAGCTTGTGCTTTCGGGCAATTACACCAACAGCGGCACGCAGCCGGTGACCGTTTACGGGGTGCAGACGGTCTTCGTTTCCTGCTTCGCCTCGATCGGCGCGGCTTCGACGACGGCCACGGTGAGCCCGTCGCAGTGCCAGAACCAGGGCAGCCTGCCGTCGCTGACCGGGGTACTGGCCCTGCCCTTTACCGGGACCACGGTTACGCAGGCCGTCGCTGCCGGGCAGGTGCTCAGCATCACCGTCACCCTGAGCTTCTCCTAGTCGCAACAGTCGAGGACTGCAGCCATGCGGAATCTACGAAACAATGCGGCAGGGCCTCGCAGGCTCGCGGCGGCGATGGCAATCTGTGCGGGGGGATGGGTGCTCGGCGCAGCCGCTCCCGCGGCGGCCCAGGTCAGCATGTCGGCCTATGTCCAGTCGAACGGAACGGCCGTGTTCACGGCCTATCCCGGCATGATTACCGAAGACAACGTGATCGTCGTCAGCGTCCCCTCCTCGGTGGCAGGGTATCCGCAGGGGCTGCTCATCACCGGTTCCGGCGCCTCATATTTCCAGGTCGATACCTCGCGTGCGTACCAGTGCCCCGGCGGGAGCGGACCCTTTGCCGATGGTCTGGACTGCCAGGCTCCCATTTATTTTTCCGCGCCTGCTTCGCCCGGCACCTACACCGCTACGGCTACCTATAGCTACGAGGATTCTTCAGGCAACATCGTTTCGGGGGCGATCAATCTTTCGGGCACGGTGCTGGCGCTGCCTGCGGCCACTGGCTCTCATCTTTCTTTCCTGCCAGCGGTCTCGGTGATTGCCGGGACAGGCGCGCAGGGCTACTCCGGCAACAACGGCCCGGCCACCAGCGCCGAGCTCGATCGTCCTTCGAGTGTCGTGGCGGACAGCAAGGGAAATATCTACGTCGCCGATGCCCAGAACTTCGTGGTGCGCAGGATCGACACCTCGGGCAACATCTCGATCTACGCGGGCACGCCGCAGCAGGGCTATCCGGCCTCGCAGTATAGCGGTGAGGGTGGCGCGGCCACCTCGGCCGTATTGCAGGAGCCGGTCTCGCTGGCCATCGATTCCGCGGATAACCTCTATATCTCCGATTACCCGACGGCGATTCGCAGAGTGGATGCCGCGACGGGCATCATTACCACCTATGCCGGGCCGGTCAGCTATCAGCTGGGCTACACCGGCGACGGCGGAGCCGCGACCAGCGCGCTCTTCGATCAGGTCGGCGCGATTGCGCTCGACTCGAAGAACAATCTCTACATCGCAGATGTGGATCTCGGCTACGTGCGCAAGGTGGACAGCAGCGGCACGATCACCGCGTATGCGGGGCAGAACTTTCCGCTTGCGTATGCGAATAAGGAACCGCTTCCGTTTCTTGGCTACTCCGGCGATGGCGGCCCGGCGACCAGCGCGACGCTGGGGTATCCGGAGGGCCTGGCCGTCGATGCGAAGGGCAACCTCTACATCGCCGACACCGGCAGCGACCGGCTGCGCATGGTGAATGCCGCCACCCAGGTCATCAGCACGGTTGCGGGCATCGGCGACATCGCCCTCGGCACCTCCGCGCAACTGGCCGCGCAGGATCTGCCCGCATCCGGTGCGGTGATCGCGCCGATCGCGATTGCCGTCGATGGCTCCGGCAACGCATACCCGATCGATTTTCAGGGGCTCATCTACAAGATCGACAGCAGCGGCACCATTGCGCAGTTTCCATCGACGAGCTACACGACAAGGTTCGGCGCAGGCGGCTACAACGCAGGCGCGACATTTCTGTCCGACGGCAGGATGATCGTTACCGCGCAGAACATCAACCAGGTGATGGCGATCGGCGCACAGGGAGCGCTCAATTTCGGCAACGTAAACACGGGCTCGACGAGCAGCCCGATGTATCTGACGATTCAGAACAGCGGCGCAGCGGCGCTCGACTTCAGCACCACACCGTACAGCGTGACCGGAGACTTTGCCGTCATCGGCGGCGGCACGTGCGACTTCACGGAGCCGTTGGCGGCCGGCAGTTCCTGCACGGTTGCCATGGCATTTACTCCGCAGGTTGCCGGCGCCCTGACCGGCACGATAAGTTTCGCCAGCAACGATCCGGCATCCCCGCTGGTTGCGCAGCTGAGCGGTATCGGCGTGGGCGCAGGAACGACATCCGCGGCGCTTTCCATTCCTGACCTGGCGTTTCCTGCAACGGAGGTGGGCGGCACGGCCTCGCTGGATGAAACGCTCACGAATACCGGCACCATCCAGCTCAATCTCAGCGGCATCACCATCACGGGGACCAATCCGGCAGAGTTCTCACTGGGAAGCGCCGGCACCTGCGGCGCGACACTGGCCGCAGGCAGCCATTGCACCATCGAGGTCCGCTTCACGCCCCAGGCTGCGTCCGCCTACAGCGCGACCCTCAACGTCGCCGGCAACATGACCAGCTCTCCTCTGACCGCGGGCATGTCGGGCACCGGCATGGTGCCCGTGGTTCTCAACATTGCCGAGACGATTCACGTCACCGATGCGGACAATATGATGCCGGGCGTCCAGCTTGCGGTGCATGAGATCGTGCACGTCACCGATGCCATCTCAGGCCTGGTTCCGCTGCAGACGCCGGTGCTTGCCTGGAGCACTCCATTGCCGATTGTCTATGGCACGGCGCTAGGTGGCACGCAGCTCGATGCCGCTGCTCCGGTTGCCGGAACCTTTGTCTATAGCCCGCCTGCCGGAACTGTGCTGGGAGCCGGCAGTCAAACCTTGAAGACCGCTTTCGCTCCCCAGAACACAAGCCTCTATCGCAGCGCGACCGATGCGGTGACGCTTCTGGTCAAGGCCGCGCCGCTGACGCTCACGGCAAACAATGCTTCGCGGGCCTATGGCGCGCCGAATCCGCAGTTCACCGGCACCATTACCGGCGTCGTCAACGGCGACCAGATCGCGGAGGCCTTCGCAACAACGGCTACAGCTACCTCCGCACCGGGAAGCTATCCCATCCTGGTACTGGGAATCACCGGGACAGGCATCCAGAACTACACCCTCAGCGCAACGAACGGCACGCTGACCGTGACCAAGGCGAATGTACAGGTGCAGGCGCATGCATCGTCATCGATCTCCGGTGACGGCTCGCCGGTCACGCTGAATGCGGTGGTCGCGTCCACGACCACTGGAACGCCGACCGGCACGGTCACGTTCTACCAGGGCACAACCAGCCTGGGGAATGCCGCGCTGGCGAATGGCGCGGCGAGCCTGCAAACCAGCCAGCTGGCCAGCGGCTCGGACAGCGTTACGGCGAGTTACTCCGGCGATGCGGACTTCAACAGCGGCGCGTCCACAGCGTTTACGGAGACGGTCACGACGTTCTCCGTGTCGCTTTCGAAGCAAAGTATGCAGGTGGCGGCAGGCAGCCAGGCCGTGCTCACGCTTACGGCTTCTCCTGTGGGCGGGTCATTCAGCAACGCCATTCAGCTTTCGGTGAGCGGTCTGCCTTCCGGAGCTGTTGCTACGTTTACTCCATCCAGCATCACGCCGGGAGCGAATCCAGCTTCCTCCACACTGGAGATTCAGACAGCAAATCTCGGCGCTGCCAATACGTTTTCCTTCGGAATGACGGCACGGATCGCATTGGGCCTCCTGCTGCCGTTTCTGCTTCCGCGCCGCATGCGCTGTCGTCTTGCCGGCTTTACCATGCTGGCCTTCCTGGCGATTGCGCTGGTGCTGAATGGATGCGGCGCCTCGCAGACCACGACATCCCACACCTATCCGGTGACCGTTACGGCGACATCCGGACAGGATGTGCAGAGCGCAAGCTTCCAGCTAACCGTGGAGTAATGGCCTGCGATCGATCTTGTTCCTGCCGCACAACTTCACATGTTCGCGATCTGGCGGCGCGTTCGGATCACGCAATCAAGCCTCGCTTTCCGCGCTCTAGCGCCCGCTATATAGTGGGTATGCATGAGTACTCGCCTGCATCCGGAAGAATCTGCCTCCTCTGCCAAGAAAACATTCCCCTCCTCCTCAGGTCAGATGTTTGAGAACTACTTTACGTCTGAGCGTGAAGAGAGCTACAAGAAGCGCGATCTCATCGACGCGCGGGCAAGGAGGCTGTTCGAGAACACGGCGCTGGCCTGTTCGATGGACGCGTATCCATTCCAGGCTCCGTTGAGCACGCGGTCCGGTCCGATCGTAGAGATGAACGGCCATCGCATGCTGATGCTGTCCTCGTATGACTACCTCGGACTGATCGGAGACCCGCGCGTCGATGAGGCAGCCATCGCTGCGATCCGGAAGTACGGCACGGGAACAGGCGGAGTGCGCCTTCTGACCGGAACGCTGGAGCTTCACCGGGAATTGGAGCAGGCCCTTGCGGAGTTCAAGGGAACCGAGACGGCGATCACGTTCACTTCAGGCTATGCCGCGAATCTGGCAGTCATCAGCGCATTGCTGGGGCCTGCCGATCGTGTGATCGCCGACGCGCTTTCGCACCGCAGCCTCATGGACGCCTGCCGGCTGGCGGGTGTTCAGGTCCAGAGATTTGAGCACAACAACATGGCTTCGCTCCGGCATGAGCTCGAGAATGGTCCGGAGGCGAATCGCACCCTGATCATCTCCGACGGCGTGTTTTCGATGGATGGCGATATCTGTCCGCTTCCGGAGCTGATTGCCATCAAGAAGGAGTTCGACTGCTTCCTGCTGATGGATGAGTCGCATGCAAGCGGTGTCTTGGGTAAGCACGGGCGAGGGACGGACGAGCATTTCGGCGTCCATACGGACGACGTCGATATCTGGACCGGATCGCTGGCGAAGGCGATTCCGTCGAATGGCGGATTTGTTGCCGTTTCGCGCCGGCTCTCGATCTTCCTGCAGCACGCAGCGGCTCCGTTTATTTTTTCCGGAGCATTGGCCGCACCGGCGGCTGCGGCTGTCCTGGAGACGCTGAAAATCCTGAAGCAGGAGCCGGAGCGGGTCGCACGGCTGCAGGCCAATGCGCAGTTTCTGCGTGAGGGGCTCAAGAGCCTTGGATACAACACCGGGCTTTCGGAGACGGCGGTCATTCCGATCATGTTGCATGACGATGTGCAGACCGCGCTCTTTGCCCGGAAGCTGCGCGATTTCGGCGTTCTGACTTCGCCGGTCCTGTTCCCTGCAGTGGCGCAGGGAGCGGCACGCCTGCGGCTCTGTGTGACGGCAGCCCACACCTCGGAGCATCTCGAGTTTGCTCTGGATATTTTCGAGAAGATGCGGAGTGTATAGCCCATGCCAACGCTCGTAACCGGGGCGAGCGGTTTTCTCGGTGGACGGTTGGCGGAGGTCCTGGCGCGTCAAGGGGAACAGGTGATCGTCCTGGCCCGGACGAATTCCGATCTGCGCCATCTTTCCGCGTTCCTGGGAAACCAGGTGCAGGTGGTGCGGGGAGGGCTGACGGACAACGGTCCGGTGATGCAGGCCGTTCGCGAGGCTACCCATATCTTTCACTGCGCGGCGGCCTCGACGGACTGGGCTGCCGCGCAGGTTTATCTCGAAAGCAACGTCCGGGGCACGGAGACGCTGCTGGCCGCGGCGCGCGAAGCGCGCCGGCTCGAACGGTTTGTCCATGTGAGCACGACGGATGTCTATGGGTATCCGCAGGTGCCGTGCTCCGAGGCAGGCGCGCTGCAGGATGTGGGCCTTCCGTACAACCGGACGAAGATTCTGGCGGAAGAGGCCGTCTGGCGCGCGCAGGAAAGCGGGTTGCCGGTAACGGTCATCCGTCCGGCAACCATCTATGGTCCTCGCGGGAAAGCCTTTGTGAGCGATATCGCGGATTTATTGCGAAAAGGGCAGATGGCTTATATCGGCGGAGGACGGGCGACGGGTGGATTCCTGTACGTCGATAACGCAGTGGACGCGATGCTTGCCGCAGCGAGGAGCCCGCATACCGAAGCGAAGGCCTATAACCTGACGGATGGAACCGGGGCGACCTGGAGAGACTACGTCACCGCCCTGGCCGAGGGGCTGGGCTGCAAGCATCCCTGGATCAACCTGCCCTATGCCACTGCCATGGTGCTGGCTGCCGCAATGGAAGCACCCTATCACTGGGTGAAGGCGCTACCGGGGCGTCCGCTGCTGACCCGGCACGCTGTTTTTCTCCTGGGACGGGATCAGGAGTACCCGAGCGACAAAGCGCGAGAGGAGTTCGGCTTTGCCTCGCGGGTGTCCCTGGAAGAGGGAATCACCCGTTCGGTGGCGTGGTGGAAGGGCTTGAGCTAGAGCGCTTTGAAGGCCAGCACGGCATTCAGGCCGCCAAAGGCGAAAGAATTCGAGAGGCAGGCTTCCACGGAGGCTACGCGGACTTCATTAGGTACTACGTCCAGATTGCAGGCAGGGTCGGGTGTGAGGAAGTTGGCCGTGGGGGGGAGCATGCCGTGCTTGAGGCTGAGGGCACTCGCAACGGCTTCGAGCGCGCCGGCAGCACCGAGAGCATGACCGTGCATGGATTTTGTCGAGCTGACCGCCAGCTTGTCGGCGTGGGAACCGAATGTGCTGCGAATGGCCGCGGTTTCGATACGGTCATTCGCCTCGGTGGCGGTTCCGTGAGCATTGATATAGCCAATCTGCTCAGGAGCGAGGCCGCCGTCGCGCAGAGCAAGGCGCATGGCGCGGCTGGGTCCGGTCGCGAGGGGCTGAGTGATATGGCTGGCATCCGCGGACATGCCGAAGCCGACGATTTCGGCGATTGGGCGAGCTCCGCGAGCGAGTGCGGCGTCCAGCGTTTCGAGCACGAGCATGGCCGCGCCTTCCCCAAGCACCATCCCGCTGCGTTCGGCTGAAAAGGGACGGCAGGTGTCCTTGCTGATGACGCGCATGGCCTCCCACGCCTTGAGGCCGCCAAGGAAGAACGGCGCCTCGCTGCCTCCGGCAATGGCCATGGGAGCAGCACCGGAGCGGACCATCCAGAAGGCCTGGCCGATCGCGTGGGTGGAAGAGGCGCATGCCGTGGAAACGGTGTAGGTGGGGCCTTCGATGCCGAACTGCATGCCGATATGGCTGGCGCCGGCGTTGCTCATGCTGAGCGGGATCGTTAACGGCTGAACGCGATTCCTGCCATTATGGAAAAGCTCCCAGTAGCCGCTTTCCTCTGCAAATTTTCCGCCCAGGCAGGAGCCGGTAATGACAGCTGTCGTCTCCCGCAGCTCCTGGCTCCATGCGATGCCGGCATGCGAGATCGCCTCGCGGGCAGCAAGGACCGCAAACTGCGCGAAGCGGTCCATGAATGCGATGTCTTTCGTCTCGAAGTGCTTTTCGGGCGTATAGTCCCGGATTTCTGCACCGTGCTTGAAGCGGAGCTGCGCGGTATCCACGCTGAGGAGCTCGCGGATGGCGGATGTGCCTGAGAACAGGGACTGGCAGAATTCGGCCGTGTTCCTGCCGAGGGCGCTGACCACGCCGGTTCCGGTAATGACGACGCGATGCACGTTATTCAGCGGCTGGCGAAGAGTCCTTCGCCTTGACCAGAAGGGTGACGCCTTCGATCATCTCTTGGACGTTCTTGACCTGTTTGGCCTGCTCGTCGTTGATCTCGATTTCAAACTCGCTCTCAAGGTCAAAAAGGATGTTGAGACGATCGAGCGAATCAATATTGAGGGCCTCGAAGCTGCTGTCAGGCCCGACAGTTTCTATTGGAATGCGCTTCGAGGTCGCGATGACTTTCAGAACTCGATCTTGGATCGTTTGACTCTGCAATTTCTGGAATAGTCCTTAGGTGAGTTCGCTGGGCGGACAGGTACATCCATGGGAACAAATGTACCAGCCTATTCTATCCTGCCCGCCTGAATTGAAGCTGAAGGAGAGTAGGATACAGCATCGCCGCAGAAAATCGGATTTTCACCTCGCCTCCCAGTCTGTTCGGCGCAACCTGCGCTTGCAGAGGATGCCAGTCGTGCGGCGCTCCGAATAGATGCTCTGACGAAACCGTGATGGGAAGAAATTCGCCTCGGATTACTTCATGGATGAAGGATTGCCGGGTCGCACCCCGAGACAGGGCTCATCGCGGGAGTCTCTCGTTAGAGATGCCGGTCTTTTATCGCACCGTTGCCTGCTGCCAGTTTGTGGTGCGGGCTGGTTCCGATACTGCTGCCGGAGAGGTAGTTCGAATAGGGACTGACAGGAAGAGTCTTGTCGATAACCAGGAGTTTCATGGGACGAAACAAACTGCCGCTCCGTACGCATCCATGTGGCGCATGTCTCGGAAGCCGCGTACTGGAAGGATACTCGCGTTCTTCCTGTGAGTTAGTCCAGTTATGCAAGCGGGATTCGCCAAGCGGGCCGGCGTAAAAATGAAACGCCCGGCGTGAGAGCGTTTCGATAACGCATTCAAATTGACACGCCTTTGGACTGCGCACTAAAAGGCTCGTGGAATTTACAAAACCACACTGCTGAAGCCTCCTGAGCATTGCGAGCAGAAGGCTAAGGAGACCCCTATGTTTTCAAAACGAGGCTGGCGAGCCTTCTTCGCGATTTCCTGGTTTTTCGTTCTATGGATAAGTGCGACGATCGGCCATGCACAGGTGAGTTACACGACGACCTGGGTAAGCAATACCTATTCGACGACTCCCACTTATGTGGGCAACGCGATGCGATCCATGTGGGTGGCGCCAGAAGGCGTTGTTTATACCTCGTCGATGTGGGATGAAAGCGAAGGCAGCATCAACATCTATCAAAACGGGCAAAAAACAGGCTCCATGGGTGCTCATGGAGAAACCCAGGGTGGGGCAATCGGCGGCGATAGCACCGATGTTTTCGCCGCGCTGCAATTCAACACCAGCCTCGGCGGCAGCGGCTATATCGGCCGATACAACCGGAGCACTGGAACGCGGGATCTGACATGGTCTGCGAGTTCCGATACGACGGAGCGGCTCGCGGATGTGATCACGGGAATCGCCGATACCGGCACGCTCGTTTATGTCAGCGATCATCCCGACAACCTGGTGCGGTGCTACACGACCGCGGGGGTATGGCAATCGGACTGGAGCCTCACGGATCCCGGCGCGATCGCGATCGACGGATCGGGGAATATCTGGGTCGCGCAGTTGAGCGAAGGTACGATCCAGGAATTTGCTCCTTCGGGGAGCGTGTTGAACTCGATCAACATGGGCTCCAGCGCGCGGCCTTCCTCGCTGTACTATGACAGCGCTAATAACCAGTTGATGGTCGGCGACCAGGGGCCGAACATGAACATTCAAATCTACGGAAATCTGTCGAGCAGTCCGTCCCTGGTCGGTACCTTCGGCGTGCAAGGCGGATATCTCGACACCACTACGGGTAACAAGGGGCAAACCGGGAGCCAGCGCTTCACGCGCGTGGTGGGTATCGGGAAGGATAGCTCCGGAATGCTGTACGTACTCAATAATCCCTGGGGAGGAACCTGGGATTTAGGGCGAAACGGGAAGACCGATCTTCACGCTTACAACAGTTCCGGCGTGTTGCAGTACACCCTGCAAGGGCTGAACTTCGAAGGCAATGCTGCCTTCGATCCCGGAACGGACGGCGCCTACTTATACAGCGGTCAGGATGTGTACACCGGTTCGGCAGGCGCAGGATACGTGGGCAACAGCGTCGATTCGCTCGACTATCCGACGGACCCGCGCGTGGATGTGACCAACAACAGCCGGGGATTCGACTTCGGCATCATGACCAGCGTGAATGGCCATCGCATTCTCGCCTCCACCGGCCAGAATCCTGATATCTTCCTGTTCTCCTATTTCCCAACCAACCAATACGCGTCGATTCCGTTCGGCACTTTACCGGGCCAGACCAGTCCTGCGGGTTATACCAACTACTTCAACACGACGGCCCGGGTCCGGAACGGATTTACCCTCGACACGAACGGAGATATCTGGGTCGGGTTGGATAAGACCAACGAGATCACTCATTACCCGTTGACCGGCTTCGACGCCAACGGTGTGCCGATCTACGGAACGCCGACGACCACGCCGACGCCGTCGACCATTGCGCCTCTGGGCGGCATCGAGTACATCCCCTCCACAGACACCATGATCCTGATGAATGCGACCTCTACGGACTGGACCGCGCTGGGCGGCCGCGTCGAGGTGTACCACGGCTGGATGGCAGGTAACACCACCAATCCCAACCCTGTCATCACTCTGAAGACTTCTCAGAATCCCAAGGGCCGAGCGGCAGCGGGCAACTATCTGTTTATCTCGTATGTCCATACGGTGCCGGATATCGATGCCTACAATCTCACCACCGGCGCCAATGATCTGACGATGACCAGCGCGGATCCCAATGTCGCGGTGGGCAACGATGTGGATTCGATGTATGGCATTCGGGCGTATCAGGCGAGCAATGGCGATTATCTGATCAGCAAGGATAATTACAACAACAACTCGATCATCATTCACAGGATGACCGTCGGTCCTCCGACGCCGGATTTCACGATTGCAGCTACGCCGAGCTCGCAGACGGTGACACAAGGGAGCGACACGACCTATACAACTACGATCAGTCCTTTGAACGGCTTCACCGACACGGTGAATCTGAGTGTGAGCGGATTGCCGACTGGGGCTACCGCTGCTTTCAGTCCAGTGTCGGTTACCACCTCGGGGAGCTCGACACTCACGGTCTCAACAGCTACGACAACTCCGGCAGGGACCTATACCCTGACGATTACGGGCACCGACGGCACTCTATCGCGCACCACTACGGCGACCTTGATCGTGCCAGGTCCACCTGACTTCAGTCTCTCGGCGAGTCCGAGCTCGCAGACAGCGACACCGGGCAGCAATGCTGCTTACACCACAACGATCGGCGCTATCAGTGGCTTCTCTGACGCGGTAAACCTGAGCGTCAGCGGATTGCCGACCGGAGCAACGGCGACTTTTAGTTCCACATCCGTCGCTGGCTCGGGGAGTTCGACGCTCACTGTCTCCACCGCGAGCACGACTCCGACAGGAACCTACACCCTGACGATCACGGGCACCAGCGGCAGCCTCACGCACTCGGCCACAGTGACATTGGTCGTGGTGGCACCGGACTTCAGCATCTCCGCGACACCGAGTTCGCTGGACGTGGCGCCGGGGAACAGCGCTACTTACACCACAACGATTGGCGCTCTCAATGGTTTCGCCGACACGGTGGATCTGAGTGTGAGCGGATTACCTACCGATGCGACGGCAAGCTTTAGCTCCACGTCCGTCGCCGGTTCGGGGAATGCGACGCTGACAGTCTCCACTGCGAGCACGACTCCGACGGGAACCTACACCCTGACGATCACCGGCGCCAGCGGCAGCCTGTCACACTCGGCCACAGTCACACTGGTCGTCAGTACCACAGGAGGCGGTCTGCCGTCGGGTTGGACGGATCAGGACATTGGAAGCGTGGGTGTCGCCGGCAGCGCGAGCGATACCAATGGCACGTTCACGGTGAACGGTTCCGGGACCAGCATCAGCGGCACGGCCGATCAATTCAACTATGCATACCAGGCCGCGGGCACGGACTATACCATCACGGCCCGGGTGGTCAGCATGACGAACACCAACAGCGGAGCGCAGGCAGGTGTCATGATTCGCGAGACACTCGATGCCGGTTCGACGATGGCGAATATCAACGTCACCCCTTCGAACGGCGTCACCTGGGTCTATCGCACGGCCACCAGCGGCAGTGCGAGCGGCAGCAGAACCAGCGGCCTCGTAGCGCCTTATTGGGTTCGCGTCGTACGCAGCGGGAGCACCTTTACCGGGTACTTTTCAGCGGATGGAGTGACCTGGACCCAGCAGGGCACAGTGACCATATCGATGGCGGACACAGCCTATATCGGACTGGTCGTCAGCAGCCGGAACAGCTCCGAGTTATGCACGGCGACCTTCGATAACGTGTCCATCACAACGCCTTAAAGCATTTCCCCTGATCCTATGGCGTCTTCAGCGGGCGTGCCATGCCATTTTCCTTGGGAGAAAACGGGACGGACGATCTCGCCGTACTCCACCTCTTCAGGGGAAATGCTCTAGCCGAGCCCATGCAACACGAAGCCACCTGGAATCTCATTCGTTATGGACGGGATTCCGGGTGGATTTTGTTTTCATGGCGTCTGCCTCTTCAGGCGGATAAGAACGCACTCAACTCAAGGGAACCCGACACGCCGGACCAGATCCTGAAATCGAGGGTCGTTGCGCAGCGGGTCAAGGCACGGATCCACCTTGAGGAACGTCAGCCCTTTGTCATGAGCATCCAACGATTTTTCCAGCCAGGCAAAGGCCTGATCCTTTTCTCCAAGGGCAGCGTAGACCAGCGCGATCTCGTATCTTCCCACTCCCTCTTTCTGCACATGCGCTTCGAGATTTTCGATCATCTTCCGTGCCTGAGCAGGTTGTCCCATGCGGGCATAGGCATTTCCTGCATGGCCGAGGGCGTGCGGCGTATCTCCGAGTTTCTTTAATTCATCGATGGCCTGTTGATACTGTCCCTGCTCGGCATAAATGACACCGAGAGGAAATATGGTTTCAGCGGGGTTTGGCGCAAAGGAGTTGGCTCTTTGGATCTGAGCAAAGGCCTCGTCATATTGCCTCGCGTAGTAGTACGCAAAGGCCGCATTCATAAAGGACCGGCTCGATACCGGATCAAGCACCAGCAGCTGCTTCAGCTGCTCCAGACCTTCCTGGATTCTTCCTACCCTCAAGAGATAAAACCCATATGTCGAATGGGCCGAGATCGAGCTGGGGTTCAGCTGCAATGCGTGCTTTAACTCTCGCTCGCAGGTTCCCCAGTCCCAGTTCAGGTTGAGAGCGGCATCCGCCAACTCGACATGCCCTTCGGGCAGCAGGTCATCCAACTCGATGGCTTTCATGGCCGCGGCCTTTTGCCGGGAAAACGCATCCAGGTATGGCATCCAGCCGGCTACGCCAAGCCAGCCATAGCCGTTCGCCAGCCCGGCGTACGCTGGAGCATAGTTGGGATCTTTGTCAATCGCCTGCTGCATGTAGCGGATGGCTTGCCTGGGGTCGCCTGAATTCAGCGAATACCGACCCAGGAGGTAGAGGTCCTGCGCCTCTTCATTATTCACATTGCGCAGATGTCCTAAGCGCGCCTGCTCCTGCGGCGTGACATGAATGCTGATCTCATCCGCAATGGTCTGCGCTACCTCTCCCTGAAGAGCGAGGACGCTGGTGAGGTCACGGACGTAATTCTGCGCCCATAGATGTTCGTCCGTATGAGCGTCTATCAATTGGGCCGTGACGCGGACTTTACGGCCTTCGCGCAGTACCGAACCTTCCACGATCACGTCGGCGCCTAATTCGCGCGCAATCTCCGGCAACGTTTTTTGGGTGTGCTGATACGTCATCGTCGAAGTCCTGGAAATGACGCGCAAGGCAGAAACCTGCCCCAGGTCGGAGATCAATTCCTCCGTCACTCCGTCGGCGAAGTACTCCTGGCTCGGGTCCCCGGAGAGGTTTTCCAAGGGCAGCACGGCAATCGCGCGAATGCTCGGCTTGGAGGGGGGCTGAACTCGCCAGAGTCTGTATCCGAAATAGCCGGCCGCGGCAGCCACCGCCAAGGCCGCCAGTGCAAGGAGAAGCCTGCGCGCAATGCCCGGCTGGACCTTCGCATCCGTATCCTGCTCGCTCTCCTTTGCGTCTGCCGAGGCTGCCACCGGATCTGGCGCCGCCACGGCTTCCGGTGCTTCAAAGCAGAATCGCGGCACGTAGGAGCCGGTCGGCAGCTCAATGCGCACGGGAGCGGGCTTCGGCGCTTCCTGATAAAACTGCAACAGCTTCTTGCGGACTTCCGTCGCTTTTACCCGGACGACGGCATCGTTGGCCGTGTCATAGTCGATCGGCCGGCCGAACATCTCGGCTCCAATCATGCGCTCCCGTAAATGATCCAGGCGGCCAGCGACGGCGTGCTCGACGATCAACTGCAGGAAATCCTGTGCACGCTTACTGCCTGCAAAGGCCGGGCTTGAAATGACTTCGTGCAGATGAGCCCGGATCAGCCTCGTTTGCTCCGGACTGAGCTCTTCCGGAATCGAGAATGGACCGATGGTAGGCATTTCTCCTCAGAACAGTGCTTGTGGAGCGACTCTATCACAGAGCAAACGTCCCCTGGCGAAGGAACAAACGGTCTCCCCCGGAAAACGTAGGTGGCTGAAAGTAAACAGCTTTATGCGCATAAAGACAACAAACAGTTCAGAACATTCCAGGCACGCAGGCATCGTGATGATCTTGTTCCAGACAATCCACTGGGAATCCAGGTAGACAGGTCAAGCCTCGGGAGCTACAGGGAGCCGGTGGGAATTTGTCCGTATAGGCCCTGTTCTAACCCCCGTTCCTCCTCGTCGTATTTGTCTCCATGGACGGCTCAGTTTCCCCGGATGCAACCACATCTCCGGGAGCGGCGAGGAGGAACACTTTTCTCACTCTCTGGCAGAACGATTTCCCCAGGCCCCGAAGTTGCCGCTCTGATCGCTCCGATCGTAGGGAGGTTTTCGTTGAGTATTTCGAGTTCATTGCAGGCGCCATGCGCGCCGATTGGAAGCGATTACCGTGTGGGGGCGTGGCACAGCGCCGAGCAGCGTGCGGTATCCGACACCGGGAAACGGCGTTACATCGCGCTTCAGCCCATCTTCGACTCAAAAGGGCAGGTGTTTGGCTACGAGGCGTTGTGCCGCACAACGAACAGCAAGGGGTTTACCAGCGACCCTCGTAGTGCGACCAGGCACGTCATCGAAGATTGGCTGCTGGACGGCCTGGAGAAGCTCACAGATGGAAAGCCGGTCTTCGTAAACTGCACCCGCGAAGATCTACTCGAATTTTTTGCCCTGCTCCCGACCTCGACCGTGCTGGAGGTGCTCGAAACGGTAGAAGTAGACGAATGGGTCGAGGACGCCTGCCGGAAGATCAAGGCGTTCGGTCATCTCATCGCACTGGATGACTTTCAGCTCCACGGCTGCAATCACGATCTGATTCAGCTCGCCGACTATATCAAGGTCGATTTTCGGCAGGACGGTAAGGAATGCAGAAAAAAGCTGCTGTCGACATTGAAGAAGCGGCCTATCCAGTTCATCGCAGAAAAGGTTGAGACGCGCGAAGAGCTCGAGGCCGCGCTCGAGGAAGGGTTCGACCTGTTTCAGGGATACTATCTGGCGCGGCCGATTCTTCTGTCGAAAGGAAGAAGCTACTGCTCCTGGTTAAACCAACTTCGCATGCACTGGCTATTCAAATTCAGATGGAGCTCTCATCGACTCAGCCGGGAGATGAAGAACGCTAAGCCGGTTCCGTCCTGTCAGTAGCGGAAGTGATGCTGTCTCGATCGTGACGCTCGTCGTCTGCCTGCCGCAGTCCACAACCGAGCGCTTGTCGAGGCCAGAGCGCTTTATGGCCGATCGCCGTTTCCATTCCTTTCTGCAAAACCGGCTACCCCGCATTCGCTGAAGCAGCACCGGCATGGACCGGCATACCCATCTAAGAAAAATGGCCAGTCCTGCGTCTGAACGTATCCAGATGCAGGACTGGCCATCGCGCGGCAGTGTTGCCGGGAGTGTTAGAAGTTCACCTTCACTGCCAGCTGTCCGAAGCGGCGCTCCTCGCTGGCGGAGCCGTTTACGCCGCCTTTCTTGGCGGTGATCACCGGCGTGCTGGGATAGTAGTTTGCCGCGTCGGCGAGCGTCTCCTGCACATAGAGGTTGTGGTGGTTGAGCACGTCGAAGCCCTCGGCGCGCAGCTCTACGTTCACCTTCTCCCACACCGGAAACTGCTTGCTTACCGCCAGGTCCAGGTTCCACGCGCCGGGGCCGACAAAGGAGTTCCGCTCCGGTGCATAGGTGGGGAAGGCCCAGTTCGAGTAGCCACCGATCGCATCGTTCACGATCTTCTGACCCGTTGGCAGGCTCGATGCCAGGTAATACTGATTGACTGCGCCTGGTACTTCGCCCTGCGATTTGGTGTACTTCCACTTCTTGATCGAGGACGACGGCACGTAACGCGCGATGTTGTAGTAGTCGCCAAGATTGTAGGTCGAGTCGTAGTAGGTAAACGATGTGCCGCTGCGCACCGTGTAGATGCCGGTCGCTGTCCAGTTGCCCAGCAGCTCGCCCTTGAGGCTTTTGCTGTTGTGGAACCACGGCGTTTCGTAGATGGGTGCAAAGACAAAGCGCTGGCGGATGTCGAGATCGCTCGAGCCGCGGTCGTAGCCTGGATCAAAGGGGTTGGTATAGCCGAGGTTGTAACCGCCGCCGCCGGCGTTGGTCTCGGAGAAGGTTGAGCTCAGGTCGTCGATGGCGTGCCCATAGGTGTAGTTCGCGGTTGCGCTGAGACCGGAGGTCAGCAGGTTGCGTGTCGAGAAGCGCAGGTTCACGGCTTCGTAGTAGGAGTCGCCATTGGAGCCGCGGCTGTTGATGTTGCTGTACGTCGAGTTCAGCCGCGTGAGCCCGTCGGTGGCGTAATCGTCGCCGGCCAGGTAGTTGCCCGAGCCTTCGCCGTTGATGTTCTTGATGTCATAGAGGTGCAGGCCGCGCGCGCCGAGATAGGTCGCGCTGACCACGGTCTGTGGTGCGATCTGGTGCTCCACGGTGAGGTTCCAGAACTGCGTCTGTGCGGTGCGGATATTCTGTGCGACGTGGCGAAGGCTGGTGGAGGGCAGTGTTACCTCGCCGTCGGCGTCGGCAAGAGTGCCCAGGTTCGAGGTGCTGACAGCTACGCCGTTCTGCACGACGACCGCATAGTTCGGGGGATTCTGGATGACGTTAAAAGTGACATTGCCGAAGTTGCGCTCGTAACTGATACCCCAGCCGCCACGCACTGCTGTCTTGCCCGAACCGGTTGGATCAAAGGCAAATCCCAGGCGCGGACTCACCGTGCCATAGCTCGGCTCCCACAATTCATGGATCGGACTGTTCGGCACCGTGAAGACCTGGCCGCTACGGATCTGGTCGGCGTAGGACGAGCCGGAGCCGTAGTAGAAGTTCGAGTCGAGGTCTGCCTTGTTGTTGTGCTGCACGCCGAAGTATTCGTAGCGCACGCCGTAGTTCACAGTAAGCTTCGGCGTGGCGCGCCATGCATCCTGCCCGTAGACGGCCCAGTCGTGGAAGCGGTCGCTGCGCGCAAAGTTCGGTTGCGTGAGTGGCGTGGAGATGGTTTGGCCAGGGAAGTGCCCCTGAGGATCGACGGCGGTGGAGAACGTTCCCACGGTGCCTGAGAGGAAGCCCGCATAGCCGGTGGAGTCGCCCTCCACGGAGCCGGCCAGCGCCTCTTCCGCCTGCGCGTAGGCGCCGAAGGTGCGGTTGGCTTGAATGTAGAGAAGCTGCGAGCCGAACTTGAAGTTGTGGTTGCCGCGGTTCCAGTCCACATCCTGGTTCCACTGAAGGACGTTCTGCGGACCGCCGAAGGGAAGGCCGAGGCCGTTACCTGGCAGATCCACACTGTAGCCGTTTACCTGCGCCGCGCTCGAGAAGTAGAGTGCGGGCGTTGTGAGCCCGGCTTCGGTGGTGTTCTCGTTCAGGTTGATGCGGCTGAAGCTGACACGGCCGCTGGTGACCAGCGTAGGCGAGAAGACATGCGTAAAGCCGCCGAGTGCTGCGTAGTCCTTGTCCAGCTCGCCTGCGTCGTAGTTCGAGTAGGGGCTGTAGTAGAGAGCGCCCAGCGGCTCATCGAGCTTCCAGCCGACGAAGCGGCCGAAGTACTGCGTGCGGTCTGAGTACTGGTAGTCGCCGCGGAGCACGTAGTTGTAGGTGTTCTGCGGCAGGCCGCCGCCTGCATCCTGCGGCACGCTGTAGTTCACCAGCCCAAAGACCGGAGTGCTGGCAGGCACGCTGGCGAAGGGTGTGCCGGCGGCGCTGTTGGTGATGGTCTGAGCGTAGGTGAAGCTCTGCCCATATTTGCTGACGAAATTCTGCGTCGTGGTGGCCGCATAGGAGAGCAGATCGGAGGTGGGCACCCAGGCTGTCTGGATGGTATTGCTGCGCACCCGCAGCCACTCCGCGCCCGCTGCGAAGAACAGCTTGTTGCGCACGATGGGGCCGCTGAGGAAGAAGCTCGGCTGGTTGCGCGTGTAGCCGCCTTTCGAGAGTCCTCCCTGTGCGTTCGTGACTGTATTTGCGGTGTAGGCGGCCACGCGGTTGAATTCGGAGAAGGTGCCGTGAAACTGGTTCGAGCCGCTGGCCGTGACCACGCTCACCACGCCGCCCGAGGCGCGCCCGTATTGTGGATCGAAGTTGCTGGTCAGCACGCGATACTCGCCCACGGAGTCGACCGGTACATGCAGGCCCACGACGTCGTCGAAGAGCTCGATGTTCTCAACGCCGTCGAGCAGAATTTCCGTGCCTGAGGAGCGCTGCCCGTTGATCGAATAGCCCACGCCGAGGTTGGTCGAGTTCTGCGTGTGTCCCTGTGCCTCGTCGCCCTGTGAGACATTGCCTGAGAGGCCGACGAAGTCATAGATGTTGCGTGTGAGGCTGGGCAGCTGCTTGACCTGCTCGGGGGTCACGATCTCCGAGACTTCCTGCGATGAGGTGTCGACCTCGACGCCGCCGAGTGCGACCACTTCCACGGTCGATTTGTTCGACCCGACGGCCAGCTTTGCATTCAATGCGGCGTGGCCGCCGACGGTAACTTCCACGCGTGCGCGCCAGGTCTCGAATCCCGCCAGTTCTACGCTGACGGTGTAGACCGCCGGTTCAAGATTTTCCAGATGGAAGGCGCCGTTATTACTTGTGCTCACGGTATGTGCTGCGCTGGTCCCTGTATTTGTTACCGTTACCGTTGCATTTGCAACCACCGCTCCGGCAGGGTCGGTGACGATGCCGCTCAGTGAACCGGTATCCACCTGCGCATGCAGGGTAAGAGAAGACAGAAGAAGCAGCAGTGCAGAGAGCAGCCAATGGCTGCCGGATTTGAATCGCATGGTTTCTCCAGAAAATAAAAACAATCGCCGCAGCGTACGCGGACAGGTACGGAGATGACTCCGCCGGCGAAGTCTATGAGCGTGGACGAGCTGCTGCGTGAGCGGCAGGACCGCGCTGAGCTTCTATTCGGTTGTAAGAGGAAAGGTGGGCAGAGGATTGCCCGGCGTGGCTATCGACAACACAGATACAGATGGAGTTGGCGAATCATGAGCTTAGCAGACAACACTTCCGCGAGAATGTCAATGGCAGGAGGGTTTCACCGCCATCGCAAGGTGCGATGCCCGTCTGGTGCGCATTGGCAGGAGAGCGATGGTCCTGATTTCTTTAAGCGCTGAGAGCCTCGAATATTTACTGCTGTGCTATTTGTGGCAGAGAAGGCAGCTTGTCATGCACTACCAGGTCTGCATTTGCACGACTCGAGGAGGGCCCTGCTGGGCATCCATCGTCTCCGTGGTCAAAACTATTTCGAAATTGTTCTTCTGCGCAGGAGCATGCGCGAGCCAGCTCTTCAGATATCCATTCGTGGAAAGGAACTCTGCGGCCGCGGCCGTTCCACTCTTGCCGATCCCCGCAGCCACGAGCACATGCTGCTGGATGTCGGCATCGAAGAAGCCCGCGACGATGGCATAATCCCGCGAGCTTCCCCGGGCTTGCTGGGCACTGTCGAAACTCCAGTCGAAGCCCCACTGGTTCTGTGGTCTCTGCCGGTCCACGATCCAATTCACGCCGTTTTTGCCTGCCCTGAAGACATAAGGAAGATTTTCTGTAAGCCGCAGTGTCCAGGGGTTGTCAAACGCTCCGATCAGGAGCACAGGGCCTTGCTGGATCTGTTCGAATGTTGTTTCATGCGCCGCTCGAACAGAGTACTTGCGACGATGATCGGCCAGCGGTCGGACCAGGGTTTCGACACTGACCAGGTCGCTGATGGGAACCATGTCGGAACGGATCATCGAAGAGAGCATCGTGGTGTCTTTTCCCATCTCCGGTATCTCTCCTGGGGATAAGTCATGTCCATCCTTATCAAGGGAGTGCGTTCCCAACACAATCAGCGTGGAGCTATCTGTATTCCAGAATGGATTCCATACATAGGCGAGTCCTGTATCTTCTTGAGGTTTCCGGATATAAGCATGAGAAAAGATGACAAAGGCAACAGAAAGAAGCAGGAAGATGGTTCCACCTATAGAAAGGAGCGGCAGGAAGTGATGCTTCCGAAGCATGATGCTATCGGAGATATCCGATAGCGCGTGAGCCGTAGAGCCATTTTTTTGTTTGCTCTCTGCCGGCATCAATAATGCTGGATCATCGGACGGAAGAACATACCGATGAGAGGTTTCGCTCTCGCCGCCATCATGCTCTTCGCCTGTTGAAGCGGCGGGTTCCATAAAAACAGGCATGTAGGAGCCCAGCGGCAATTCAATGCGAAGTTCCCTATGATGATCCGGCTCCTGATAGTACTGGGCAAGCCGTTTTCGTATCTCGCCCGCCGTCACTCTTACGATGGGATCGGTAGCGGTATCGTAGTCGCTCGAACGCCGAAATACTTCGATCCCGATCATCCTTTCCTTTAGAACTTCACCGGGTCGTTGCAGGGCCTGTTCGACGACATAGCGAATGAAGGGCGGATATCGTCTGCTATTGCGGAAGTATGTGCTGCCGATGATCCTGCGTACCTGCTCGATGATTGCTTCATGGCCTATCACTGCTGGTTCAGAGGAGCCTACATCGCGGGTAGCAGCGGGCACGACAAATGTTGGGGGCATCGTCTCACCTGTTTCCTGAACGCGGCGAATTATACCGGTATTTAACAGGTTTTACCTTCCTCTGAAAGGTGGGTGTTTTCATCAACATAGAGAAGATGAAAGTACTTTTACCGTATAAGCCTTGCCGAAGATGATTTCTGCTCCCTAAGGTTTGCCCCCAGCCCGGGCTCTATCGATCAGACGGGCAAACAGGAGGCATCTCTTGATTTTGTCTATGTTTCGGAGGCAGTCAAAGAATCTCACATTGCAGATCCTGCAGCGTCTTACGATGCTGCTTCTCTGCATCGCCGCTGTTGGCTTATCCATGGTGCCGTCCGCGCGTGCCCAGCTCACGACTGCGGATATCACTGGATTAGTGACAGACCAGCAGGGAAACGTCCTTCCTCATGCGACGGTGACCTTAACCAACCTGGGCACGAAAGAGTCTCGCCAGGCCCAGAGCAACGGGCAGGGAGAATATGTATTCTCATTTCTGCTTCCAGGACATTATTCTGTCCGCGTAGAAGCGCAGGGCTTCCGGGCCTTCACTGTAAGTGACATAGGAGTGGAAGCAGGTGATCGCGGCCGCGCCGATGCGCATATGATCGTTGGCTCGGCGTCGGAGACTGTGCAGGTCACAGCGGCGACGCCTCTGTTACAAGCCGATAATGCCACTGTCAGCTCCAGCGTCACCGCGGGCGCGGTAGTCGATCTGCCGCTGAATGGACGTAACTTCATCCAGGAAGTGCAGCTTGTGCCTGGAGCCAATGAAGGTCCTGGAAACGGTCTCACCAGCGGTCAGAGACCGGATGATCGACGTTCCACAAACGGATTGTCGGTCAACGGTCAGGACGACGTGCTGAACAACGAGATCATCGATGGTATCGACAACAACGAACGCATTATTGGCAGCATCGGCGTCAAGCCGTCGGTCGATTCGATCCAGGAGATATCGGTTCAGACGAATAATTACGCTCCTGAAATCGGCCGCACCGCCGGCGGCGTCATCAATGTCATTACCAAGTCCGGGTCCAATGCCTTTCATGGCTCGCTGTATGAGTTCTTCCGCAACGATGTTCTGGATGCGCGCTCCTATTTCGCCACGACCACATCTATTCCGCAGAAGCCGGAGCTGCGCCAGAATCAGTTTGGAGGCTCGCTGGGTGGTCCGATTATCAGGAACAAGACCTTCTTCTTCGGTTCTTATGAAGGCTTCCGCCTGGTACAGGCGGTGAACCCCTATACCAGCACGGTTCCCGACCTCACCAACTTCGACAGTATCAATAGCATCGGAGGTTCGTCGCCGGACGATCTGATCCAGGCGGCCATCACCAACGGCTCGTTGCCTGCCGTAAACCCTGCTCCGGGCAGCGGCGGCACCTATACGGTGGATCCGATTGCCCTGAACTATCTGAAGCTCTTTCCTGCGCCGAACGCCGCAGGCAGCAATAGCGGGGTAACGAATAACTATGTGTCCGGCGGCAACAAAACACAGTTCAGCACGACCGTGGATGCACGTGTCGATCATAGTTTTAACAGCAGCAATCAGCTCTATGCGCGCTTCACCTATAACAATGTTTCGACTTACAACCCTGCGCAGCTTCCGGTGGCCGGTCCGAATGCGCTTGCCGGAGTCATCCCCGGCGGGGGCCGGTATAACTTTTCGGGCGACGCCACCGATGTGGCCTACGGATACCAGGTCAACTACACGCACCTCTTCAGTTCGCAGCTGGTTCTCGAATTGAAGGCCGGTTACACGCGCATCAATAACTTCTCCACGCCACTCAATTACGGCAATAATGTCGCAACGGAGTTCGGATTCCCGGCGGGCACGAATAACTTCAATACCTACTCGAGCGGACTTACCGTCGCTGGGATATCGAACTTCGAAGACCTCGGCGATGGCGCGTATGTTCCGCTGCAGGATATCGACAACACGTTCCAGTACGCGGGCAATGTCTCCTATACCGTGGGTCCGCACAATATGAAGATGGGCGCGGGCCTCATCCGGCGCCAGGCGCGGAACGTGCAGAGTGCCTCTGCCGTGGGTTATTACAGCTTTGGTCTGAGCACGGACACGTCGGGCTACTCCATTGCCGATCAGAATACGAACGTGCTTGCATCCATGCTGATCGGTGCGTTTACCGGCCCGGGACGCGTCTACAACCTGACACCTCCGGATTACCGCTCGTGGGAGCCGAGCGTCTACTGGCAGGATTTCTGGAAGGTAACTCCGAATCTTACGGTGATTTATGGCGCAAGATATGACGTCTTCACTCCGTTCACCGAGGCGCACAATCACATTTCGAACTTCAACTGGCCGCTGGCCCAGACGCTCTCGGCCGACAATATCGATTCTGCTCTCCAGGTAGCAGGAGCAAACGGCGCATCGAGCACGGCGGGCATTGCCACGGATTATTCCAACTTTGCGCCGCGCATCGGCTTTGCAGCGACCGTGCAGCCCGGCACCGTCCTGCGAGGCGGCTTCGGCATGAGCTACTTCCCCGGCAACTACACCTCGAATGCCGATCTGAAGAATGTGCCCTTCGTCTCCACCTATCAGCCAAGCTGCGAATCGACCCTGGCTTATTACATCACCACCAGCCATGGCGTCTCGGCCACTCCTGTCTGCGGAACAGGAGGGCAGGGCAGCACGTCCACGCAAACGCTCTCTCAGGGACTTCCAGTTCCAAGCGCTCCTTTTGTGGCTGGACAGTCTCCTGATCTGGCCTCACTTTCCGGATTGAGCTTCAATGCGGAAAATCCCAAGCTCCGCCAGGGAGTGGTTTACCAGTACAACCTCATGGTGGAGCGGCAGCTGGGAGCCGCGGTCGCCACTCTCGGATATGTCGGGGAAGTGGGGAATCATCAGCCCCAGGTGCTGAATAACATCAATCTTCCCAGCCCGGCCGGACCCACCGCGGCGCAGTCGCAGACCTATCTTCTCTCCTCGGTGCTGCCGAACGTGGCCACGGTCGGATACTACGACAGCGAAGGCGTCTCGAATTACAACGCACTGCAGGCTTCGCTCGAGCAGCGCCTCAGCCACGGCTTTACCCTGAATGCGAACTACACCTGGTCGCATGTACTCGACGACTTCTCCGGACTGAGCGAAGAAGGCGACCAGGGCTACGGCAACGCCGATCCGCATAACCTGCGCAAGACAGAATATGGAAACGGCGACAACGATATCCGCAACCGCTTCGTGCTGCAGAGCACCTATCTCCTGCCTTTCGGCAAGAAGCTTACCGGCTTCAAGAAGCAGCTTGCCGCAGGCTGGCAATTCAATGAGATCTTTGCGATCCAGTCAGGCAAGGATTTTTCGGTGGAGAACTCTACCGCCGCGGGCTGCATCGTGCCTGATGGTCTGGCCGCCGCAACCACCGGCAACTGCGCTCATCCCTACAGCGGCTCAGAGATCGGGTCGCCGGGCAATGACCGCCCCAACATCATCGCGCCCTTCCATCGCAATAGCCCGGGCAAGGACGAGTGGTTCAATACCAGCGCATTCGAGGGGCAAACGATCGGTACCGTCAGCAACCAGGCGAGAAACCAGCTCTACGGGCCATCATTCCGGCACGTTGACATCTCGCTCTTCAAGAATTTCCCCATTCACGAGGCACTCGATCTCCAGTTTCGTGCGGAGTTCTTCAATCTTACGAACACGGTCAGCCTCTACATGCCGAATAACAACTCGGGCGACGCGCAGCTGGGCAATGGAAGTTTCGGCCAGCTGACCAACGTCGATCCGAATTACACCCCGAGACAGATACAGTTCGCACTTCGCGCCACGTTTTAAGGCGGAATCGAATAACCGTATCTTCTCGATGTGTATCTTCAGCGCGTGCCGGACATCTATTCCGGTACGCGCTGTTCTCTGTTTCCAGCACGCCTGTTATAAGCCGGGAAATTACTCCACGGTGACGGACTTGGCGAGGTTGCGCGGCTGGTCCACATCGCAGCCGCGCCGCACTGCGATGTGATACGCGAGCAGTTGCAGCGGGATGATGTCGAGCACGGGCAGCAGCAGCTCCGAGGCCGGCGGCACATAGAGCACGTGGTCGACAAGCTGCGTGATGTGCGTATCGCCTTCGATAGCGACAGCGATCACCTTGCCGGAGCGCGCCGTGACCTCCTGGATGTTCGAGAGTGTCTTCTCGTAGCGCAGGTGCGAGTCGCGGTTGGTCTCGTCCTGCGTAGCCAGCACGACCACCGGCAGCGATTCATCGATGAGCGCATTCGGCCCGTGCTTCATCTCGCCGGCGGGATAGCCCTCGGCGTGGATGTAGGAAATTTCCTTGAGCTTCAGCGCGCCCTCGAGCGCAATCGGATAGTGAATGCCGCGCCCGAGAAAGAGGAAATCGCGCGCGCCGGAGTAGATCTTTGCCAGCTGCTCGCAGACGCTGTCCGCGCTGCGCAGAATCTCTTCGACTTTGCCGGGGAGCAGGCTGAGTGACTCGACGAGGGTGCGGCTCTCGTCATCCGAGAGCGTGCCGCGCGTTTGCGCCAGATGCAGCGCGAAGAGAAACAGCGCGACGAGCTGCGAGGTGAATGCTTTCGTCGAGGCGACGCCGATCTCCGGTCCGGCATGGGTGTAGAGGGTGCCCTGCGCCTCGCGGGCGATCATGGCGCCGACCACGTTGCAGATGGCCAGCGTCTTCATACCCTTGGCGATCATCTCGCGCTGCGCAGCCAGGGTGTCGGCGGTCTCGCCGGACTGGGTGATGAGCAGGCCGATTGCATTCGGATCGGGGATGGGATCGCGGTAGCGGTATTCGCTCGCGTAATCGACTTCCACCGGCACGCGCGCCAGCCGCTCGATCATGAACTTGCCCACGATGGCCGCGTGCCAGCTGGTGCCGCAGGCGGCAATGTGGATGCGCGTGGCGCGGCGGAAGTCTTCCTCTGTGATCTTCATTTCGCCGAGGAAGACCTTGCCGGTTTCGAGCGAGATGCGGCCCAGCGTCGTGTCGCGGATGGCGCGCGGCTGCTCGAAGATTTCCTTGAGCATGAAGTGCTTGTAACCGCTCTTCTCCGCCTGGATCGGGTCCCAGGTGATGCGTTGCACGGGCCGCGTGACCGGCTCGCCGTGCAGATCGGTGAGCTTCACGCCGTCGCGGGTGAGCACGGCCACATCGCCGTCGGCGAGGAAGTAGAGATTGCGGGTGTGGTGCAGGATGCCGGGTACGTCGGAGGCGAGAAAATACTCGCCCTCGCCCAGGCTGTCCTTGCCCAGTCCGATGACGGCTGGAGGCCCGTTGCGCGCGGCCACGATCTTGTCCGGCTCATCGGCGGAGATGACGCCGATGGCGTAGGCTCCGGTCAGCCGGCGGCAGGCGCGGCGCACGGCGTCTTCGAGCGCCATGGTCTTGCCCGAGCTGGCCGCCGACCGTATCTCCTGCTCGATGAGGTGCGCGATGATTTCTGTATCCGTCTCGGTGACGAATGTGTGGCCTTCGGCGGCAAGCTCCTGCTTGAGGGCGAGATAGTTCTCGACGATGCCGTTGTGTACGACCACCAGGCGGCCGGTGCAGTCGCGGTGGGGGTGAGCGTTTTCCTCGGTGGGACGGCCGTGCGTGGCCCAGCGGGTGTGGCCGATGCCCCACGTGCCGCTGAGAGGCTGATCGCGCAGCACGGCTTCCAGGTTGCGCAGCTTGCCCGGGGCGCGGCGCAGCTCGAGCGAGGGGCCGTCGCCGCCTACGGCGATGCCGGCCGAGTCATAGCCGCGATATTCGAGGCGACTCAGGCCTTCAAGGATAAGAGGAACGACTGACTTGCTGCCGACGTAGCCGACGATGCCGCACATGGGCTGATTCTATCGGAGCTTTGCCGATGTGGAATTCCGATTCCGGTTGACGCCGTTAGTCGGCGTCTTCAAGATGGAAGGAGAACTCCTCGATCACGGGGTTGGTGAGCACTTCCTTCGCGATGCGTTCGACCTCCGCTGTGGCCGCGGCTGCATCCAGGGCGTCGCTGAGACGAATCACAAAATACTTCCCCTGGCGCACGTCTTCTATTCCCTGGTACTGCATCTTTTTAAGTGCACCGTGAATGGCCTGACCCTGGGGGTCGAGGACCGTCTGCTTGAGAGTCACGTAGACATGAGCCTTCATCGTGTCTGATTATAAATGGTTGGGCTGTCAGCGCTCCATAGCCCGCGTTCAACTCCACGCCCTACACTACTCACAGGATTTTTAGAGGAAACGGGAACAGGAAACACATGATCAATTATCTGGAACTTCCCATCGGCAAGGACATGCCGGAGGTCGTCGAAGCAGTCATCGAGATTCCCCTCGAAGGAATCAACAAGTACGAGTACGACAAGCAGCTGGGCGTTTTCCGCCTGGATCGCAACCTGTACTCGCCCGTTCACTATCCGGGCGACTACGGCTTTATCCCCTCGACGCTGAGCGATGACGGCGATCCGCTGGACGTGCTGGTGCTGGTCGATGCTCCCAGCTTCCCGGGCTGCGTGATGCAGGTGCGCCCCATCGGCGTGCTCGAGATGCTCGACCAGGGCGTGCTCGATGAGAAGATCCTTGCGGTAGGCAAGAACAACCCCCGCTACAAGGGCGTCAACGACTATTCGGAGATCTACCCGCACATCCTGCGCGAGATCACGCACTTCTTCTCGATCTACAAGGATCTTGAGGGCAAGCGCGTCGAAATCCACGGCTGGCACGGCGCCGATTACGCCAAGGAGCACATCCAGAAGGCTGCGCAGAACTTTACGGATAACAAGAAGTAGTTTTCAGGGCTCAGAGCTCAGGGCTCAGGAAAAGCGATCAGGAGGCGCCGTCGGCTTTGGCCGGCGGTGCTTTTTGTTGGTGTGCAGATTTCCGAGAGATTGTCATCTCCACCGTAATGCGCCTCTCCACTGCGGTTCGCATGGCAGCAGTTTCTTAATCTGGCGTCGGCGGCGTTGCGGAATCGATAACCACCACATCGACTGCTTCGCGAGCCGGTTTCAACTCCAATCCGGCCTGGTCGTGGAGTGCGATGGCAATCGCCTGTTCGGGTCTTTCGGATGTGCGTTCCATGGACGGCGCATCGTTGCCCGGATCTTCTGCTGTATTGATCGCAAAGTTGAAGACACCAGTCAGGCCGGTATGGTCGACGATGACCCGATCGACCTGTCCGCTGAGGATGCGAGCCAGGGTAGGCATATCGACGCCGATGCCGCGAATGTAATCCGCGTAAAAGACCATGGATCCGCTCGGAACAAGACCTCCATTCAACTTGAACGTGTCGTCTCCTTTTTCAATTGTGGTCGGCTTCAGCTTGTTGCCCTTTGGTGAGACGACGAGATCGTAGACGGGCAGCGTCCGGGTCTCGTGATGGATCTTCAGAGCGAAGCGCTCGGTCAGTGCGGGCAGTATCAGTGGGCCGCGCTCTCTCCACTTCATCTTCTGGAGCTCCGGAGTGTCGGAAGCTGCGACCTTCGCGGAGATGTCGAAATGACGGGAGTTCGACCAGGCCGGCCCTCCAAACACCAGCTCTGAGCGGACCTGGCAGGCGTATGCGACGAGGTCATGCAAAGACATGCGCAGAGCTGTCATGTCGGGGGCGTTTTCCAGCATGCCGGTTCGCGCGTTGGCGTCGGAGTTCTCGCGGATCGACACGGTTTCATAGCGCAAAGACATCCCCTGCGGAGATGCAGCCTGGCCGTGGCCCTTGCCGGCGAGGCACAGCAATAACAGAACGGCACTGATGCGGATGCGCACTCGTTCCATCCTCCTGCTTAGGACGATCGCTGTCTTTGTACCACGGCGATACGCTCTAGGATCTGGCTGTCTCCGATGCCAGCTCCTCCGGCGTGTGCTTTCCCGCCCACAGGCTGCGTGAGATCAGGTAAAAGACTGGTCCGATGGCCGCTATCAGCGCTCCGAAGGCGAGCGCCGGCATGTGCCCCATCTTCTCATCGCGTGAGGCGAAGGCGGCGTAGACGATCAGCGCCGTCGGCATGACACCGAGCGCGATGGCGCAGGCCAGGTTGCCGGCGCGGAAGGGGCGCTCGAGGTTCGGCTCGCGCAGCCGCAGCACGATCAGCGCCACGAATTCGAGGATCAGGCTCGCCCCGTAGAGGATCAGGTCGATCGAGATCAGCCGCTCGAAGCTGAACTGCAGCGCCAGCGCCCAGGCGATGCCGCAGGTCAGCAGCGCCACCCAGGGCACATCCCGTCCGTTGCGCGCGGTGAAGACCGGCGGCAGCATGCCGTCTTCGGCCAGGGCCACCGGCAGGCGGGCGTAGCTCATCATCAGGGCATTGAACATGCCCAGGCCGGAGATGGTGCCGCCGAGCACGATGGCCAGGCCAAGCCATGGGCCGGCGAGCTGCGTGGCGGCGTCCGTCCACGAGCCGGTGGTGAATTGCGCGATGGCCAGGCCGGCAAAGGCCACCGAGGCCAGCGGCACGACGTAGGTCAGCGCCACGACCCCGGCTGAGATCAGCATGGCGCGTGGGTAGTTCCGCTGCGGATTCTCGACCTCCTGCGCTACGGTCGAGGCGTTGTCCCAGCCCATGTAGTTCCACAGTGCGACCAGAATTGCCGTCGAAAGCCCGTCGCTGCCGGAGGGTGCGGAGTTCCAGAGAACATGGGCGTGCAGGCGCCATCCGTGATGCAGCGCCGCCATGCCCAGCACTGCGAAGGGCGCCAGCAGGACGACGAACAGGGTGATCGATCCATGGCCGACGGCCGGAGCGCCGCGCAGGTTCCAGAGTGCGCAGACCGCGATGAGTCCCAGCTCCCACCATGTGCCCCGCGAGCCCGCGGTCCACGCCGGGAAGAGGCGGTTCAGGTAGAGCACGAAGATCGTCGGGTAGATGGCCATGTCGAAGATGCTGGCCGTGAGTGAGAGCCACGCCTCCTGGTACCCCCAGAAGGGCCCGAGCGCGCGGCGCACCCAGACGTAGAAGCCGCCCTCATTCGGCAGGGCAGAGGCCAGCTCTCCGATCATCAGCGCCGTGGGCACGCTCCAGACCAGGGGCAGCACCAGCAGAATGATCAGCGCCTTGAGATAGCCGGCGCCGCCGAGGATGTCTTCAATGCCATAGGGGCCGCCGGAGACCATGAAATACGTGGCGGCGGCAAGAGGAATCAGCCGGAGACCGCGGCGCGCGGGCCGCGAAGAGGCAGAGGAACGAAAACGGCTGACGATGGGGCGGATGACTTTGGCTGTGCTCCTGTGTCACGCCCGAGTGGGCGGGTTGGGCAAATAGCGCAATCAGGACAGATATATCCGGAAGTATATTCGGGAGCCACATGCCTTCCGTGGACTTTTCCTCAGGAAAAGTCCACCTCTATGCACATCGAGTGGGTACGATTGTCCAGATTCCGCTCTAGATTATCGCGGATGCCGGCATGGAGAGGAAATTCTCCCGGAAAATGTCCCGGGGGCTGGGCACAGGCGACAAATCCGCTATACTGAGATTCATCGCGTGCTGGAGAGATGGCCGAGAGGCTGAAGGCGGCGGTTTGCTAAACCGTTATAGGGTTGTAAAGCTCTATCGAGGGTTCGAATCCCTCTCTCTCCGCCAGATTCCCTTCCAAAACAATCTTTTACGGGATCGTTCCACAAGCGATCAGGATGGCCGCGCGGCGTCCCACCATTGCAGCACCCGCATTGCCCGCAATGTGATCCAGCGGGATGGGTGCCCTATGCCGTCGTCGAGAGGAAACCATATCCGTCCCGGGAGACTCCAGTCGGGTGCCCATTTCCCGTCGCTCCGTCGCTTTGACCGCAGGTGCTCGATGGCCTCGCCGAGTCTTGGATCGGGAGCCGAGCCGGAAAACAGCGAAGCGGCGCGGAAATAATCGAGCGCCCGCAGGATGTCGTATCGCCAGCGACTCGGATGGAGCAGCGCAAGAAAGCGTTCATCGGCGGTCTGCCCCGTGCTCAGGCGGCGATAGAGGTGCCGCTGGAGAAGATATGCCTCGCCTGAGCGGCGCGCAGCGGAAACAGCGGCTGTGCCGCCTGTTGCCTGCTCATAGGCAAGCAGCCCTTCGAGCACGTTGAGGGTGCTGGCGAAGGACGAGCAGGCCGATCCGTTGGCCCGCTCGCAGTTCCAGCCGCCGTCGGGCTGCTGTTCTCCGAGCAGGCGGGCGACGATGCCGGATATGTCGGCGCCGAAATAAGCGCCGTCGGCGACCGTCCGGCCGTTGATGCATTCTTCGGTTTCGCCATGCCAGAAGGGTTGGCCGCCTTCGTCCCAATGACAGTTCTGCCCAACCAGCGCGATCGTGCGCTGCGCGCTTTCGCTTTTCGGGTCGAGCCCGAACTCGCGGAGCATGTTTAACGAATAGCAGGTTGCGGTCCAGGGCTGGCCGGATGTTTTCCACTCCTCGCGGGTGAAACCGGCAGGCACGAAAGCGCCGCCGGCCCATTGCCCGTCCGCGTCCTGCAGGGAAAGCAGCCTGGCGCCCCAGCCCTCGGTCTCGATCCTGGCGCGCTCCGCTGCGCATGCCGCGTCGGGAGCTTCGAGCAGGTCATGCATCACCTGCCAGCGAATGGCCGGATCGGAATCGAGGAGCCAGGCAAGGACCTCCTGATCGTGGTGAACCATTGAGCATGCTCCCGGAATCTATGTGTGTACTCTGCCGCGCTCACAGTATCCCCCAGAATATTTCCCAGGAGCGGAGCCGCCGGCTATTTGGCCAGCAGGCCGTGGTTGTGGTCGTAGCTGATAACGCGCGTGACCTTCCACTGGCCGTCCTTGTTCTGCCACAGCGTGATGAATCGGGCGTCTCCCGGACCGTTTTCCGGGTGTCCGGGGTGACTAAAACGGTGGATGCCCAGCTCTACGGCGCCGTAGTTCTTGAGCGGATAGACCTCGAGCGTATCCTTCAGCAGTTCCCGCTGTACCTTGCCGCAGATGTTTTGCTTGATGGCGGCGAGGAATGGCGCCTTCCCTACAGAGAGCCCCGTCTGATCGTGATAGAACTCCAGATCGTCGGAGACCATGGCGCCCAGCGTCTCCAGGTCGCAGTGGTTATAGGCATCAAACAGCTTCGTGTCGAGCGACTGGATGGTCTGGAAGAGGGGATCGGGCGGTGTGCGGGTTTGGGCTTCGGTCTGGGTGCTGGTCTGGGCGTACATGGTGTATCCGGAAAAGGCGAGTACGGCAGGCATGAGCAGATGGAGCAGTCTTCCGGCTTTCATGGGTATGTTTCTCCTCGCGGTGCGGCCTGCCTGAGCTTACGCAGCGCAGCGGCGGGGAGTTCCGGAAGATGCGCTTCTTTCTTCAGTGCTGAGCAGGCGAAAGGCTGGGCAGGCGTACGAAGACGGTGAGGCCGCCGCCGCGGCGGTTTTCTACGCGGATGCTGCCGGAGTGCAGGTGGATGGCGCGCTCGGCAATGGCGAGGCCGACGCCGAAGCCGCCGGTCGTGCCTTCGCGGGCCATGTCGACGCGATAGAAGGGGCGGAAGATCTCGGAAAGATACTGCTCAGGGATGCCGGGGCCGCGGTCGGCGATGAGGATCTCGATCCAGATCGGGGTAGCGCTGGAGGTGACCGGATGCATGTGGCAGGTTGCAGCGATCTCGACTACGCCGCCGGCCGGCGTGTAACGGATGGCGTTGCGAATGATGTTTTCGAGCGCGCGGCGCAGCAGCTCGGACTGGCCTTGGAGCCGCAGCGTATCGCACGCCGAGCTGTAGGTGACGCGGGTGCCGCGCGCCTCGGCCTCGAAGCGCATATCCGGCAGCAGCAGGGCGAAGATATCGCCGAGAGTAAAGGTCTCGTCGCTGGGAGGCTGACGCAGGGATTCGAGCAGCGAGAGCCGCAGTGTTTCGCCGATCAGCGCATTGAGGCGGTCGGCTTCCGCGGAGACGCGATCCATCAGCGCCGAGGATTCGGGGGATTCTTCCCGGGCAATCTCGAGAGCAACCTGCAGGCGGGCGAGCGGCGAACGGAGCTCGTGGGAGATATCGCGGATGAGCAGCTTCTGGGCTTCCACCAGCTCGCGAATGCGGTCGGCCATGTGGTTGAAGTCGATCATCAGGGTGCGCACATCGGCGCCGCCGAAATCCTTCCAGCGCGAGGGCGCGACGGGGAGGCGGACATCCATGTCGCCGGCCGAGAAGCGGCGGAAAGCTCGCCGGAGCGCACGAACCGGCCGCGTGAGGATGTAGGCAAAGAAAAAGGTGACGATGATCGAGATCGGCAGGGCAACTGCCGGTAGATGCGGCCACCAGGGCCGCTGCGGGTCATGGATGCGCTGGATGAAGTAGTAGTACTCGCCGCTCTTGATGCGGACCTGGCGCGCCTGCACCCACCAGCCCTGCTCACGCAGGGAAACGGGATGGGGTTCTTCATGGGCCTGGCGGAGCAGATCGGCGACGGGCTTTTCAAGGGGCGGCGCGCAAATTGCGCGCCCGCTGCTGTCCGCCAGGGTGATGGCGCTTCCCAGTGCGGCCAGGCCTGCGCAGCCGTCTGCCCGGTATTGTGCGATGGCGGTGTTTGCCAGGGCATCGACCGATGTGTCGAACGCATCCCGAACCTCGTCCCAGGTACCCGGATCGTCTTGCGGCGTAAGCACGGTAACGGCAATGAAGATGCCGACAATGATGATCCAGAAAGAGAGGAATATCTGCAGAAAGAAGCTGCGCATGGTCAGCTTTCGAGATAGAAAAGATAGCCGTTGGAGCGTACGGCCTTGATGCCGCCGGAGAAACCGGGCAGCGCTTCGAGTTTACGCCGCAGGCGGGAGACAAGCATGTCCAGGCTGCGGTCGAGCGGGCGATAGGGGCGTTCGAGGATGCGCTCGACCAGCTGCTCCCGGTTGAGCACCTCCGACGGGTGAGTCAGGAAGTGGTGCAGCAGATCGAATTCGAGATCGGTGAGCTCGAGCGCCTGATCCGCGTAGCGGATGGTACGCACCGCGTGGTCGATGGTGAAGCTGGCCGTGGGTGCATGGGGCTCTTCGGAGGAAGTAGATCGCGGCGCGCCGCGGCGCACGATGGCGCGCATGCGGGCCAGCAGCTCGCGCGGATTGAAGGGCTTCGGCAGGTAATCATCCGCGCCGAGCTCCAGGCCGACGATGCGGTCGATCTCTTCGCCGCGCGCGGTGAGCAGCAGCACGTAGACGTCGGCGTCGGCGCTGTGGCGGAGCCGGCGCAGCAGCTCGAAGCCGTCGAAGTCGGGCAGCATGACGTCGAGAACGATGAGGCCGTGGCGCATTTCGAGCGCCGCGGTAAGGCCGCTGGAGCCGCGATGGGCCATGGAAACGCTCCAGCCATGGCGGCTGAGATAGTCCTGCAGCATGCGGCACAGCTCGACGTCGTCATCGATGAGCAGCACGGTGTCGAGTTCGGCGGGCCCGGGAGAGGCACTCATCGTTTCGTTCGCGTTCACCTTCTTTAGTTTGCGCCTGTTCTCTCGCGCTGCGTAGGGTTCGTGACGATCTGTTACATACGATGACGAACCGTGACACAGTATTACGTTCGCCGCCCCATTTCTGCAGTCTCCTAAAAGAGCACACTGCTCCGCGCACAGTTTCTTCCTAAGGATGACCATGAACGACGAACAGACATCGCAAGGCACAGCTCCCTCCTCATCGAAGAAGAAACATTGGCTGGCATGGCTGCTGGTGCTGCTGGTGGTCGGCGTACTGCTGCTGCCGCTCCTGCACCGCGCGATGCCTGCGGGCGGCCCCGGTGGTCCCGGCGGCCCTCCAGGCGGTGGACCGGGCGGTCCCGGTGGCATGGGCGGCGCGAATGCAGGCACTTCCGTGACTGTCTCGCCCGTGGAACAGGGATCGATGGACATCTACCTGAATGCGCTGGGCACGGTGACGCCTGAGCATACGGTTAACGTCTACAGCCAGGTGAGTGGCGAAGTGCTGGCGGTGAACTATCGCGAAGGCCAGATGGTGAGCAAGGGCCAGTCGCTGGTGGAGATCGATCCGCGGCCGTATCAGGCGCAGCTGCAGGAGGCGATGGGCACGCTCAAGCATGACCAGGCAGCGCTCGACGCGGCGCGCAACGACCTGAAGAAGTATGAGATCGCCCTCAAGGGCAACGCCGTCAGCCAGCAGACCTACGACGATCAGCTGGGCACGGTGAAGCAGTACGAAGGCACGGTCGAGAATGACGAAGGCACGGTGGCCTATGACAAGGTGCAGCTTGCCTACTGCCATATCACGGCGCCGCTCTCCGGCCGCATCGGCCTGCGGCTCGTCGATCCCGGCAACACGATCTTCTCCGGCTCTTCGAGCACCATTGCGACCATCACGCAGCTCAACCCGATGACCGTGGTCTTCGCCATTGCGGAAGATCATGTGCCGCAGGTGATGCAGGCGGTGAAGCACTCGGCGCTGAAGGTGGATCTCTACGATCGCGCCCAGCTGAACAAGCTCACAACCGGCAAACTGCTGACGCTCGACAACCAGGTGGATACCACCACCGGTACGGTGAAGCTGCGCGCGGCTTTCGATAACGCGAATAACGCGCTCTTTCCGAATCAGTTTGTAAACGCGAAGCTGGAAGTGGGCACGCTCGAGAATGCCAACCTGATTCCCACGGTGGCCGTGCAGTACAACGGCCAGCAGGCTTTCGTGTACGTGGAGAAGTCCGACAAGACCGTGGCGCTGACGAATGTCACGGTGGTGAATGCGGACGAAGACAAGACCGCGGTGACCGGCATCACGCATGGCCAGACGGTGGTGACCAGCAACTTCGACCGCCTCCAGGATGGAGCCAAGGTAAGCGTCGCTTCGGCAGCGGGCCCGGCGGGTCCCGGACCGCGATGAGCCTGTCCCGCCCATTCATTCTTCGCCCGGTGGCGACCATCCTGATGATGGTTGCCATCCTTCTGGTGGGTGCGGTGGCCTATTTTCAGCTGCCGATCTCCGCGCTGCCGGAGGTGAACTATCCGACCATCTCGGTGCAGACGCTCTATCCGGGCGCGAGTGCGGATGTGATGTCGTCGACCGTCACCGGGCCGCTCGAAAAGCAGTTCGGCCAGATCCCCGGCCTGGCGCAGATGACCTCGACGAGCTCGGGTGGCGCGTCGGTGATCGTGCTGCAGTTCACGTTGAAGGAAGACATCGACGTGGCCGAGCAGGAGGTGCAGGCGGCCATCAACGCGGCCAACAGCTATCTGCCGACCGACCTGCCGGTGCCGCCTGTCTACAGTAAGACAAACCCGGCCGACGCGCCGGTGCTGACGCTGGCGCTGACCTCGAAGTCGATGGCGCTCTCCGACATTCAGGACCTCGCCGACACGCGCTTCGCGCCGAAGATCTCGCAGCTCAGCGGCGTGGGTCTGGTTTCGATCCAGGGCGGACAGAAGCCTGCGGTGCGCATCCAGGCGAATCCCGCTGCGCTTTCTGCCTACGGGATCGGGCTGGAAGATGTGCGCACGGCGATCAGCGATGCCAGCGTAAACGGCTCGAAGGGTACATTTAACGGCCCCCAGCAGGCGTATACGCTCGATGCGAACGACCAGATCCGTTCGGCCAGCGAATACAAGAACATCGTCGTCGCCTACAAGAACGGCTCGCCGGTGATGCTGAGCGATGTGGCGAATGTCTTCAACGGCGTCGAGAATTCGCAGCTCGCCGCATGGATGAATCAGACGCCGGCGATCATCGTGAATATCCAGCGGCAGTCGAATGCGAACACCATCCAGGTGGTCGATTCGATCAAGGCGCTGCTGCCGCAGCTTGAAGAGTCGCTGCCGGCCTCGGTGAAGGTGACGGTGCTCACCGACCGCACGACGACCATCCGCGCTTCGGTGGATGACGTCGAATTCGAGCTGATGCTGACCATCGGCCTCGTTGTCGCGGTGATCTTCATCTTCCTACGCAGCTGGCGCGCGACCATCATTCCCTCGGTGGCCGTGCCGCTCTCGCTCGTCGGCACCTTCGCGGTGATGTACGCGATGGGCTACAGCCTGAACAACCTCACGCTGATGGCGCTCACCATCTCGACCGGCTTCGTCGTGGACGACGCCATCGTGATGATCGAGAACATCAGCCGTTATCTCGAAGAGGGCATGGCGCCGCTCGAGGCCGCACTCAAGGGCGCAAGCGAGATCGGCTTCACCATTCTCTCGCTGACCATCTCGCTGATCGCCGTGCTGATCCCGCTGCTCTTTATGGGCGATATCACCGGGCGGCTCTTCCGCGAATTTGCAGTGACGCTGGCGGTGACCATCATCGTCTCGGCGGTTGTTTCCCTGACGCTGACGCCGATGATGTGCTCCAAGCTGCTGAAGCACACGCCTGAATCCGAGCAGGGCCGCTTCTATCACTGGTCCGAAAAGATGTTCAAGGACATCATCGCCTTCTATGGGCGGACGCTCGGCTGGGTATTGCAACGCCAGGCGATGCTGCTTGTCATCGCCGCCGCTACGCTGGTGGGCGCAGTACTGCTCTACGTCGTCATCCCGAAAGGCTTCTTCCCGATCCAGGATACGGGCATCATTCAGGCCGTGACCCAGGCTCCGGAGGCGACGAGCTTCGACGCGATGACTTCGCGGCAGAAGGCCGTGGCGCGCGTGATTCTGGAAGATCCGGCGGTCGAGTCTCTCTCCTCCTTCATCGGCGTGGACGGCACCAACACCACGCTGAACAGCGGCCGCATGCAGATCAACCTGAAGGCGCTTTCGACGCGCGGCGTGAGCGCAACCGATGTAATCGAGCGTATGAAACCGAAGCTCGCGCAGATCACCGGCATCCAGACCTACATGCAGCCGGTGCAGGACCTCACCGTGGAAGACCGTGTGAGCCGCACGCAGTACCAGTACACGGTCGAGGACCCGAGCCTCGAGGAGCTCAACAGCTGGACCGCGAAGCTGCTCGACAAGATGAAGACGCTGCCCCAGATCGAGGATGTAGTCAGCGATCAGCAGCCGAATGGCAATGCGATCGACATCGGCATCGATCGTGTGACCGCGTCGCGTCTCGGCATTACGCCGCAGACCATCGATGACACGCTCTACGATGCCTTTGGGCAGCGGCAGGTCACGACGCTCTACACGCAGACTAATCAGTACCATGTGATTCTGGAGGTCGATCCAAGCTTCCAGGTGAGCCCGAAGAACCTGGAAGAGATTTATCTGCCGAGCAGCACCAGCTCGAGCTCGACCAGTTCGTCTTCCTCCGGCTCGTCGTCTTCGAGCAGCTCCTCAAGCTCTTCGTCGAGCTCGACCGGAACCTCGCAGCTGACGGCGTCTTCGACTTCCGGCGTTTCATCGACGACCTCGAACAGCACGACGCTGGGCACAACCAGCAACTCGACGACGCTCGGGACTTCCTCGTCCACCAGCTCACTCTCTTCGTCTTCGACAAACAGCACGGTGCTGCAGACAGCCTCGACCAGCGGAACGACATCCGCGGTGAGTACCGCTGCAAGCAGTGGCGGCAGCTCGAGCTCCTCCACCAGCACGAGCGCTGCGCAGCCGATTCCGCTCGCGGCCTTCACCACGGCGACGAAGACGCTCTCGCCGCTGACCGTCAATCACCAGGGACAGTTCCCGGTCGTGACCCTCTCTTTCAACCTGGCGCCGGGCTATCACCTGAGCCAGGCCGTGGATGCGATCGAGAAGGTGCAGAAGGACCTGCATCTGCCGATCAACGTGCAGGCCAAGTTCCAGGGCACGGCAGCGTCGTATCAGAACTCGCTGAGCAATGAAGGATGGCTGGTCATCGCGGCGCTGGTCACGGTGTACATCGTGCTCGGCGTGCTTTATGAGAGCTTCATTCATCCGCTGACGATTCTCTCCACGCTGCCTTCGGCCGGTGTTGGAGCGCTGCTGGCGCTGATGCTCTTCAAACAGGATCTCGGCATCGTGGGCATCATCGGCATTGTGCTGCTGATTGGCATTGTGAAGAAGAACGGCATCATGATGGTCGACTTTGCGCTTGAAGCGGAGCGGCATCATGGCAAGACGCCGAAGGAGGCCATCTATGAGGCCTCGCTGCTGCGCTTCCGTCCGATTCTGATGACCACGCTGGCAGCGCTCTTCGGCGGTCTGCCGCTGGCACTCGGCCATGGCATCGGCGCGGAGCTGCGCCGTCCGCTGGGCATTGCGATGGTCGGCGGCCTGCTGCTGAGCCAGCTGCTTACGCTTTACACCACGCCGGTCATCTATCTCTGGTTTGACTGGCTGGGCGAGAAGCTCGGTGTGCGTCAGCGTGTTCAGCTCGATCCGGCGCTGGAAGGAGAAGTATGAACCTCTCCGCTCCCGCGATCCGGCGACCCATCGCCACCACGCTGCTGACTGTGGCGGTGGCGATTGCCGGCATCATCGCTTTCATCGTGCTGCCGGTGGCTCCGTTGCCGCAGGTCGATTCGCCGACCATCTCTGTGAGCGCCTCGCTGCCCGGCGCAAGCCCGGAGGTGATGGCTTCCTCGGTGGCGACGCCGCTCGAACGCGAGTTCGGGCACATCGCCGGGGTTACGGAGATGCTCTCGCAGAGCTCCACTGGCTCGGCTTCGATTTCGCTGCAGTTCGATCTGAATCGCAATATCAACGCGGCGGCGCGCGACGTGCAGGCGGCCATCAGCGCTGCGCGCACCTATCTGCCGACGAACCTGCCTTCGAATCCCACCTATCGCAAGATGAATTCTTCGGATTCGCCGATCGCGATCATCAGTATCACCTCGGATTCAGCAGGCGTGGGCGCGCGGTACGATTCGGCCTCAACGATTCTGGAACAGAAACTGTTACAGATCAGCGGCGTCGGCGAAGTGGAGATTGGCGGCGGCACGCTGCCGGCGGTGCGTGTCGAGATCAACCCGCTCCAGCTGCAGCACTACGGCATCAGTCTGGCGACGGTTGCGACCTTCCTGTCGAACCAGAATGCGCACACGCCCACCGGCGAGCTGACCAACGGGCAGACGGTCACCTATCTCCATACCAACGACCAGCTCTCGAAGGCCGAGGATTACAAGCCGCTGGTGATTGCGCAGCACAACGGCACGGCGGTGCGGCTGGAAGACGTTGCCGACGTGGTGGACTCGACCGAGAACCTGCGCGCCGGCGGCATGATGAACGGCCAGCAGACCATCGATCTGATCATCTTCAAGCAGCCGGGCGCGAATGTGATCAACACGGTCGATCAGATCAAGGCCGAGTTTTCTGCGCTGCAGGCGGCGATCCCGCGGAATCAGCATCTGACGCTCACGCTCGACCAGACGACGACCATTCGCGCCTCGCTGCACGATGTCGAACGCTCGCTCATCATCTCGATCGGCCTGGTGGTCGTGGTCGTCTTTGTCTTCCTGCGCAACTGGCGGGCCACGCTGATTCCGGGCATTGCGGTTCCGGTGTCGCTGATCGGCACCTTCGCGGCGATGTACCTGCTGGGCTACTCGCTCGACAATCTTTCGCTGATGGCGCTGACCATCTCCACGGGCTTCGTGATCGACGATGCGATCGTGGTGATGGAAAACATCGCGCGCTATCTCGAAGAGGGCATGACGCCGGTGGCTGCCGCGCTGCGCGGCTCGAAGGAGATCGGCTTCACCGTTCTCTCGATCACCATCTCGCTGATTGCCGTCTTCATTCCCATCCTGATGATGGGCGGCGTCGTGGGGCGGCTCTTCCGCGAGTTTTCCGTCACGCTCGCAGTGGCGATTCTCATCTCCATGGTGCTCTCGCTGACCACGACACCGATGCTCTGCTCGGTGCTGCTGAAGAAGGAGAAGCAGGAAGGGCATGGGCGGCTGTATCACGCCTCGGAACGGGCCTTCAACGTGCTGGTGCGTGGTTATGAGCGCAGCCTGCGCTGGGTGCTCCGCGATCATGCCGGGCTGGTGCTGCTCTTGTTCTTCTGCACCATGGCTCTGAATATTTTGTACCTGACGCGGGTACAGAAAGGCTTCTTTCCGCAGGAAGATACCGGCGTCATCATGGGCGGCCTGCAGGGTTCGCAGGATGCCTCCTACGACAAGATGCATGCCGCAGTGACACGGGCGGTGAACATCGTGCGTGCCGATCCCGGGGTGAAGAATGTCGTCGCGTTTACCGGCGGCGGCATGGGCTCTTCGAACAGCGGCTTCATGTTCGTTGCCCTCAAGCCGCTCGAAGAGCGCAAGGTGAGTGCGACCGATATCGTGAACCGCCTGCGTCCGAAACTGATGGCGATCAAGGAGGCGCAGACCTTCCTGATGGCCGCGCAGGATCTGCACATCGGCGGACGGCAGTCGAACTCGCAGTACCAGTACACGCTGCAGGCGGATTCCACCGACGATCTGAAGAAGTATGTGCCGATACTGACGCGTGAGATGAAGAAGCTCTCTTCGCTTACGGACGTGGATTCGGATCTGCTGGCAGGGGGACTGGAGTCCTACCTGACCTATGACCGCATGACCGCGGCGCGGCTGGGGCTCACGCCGAACGACATCGACAACGTGCTGAATTATTCGTACTCGCAGGCTCAGCCTTCGACGATTTACAAGCCGCTGAATCAGTACCACGTCGTGCTGGAGGCAGATCCGCACTTCAGCACAGGGCCGGATGCGCTGCGCAATACGTACGTGACGGGCTCGGATGGCGCAGTGCCCATCAGTGCGATCAGCAGCTACCAGGCGCGTACCGGGCCGCTCTCGGTGAATCACACCGGGCTTTATCCGTCGTCGACGATCTCGTTCAACCTCGCTCCCGGCGTCTCGCTCGACCAGGCAACGCAGCAGGTGAACGCACTCGAAGACCGGCTGCATATTCCGAAGAGCATCCATGGCAGCTTCACCGGCACGGCGCAGCAGTTCCAGAAGTCGCTGGGCAATGAGCCGGTGCTGATTGCCGCTGCCATCGGCGCGGTGTATATCGTGCTGGGCATTCTCTACGAGAGCTTCATTCATCCCATCACGATTCTGACCACGCTGCCTTCGGCCTCGCTGGGCGCGGTGATCACGCTGATCCTCTTCAATTCCGAGCTGGATGTGATCTCGATTATCGGCATCATCCTGCTGATCGGCATTGTGAAGAAGAACGCCATCATGATGATCGATTTTGCGCTGCAGCTCGAGCGGGAACAGGGAATGAAGAGCGAGGATGCGATCTTCCATGCCTGCCTGCTGCGTTTCCGCCCGATTCTGATGACGACGGCTGCGGCTTTTTTCGGCGCGGTACCGCTTGCCTTTGGAACCGGTCTCGGACACGAGCTGCGCCAGCCGCTCGGACTTACCATTCTCGGCGGCCTGGTGGTGAGCCAGGTGCTGACGCTTTACACCACACCGGTGGTTTATCTCGTGCTGGACCGGTTGCGGCTGCGCCTGAGAGGCCGCAACACCGTGATCCCGATGGCACGGCCCCAGGAGGCTCTATGAACGCCCGAACCCCTGTACAGAATTCCGTCCGAAATTCCGCCCAGGCGCTGCTGTTCAAGGCAGCCGGCGCAGCGCTGCTCGTGGCGCTGGCAGGATGCAATGTCGGTCCCAAGTATCAGCGCGCCAGCATGCCCGCGCCGCCGGCCTACAAGGAAAGCCAGCCCGGCTCGCCCGAGGCGCAGGCCACCGGCTGGAAGCAGGCCAATCCGCAAGACACAATGCTGCGCGGCAAGTGGTGGGAGATCTTCGGCGATTCCGAGCTCAATCAGCTCGAAGAGTCGCTGCTGATTAACGACCAGAATCTCAAGCAGTATTTCCAGAACTACATGGCCGCGCGCGCCGTGGTGCGCTCGGAGCATGCCTCGCTGTTTCCCTCGCTTACCGCCGGGCCTTCGTACTCGCGGGAGGGCACAGGCAGCGGCAGCACGGCGAAACTCGAGTCCAGCAGCGGTTCGACCAGCACAGAACTGGCTGGCTCCGTATCCTGGGAGCCGGATCTCTGGGGCAGTGTCCGCAACACACTGCGCGCCGACCAGAATGCGGCGCAGGTGAGCGCTGCGGACCTGGCCAACGAGACGCTGAGCGAGCAGTCAAGCCTGGCGCAATACTATTTCGAGCTGCGCGGAGAGGACGCGCTGCAGCAGGTGTATGACAACACAGCTGCGAGCTATAAGCAGTACCTTGAGCTGACCAAGACCCTGCGCCAGTCCGGCATCGATACGGATGAAGATGTGGCCGAAGCCGAGACCAATCTGCGTTCGGCTGAGGCAAGCGCTGTGGCCGTGGGCATCACGCGCGCGCAGTATGAGCACGCCATCGCGCTGCTGCTGGGCAAGCCGGCGAGCTCCTTCTCCATGCCGGTGCGGCCGCTCGATGCGAAGCTGCCGTATATTCCTACCGGCGTGCCGTCGCAGCTGCTCGAGCGGCGGCCGGATATCGCCGCGGCCGAACGCACGATGGCCGAAGCCAACGCGTATATCGGCGTGCAGAAGGCAGCGTATTATCCGACGATCTCACTCAGCGGCAGTGCCGGCACGCAGAGCTCCGATATTACGCAGCTCCTCGGCTGGCCGGCGCGCTTCTGGTCGCTCGGCGCTTCGGCTTCGGAGACACTGCTCGACTGGGGGCAGCGCAAGGCGAATGTGCAGAACTACCAGGCGCAGTACAACGCCGATGTCGCTTCTTATCGGCAAACGGTACTGACGGCATTCAAAGAGGTGGAAGACTACCTGGTCTCCTGCCGTATGCTCTCCGAGCAGATTCAGAAGCAGCAGCTTGCCGTCGACTCGGCGCAGCGGTATCAGGACATCGCGACGACACGCTACAAGTCGGGTGTGGATACTTACCTGAACGTGCTCACCGCGCAGAATACGCTGCTGACGAATCGCCAGTCGCTGGCGACCTTGCAGATGAATCAGATGGTGTCCGCCGTCGAGCTGATTGCCGCGCTCGGCGGAGGCTGGGACACTTCACAGCTGCCGACGGTTTCCGAGGTAACGAAGAAACCATAACTGCGGCCAATGGGAGCGGCCGCACTGGCAGAACTGCAGCACGTTGAGCCCGGGAGCCATCCCGGGCTTTTTCTTTTTTAAAAAGCTAGCTGCGTCGCGGAGGAGCTGTCGATTCGCGCACGATCAGTTCCGGCTCGAAGGCCACCTGCTCGCGGAACTCTTCCGTCTGATTCAGGCGATTCACCATGTACTGCGCGGCAAAGCGGCCCATCTCGGCCAGTGGCTGGCGGATGGTGGTAAGGCCCGGAGTGAGGAAGGCCGCGGCCTTGATGTCGTCGAAGCCGATCACGGAGACATCCTCCGGCACGCGCAGGCCCAGGTCGCGCAGGCCGCGGATCGCGCCGATAGCAGCAACGTCGTTAAAGCAGACCAGCGCGGTGAACTTGCGCCGTCCTCTGACCAGGTGCTCGACCACCGGGTAGCCAAGCTCCGGCGTGCTGATATCGCGATCCAGCTGCATGATCAGCTCGGGATGCATCGGAAGTCCCAACCCGTTGCAGACATCGACAATGCTCTGCCAGCGATCGTTGGAATCGGAGCTGAAGGGCTGGCCGTGCATAAAGGCAATCCGGCGGTGCCCAAGCGTATAGAGATGCTGGATCGCCAGTTCGGCGGCGCGGCGATGATCGAGAACCACATTGGTTACGTTGCGGATATGCCGGTGTCCGGCGACGGCAACCACGGGCACCGACATGGGATGGTCGAGAGCCGTATCGATGCAGATAAGGCCTTCTGCTCCCTTGGCCACAAGCTGGCGGCTGTACTGCTCGACCAGGGCAGGGCGATGGCGGTGGTGAGCGGTGAAGTAGAAATATCCGGCATTGACCAGGCAGTCCCCGGCGCCGGTCATGATCTCGGTATGGTAGCCGTCGCTCAAGACCGGCACCATGATGCCGATGGTCAGCGTGCGGCGGTTGCGGAAGGAGCGGGCAACCAGGTTGGGCTGGTAGTTGAGCTTCTGGGCCGCTTCCTTGATGCGCTGCCGCGTCGCCTCGGGAATGGAGCGGCCCGGGGTGTCATTGAGCACGACAGAAATCGTCGAGGGATTCAGACCAAGATACTCGGCCAACTCCTTGAGCCGGACTGGCTTGTCGCGAAGCGTCTGCTTGTTTTTCTTCCCGCTCTCGGATTTCCCCGCCATTCGCCTTCGACCTGCATGGTGTCCTGAGGAGTGTAGCAAAAAAACAGCTCAAAGCAGACATTGCCCTGGGAAAACAGGCAAACGATTGCTGGGCCAGGTGACTTCTGTCACCTGGCTGGAGCGTGGAGGGGGCCTGTTCCAGAGAAAAACGTTTGTCTTCTTGCAAAAAAAGAAACAGGTACTGCTTGACAACTGTTGTCAGAAGACGCTGTAATCTCCCACGCATTCCTATCCATAGTTTAGACAAGCGATTGTCTGGTGAATATGGGGATAGGCGCACGGAAGTGCTGCTTCTTCCTCGCTGCAGCGTGGGCGGAAGAAAGCAGACCTCATGTGGTTCACAAAAGAAGACAGATGGGCACGAAATTTTTAGGAGGCAGTATGAAAAACCTTGGACGCCTTGGAGCTGCGGTTCTGGCCGTTGCCCTGGGCGCAGGCGGAACATCGCTGTTTGCGCAGAGCATGAATGCCGGCGATATTCGCGGTACGATCACGGACGCGACCGGGGCAGTGATTCCGGGTGCGACGGTCACGGTGCTGAATGTCGATACCGGCGTGTCGAAGAGCTTTACCTCGGATGGAGCGGGCGTTTTCGATACCGGGTCGATCGTCACCGGTAATTACACGGTGACCTTCAGCAAGGATGGCTTCGAGCAGCTGGTCCGCGGCCCCATTACGCTGCAGGTGGGCTACAGCACGGTCAACGGCAACCTCAAGGTGGGCGAGGTAAGCCAGAAGGTGATCGTCAACACCGACATCCCGTTGCTGCAGACTGAATCCGGCGAGCAGAAGACGACGCTCGATGCGAAGTCCATGGCGCAGCTGCCGCAGACCACGCAGGACTGGGAAAACTTCATGATCCTGCTGCCGGGCGCGACCGGCACGCCGGCCTCGAGCGCGGGTGCGAACAATCCCGGCCAGGAAGTGGCCATTAATGGCAATCTGCCGTACAGCAACGTGCTCGCTGACGGTGCCTCGACGACGCTCTCGCACAGCTCGAATGCCAACCCGGAGGTCTTCGAAAACGTAGCTGAGCTGCAGGTGAACACCTCGACCTTCTCGGCGCAATACGGCATTGGAGGCGCGGTCTTCAACCAGATTTCGAAGGGCGGTACCAGTCAGTTCCACGGTACGGCGTATGACTACTTTCAGAATGACAAACTGAACGCGAACAGCTTCGGCTTTGCTAGTCAGCCGACGGTACCTTATTCGAAGTACAACGACTTCGGCGGTTCGATCGGCGGTCCGATCCTCAAGAAGCGGATGTTCTTCTACTTCAACTACGACCAGATTGTGGATCATGGTTCGAGCAGTGGAACGAACTCGATTCCAACTCAGGCGGTGATGGGCGGCGATTTCACTGGGCAGCTTCCTATCTACGATCCGACGACGCAGACTATTGCCTATGATTCGCAGGGTAATCCATACCCGGTACGTAAGTCGTTCCAGGAGGAGTATGGCTCGAATGCAATTCCGGCAAGCATGTTCGACTCAGTGGCGAGTAAGTTCCAGCAATTTTATCCCACGCCTTCCAATCACATCTCGGGCGGCAAATTCGTTACTGGATCGACTGGTGCCGATGGAGAAACACAAAATAATTTCTATGCTCAGGAGCCACAGTCCACACCTTACCGGAAGTACTTCGGCCGCCTGGACTGGGATATCACGCACACGAATCGCCTGACGATGTCCGATACGCAGAGCGATACGCCGGTTCTTTATCCGAGCCAGGTCACTGCCTGCCCCGTTGGCTGCCAGATGGGCGACGTCGACAACAACAACGCGCAAGTCACTGACGTTTGGAACATCAGCCCAACGACCATTAACGAAGCGCGCCTCGGCTATACCTGGCAGGGTAATTTCTATCAGGACCTTACTCTCAATAAGGGCTATGCCTCGCAGTTAGGCTGGCAGTTTGCCAAGGCTGATGATATCCCCGCGATTCAGTTTACTCGTAACTATCCTTATGCCTGGATCGAGCCTCAGGTGCAGGCTGTTTATAAAGAGCACGTTTTTGATCCCTCCGATGTCGTGACCATGATTCGCGGCCGCCATATCCTGCACTTTGGCGGCGAATTTCTCATCTACCGCGACGATTCGACAGCCTGGGGTAATTACAACGCTGGTACTATGCAGTTCTCTGGTCAGTACACCGAGCAGTGGACTCTTGATAAGAACGGTGTTGCCTCGCCGGATACCTCTACTGGTCTGGAGTATGCTGACTTTTTGCTTGGCATGGCCAATAACTGGAACGCGAGTGTAAGTCCGGAATATGGCGCACGTCTCAAGAGTCCGCAGGTCTTCATCCAGGATGACTGGAAGCTGCGCCCGAATCTCACCATCAATCTCGGTCTCCGCTACCAGATCAACCATGGCTGGAATGAAATTCATGGCAACGAAGCCGTGTGGGATCCCGAAGTGCTGAACACCGCAACGAATCAGGATGGCGCCTACTGGTATGGCAGCACCAAGGCTCACGGCCGTGGCGCGCTACAGGCCGACGTCTACAACACCATCCTGCCCCGTGTGGGTTTCTCCTGGCAGCCTAAGTCAGATACCACGCTGAATGGCGGCTTCGGTGTCTACTCCTATAACTGGAGTCTCGATACCTACGGTGGCGGCATGGGAGCGGCAGTGAGTTCATCGGGCAGCGTCTCCGATCAGACCAACGGCATTACGCCGATTACTCAGCTCGATGGTACCGGTACTTATTACGGCACCAGCACCGCGCTGCCGTACAGCGCAGCATCTACTTCGCCCACTCGCTTTAATGGCCAGTCTGCAACTTACAATGAGTTCCATACCCCGGTGCCGAAGATCTACCAATACAATGTTTCGCTGCAGAAGATGGTCGGCGCAAATACGATGACGCAGCTATCCTATGTAGGCAGCCATGGCTTTAACCTGAACTATCCAACAGACCTGAATGCAGTTCCCGAGCAATACTTCTCGTCGAACGATACGGCCTATCGTCCGTACTCGGCCTACCAGAGCATTACGGGTAGCACAAATAACGGCATCTCGAATTACAACTCGCTACAGGCCCAGATCCAGCAGCGCCTCAAGTCTGGCGTTAGCTATGCCTTCAACTATGTCTGGTCGCACTTCCTTGATGATCAGGATTCGTCGGGTTGGGGTAGCCGTGAAGGTCAGCAGAACTATCAGCAGGCCAACAACCCCAAGGCAAACTACAGCAACTCGAATTTCGACGTCCGCAATGCCTTCAAGGGCTATGCTCTCTATGAGTTGCCCTTCGGCAAGGGCCGTACGTTCCTGAATCACAACCAGCTGCTCGATGAAGTGATTGGCGGGTGGCAAGTGTCAGGCACCATCGTGCTCTCTACTGGTAACCCTTTCACCGTCTATGGCACACAGGCCAACTACCAGCAGGCTGGTTCGATGATGCCGAACTGGAATCCAGCAGTGAAGAACATCAAGCCAGCTCATCAGTCGGCTCGTTGCGAAGCTGGATACTCGGGCTGTGTAAACGAATGGTATAACCCGGCGGCATTCGTCAAACCGGCGGATGGTACCTTTGGCAATGTGCGTCGGAATGCCCTGTATGGCCCTGGCATCGATCAGGTTAACCTGTCGGCTAGCAAGACATTTGCGATCTATGAAAATGTCAAGCTGAATATCCGTGCCGATGCCACGAATGCCTTTAACCATGCCAGTTTCGGCATGCCAACTCAGACACTTGCAGGAACAGGGCAGACAACTTTAGAGACTGGCGATGCCTATAGCTGGTACAGGTATAACCAGAACACGGGAGCTCTGGTTCCTTCACAGCAGATCAGCGGTACTACGGTCGGTGGCCGTACGGTACAGCTAGGTGCGCACATCAACTTCTAACCGCTGTATCGATGTACCTCCAGGGGGAGACGGTTCGCCGTCTCCCCGCTTTTGTGTACTGCGTATCGAAAGCGCAAAGGCTATCATCGTCTGTCATGAAATTTCCGCAGCGCCTGTCTCTCCTTTTTTACGGCGCACTTCTTATCGCTGCGCCGCTCTTTGCCCAGACATCCACAGATCCGGCTTCTGCTCGTCAATCCGAGATCGCCACGCATGCTCGCAAGGCGCAGGAGTATCTGCGCGAGAAGAAGCCGGAGCTGGCCATCCCTGAGCTCGAAGCATGGGCGAAGCTCGATCCGCAGAATGTCGACGTGCAGGCGAATCTCGGCGTACTGCTTTTCTTCCGAGGAGACTACGCCGGTGCGGTGCCTCACCTGAAGCAGGCTGTAATGTTGCAGCGGAGTCTCGTGAAAATCCAGGGGCTGCTCGGCATTGCGGAGCACAATACCGGAGACATGGCCTCGGCACGCACGGACATGGAAGCGGCCTTTCCGCAGATCACCGAGACTAAATTCAAAACGCAGCTTGGTCTTGCCATGGTGGAGTTATATTCCGCGAGCGGAGAGCTGGATAAGGCCGCCGCGATCGTGGCCGAGTTGCGCAAGAGCGATCCGGAAAATGTCGAGGTGATTTATGCCGCCTACCGGATTCACTCCGATCTGGCTGCGGAGTCGATCGTAAGCCTCTCGCTGGTCGATCCCGACTCGCCGCAGATGCATCAGGTGATGGCTCACGAGGAGACTCGCGAGGGCAAGACGAATGAGGCCATTGCCGAATATCGCAAGGCCATTGCGTTGAATCCGCACCTGCCCGGCGTTCATTTCGAGTTGGCCGAGTTGCTGAATACTTCCTCTGATCCGAAGCTGAAGCAGGAGGCCATCGCCGAATATCAGAACGCGCTGCAGCAGAATCCCGGCGATGCGAAATCACTCGAGCGGCTGGGCGATATCGCCGCAACGAAGAATGACTGGCCGCAGGCGAAAACGGACTACGAGAAGGCAGTAGCGCTGCGGCCGGATAGCGCGGATGCGAGCTTCGGTCTGGCGAAGGCCTACATCGCACTAGATCAGAAGGACAAGGCGCTTCCATTGCTGGAGCGCGTGGTGCAGCTTGATCCGACCAATGCGACCGCGCACTATCGCCTGAGCACGCTCTTTCGTGAACAGGGCAGGACGGAGCAGGCACGGGCCGAGCTCGAGCAGTTTCAAAAATATCGGCAGATGAAGGACAAGCTGCGGGCGATGTACAAGGAGCTGCAGATTCAGCCGGACCAGATTCGCGATGACCCGAAAGACGATGAGCCAGTGCAGAAACAGTAAGGGCCGTCAGCTTCAGGTCGTGGCGCTGGCTCTGATGGCGGTGTGTTGCGGCGCATGCCGTGTGCGGGCGCAGGAGTCTGTGCGCGAGAGCCCGGCGCGCGAAGGGGCGAGGCGTGAAAGCTCGTCTCCCGTCCAGCTTGTGGATATTACCTCGCGGACGGGTATTCACTGGGAGCATCTTTCCAGCCCCGGGCAGCGCTATATCGTCGAGTCGATGAGTGGCGGCGTGGCGGTCATCGATTACGACCATGACGGCTGGCCCGATCTTTACTTCACCGGTGCACAGAGCGTGGAGATGGCTCTTGCCGGCAAACCTGCGCGAAGCGCGCTCTATCACAACAACCACGACGGCACATTTACGGATGTCACCGACAAAGCGGGTGTTGCCACACCCTGCTGGGCCATGGGCGCAGTGGTCGGCGATTACAACAATGACGGCTGGCCGGATCTGCTCGTGACCTGCTTTGGCGGCGTAGTGCTTTATCGCAATAACAAGGACGGCACCTTTACCGATGTAACGAAAGCAGCCGGTCTTGCCGGAGATAAGCTGTGGGCGACGGGAGCGGCTTTTGGCGATTACGACGGCGATGGTTATGCCGATCTCTTTGTCTCGCACTATGTCGATCTCGACCTGAAGGCGCTGCCGGTCTTTGGCTCGAGCCAGACGTGCAAGTATCTCGGCGTCGAGGTGCAGTGCGGACCTCGCGGACTGAAGGGATCGCCCGACAACCTCTATCGCAATAACGGCGATGGTACCTTTCGCGATGTTTCGGTGCAGGCCGGCGTTGAGGATGCGCAGCAGCTTTACGGACTCACTGCGATCTGGTCGGATTTCGACGACGATGGCCATCTCGATCTCTTCGTCACCAACGATGGCCAGCAGAACTATCTCTACCGCAATGGAGGCAACGGTGCGTTTACCGATATCGCCTACAGTGCAGGCGTGGCCGCCAGCGAGGACGGAGTCGCGCAGGCGAACATGGGCATCGCTTATGGCGACTATCTGCACACCGGGCGCGCTGCGCTCATCCTTTCTCATTTCGACAACGAATACGCGGCGGTCTATCGGAATGATGGAAAGATGAATTTCAGCGATGTTTCCGCGGCAAGCGGGATCGAAGCAGCGACGAAGGGCTACGTGGGTTGGGGCGATGCGCTCGTCGATCTCGATAACAGCGGCTGGCTCGATTTTTTTGTGGTGAATGGTCACGTCTATCCGCAGGTGGACGACGCACACACCGCGGCACGTTATCGCGAGCCGAAGCTGCTCTTCTGGAATCAGCACGACGGCACATTCCGTAATGTGAGCCATGACGCTGGTCCTGCCATCGAAACGCCGCAGGTAAGTCGTGGACTCGCCGTTGCGGATCTCTTCCATGATGGGCGGCAGGAGTTGATTGTCGAAAACCTCACCGGCAGCCCGATGATCCTTCGGCCAGAGGGCGGTGCGCAGAACCACTGGATCGCCTTCACGCTCGAGGGGACGAGGAGCAATCGCCTGGCGCTGAATGCGCGTGTACGCGTCACCAGCGGCGACCTGGTGCAGACCGGAGAGGTATTGAGCGGAGGCAGTTATCTTTCGCAAAACGATCTCCAGCTCCACTTCGGCCTGGGCTCTCACGCGCGGGCTGAGAAGGTGGAAGTGCAATGGCCGGACGGTGCAAGAGAAACGCTCACCAATCTTGATGGTGAACACTTCTACTCGATCCGCGAAGGTGCCGGCGTGATTGCATCGCAGCCTGCGGAGCCTTCGCCCGCGAAACTCGCGCTGCATTGAAGGCAATCGATTGTTTTCATGGATATTGTTCCTTCTCCGCTTGACAGCCGGCTGCGCGCGGCGGCCTAATGATTGCGGGTCGCAGCCTTTGTATTGCCGGGCTTCGACCGATCCGCAACCGAATCACGACCGAACTTGAGAGGAACTCCTGTGCGATTTCGATCTGCTGTACTGCCTGCCCTGATGCTGTTGACCCTGCCTTCGCTGGCTCTTGCCGGATCGAGTGATGCCTCCGAATGGCTGACCACGGCGGACCGGAGCGCGCTGCTGGCGAAGCAGCCGGACCTCGGCTTTCATAAGGCGGAAGGCGGCAAGCTGCCGGTGATCACGATCGACACCAAGCAGAAATTCCAGTCGATGGACGGCTTTGGCTTCGCTCTCACCGGCGGCAGCGCTCAGCTGATGATGAAGATGAGCGCGCCGCAGCGTCATGAGTTGCTGCAGGAGCTCTTCGGGCGCGGCGATAACGAAATCGGCGTGAATTACATCCGCGTGAGCATTGGCTCGTCCGATATGAACGACCATGCCTTCACCTATGACGATCTTGCTGCGGGTGAGACCGATCCGAAGCTCGAGAAGTTCGATCTCGGTCCTGATGCGACGACGGTGGTGCCCGTTCTCAAAGAGATTCTGGCCATCAATCCGAAGATCAAGATTCTCGGCTCGCCATGGTCGGCTCCGGCGTGGATGAAGACCAATGACAAGCTGAAAGACGGAAGCCTGAAGCCGGAGTATTACGGTGCGTATGCAGCTTATTTCGTGAAGTACATCGATGCGATGCGCGCGCAGGGCATTGGCATCGATGCGATCACGGTGCAGAATGAGCCGCTGAATCCGCATAACACGCCGAGCATGGTGATGCAGGCTGAGGATCAGGCGAAGTTCATCGAGACGGCGTTGGGACCGGCCTTCGGCAAGGCAAAGCTGAAGACGAAGATCATCGTCTACGACCACAACTGCAACCGTCCGGATTATCCGCTGACCATCCTCAAAGACCCTGCTGCGGCAAAGTATGTCGACGGCTCGGCTTTTCATCTTTATGAGGGCGAGATCGGCGCGATGACGCAGGTACACGATGCATTTCCGAAGAAAAATCTTTACTTCACCGAGCAGATGACCATTGACGAGAAAGGTGAGACGCAACTCGCAGTGGCCCGCGCTGTCTCGCGGCTGATCGTCGCTGCTCCGCGTAACTGGGCACGCAATGTGCTGCTGTGGAACCTGGCTGCCGATCCATCTTTCGGCCCGCACACCAACGATGGCGGTTGCCCGATGTGCGAAGGCGCGATCACGATTGACGGTGATTCGATCACGCGCAATGTGGCTTATTACACCGTGGCGCAGGCCTCGAAGTTTGTGCCGGATGGCTCGGTGCGCATCGGCTCGAATGAGCCGGAGGGGCTGGAGAATGTGGCCTTCAAGGTACCGGGCGGCAAACTGGTGGTGATTGTTGCGAATACCTCGAAGGAAGAGCAGAAATTCGAGATTCGCGATCACGGCAAAGCGATCACGACTTCTCTGCCGGCCGCTGCTGTGGCCACGTATGTCTGGTGAAAGGCAGGGTATAGGGTGTAGTTTGCGTTCTGCGCTAGGATGTTATCCCACGTCTCGGAAGCGAGACGTGGGGCACCCTGGTTTTCTATCCCCTATCCCTCATTTCCTCTATCTCTCTCCCGATGGCAGCAGCGAGTCCTCTTTAAGATCGACGCCGGTGCGGCCGAGCTGGCGTGCTGCGCGCAGGTAGAAGGCGATTTTCTCCGCGGCCTCGGGATAGCGCAGACCTTCAGGACGGATGTTCGAGATGCAGTTGCGCTCGGCATCCGTCCTTCCTGTTTTTGGTGACCATGTTAAGTAAGCGCCGAGCGAGTCGGGCGAGCTCAGACCGGGGCGTTCGCCAATCATGAGTAGGGCAAGTTGTGCGTGGAGCAGCTCGCCGATCTCGTCGCCGATGGCTACTCGCGCTTGCTCGGCGATGACCAGCGGTGCTGCAGCGATCTCCGGTACAAGCGCACGCAGTGCTAGCAGCAGCGGCACGGCATGCCGTTCGATGGCCAGCGGTGAGAGGCCGTCAGCGAGAATGATGGCCAGCGGTTGCGGTTTTGCATCGAGAGCCGTGAGTGCATCCCGTGAGTCTGCGCTGAGCCGGCGTCCGAGATCGGGGCGTCGCAGGTACTCTCCGCGATCGCGTGCGGCGCTGTGCGTACGCAACGGTGTCCATTTGGCAGCGATGCAGGATGGCACAAGCGTGGCGAGGCTCAGCGGCGTGTGTAGCGCATCGCGCGCCTGCGCAAGCGACCAGTTCAGGTCGAGAATTTCGCTGGTCGCGAGCGAGCGCCCGGCGCTGCGCAGGGCGACACGCGCGGGCGTATGCGTGCGCAGTGCGGATCGCATTGTCTCCCACGTCTCAGCATCGAGACGTGGGGCACCCATCTGCTGCGCGCAGTGCGGATCGCCTTCGGCACGCGCTCCCGCTGGCCGCGAACGCGCAGGCTCGAGGAGTGGGGCAGCGGGGTCGCGGCGGCCTGGCGTTTCGCTCATGCGGTCAGCAGTCCTGCGAGCGATAGATCGTCGCGCAGGCCGGTGTTAAGCCAGGCTTCGAATTCCGGCGCGGGTCTTAATCCGAGCGCGGTGCGCAGATAGGCGATGTCATGGAACGAAGTGCTCTGGTAGTTGAGCATCACGTCATCGGCTCCGGGCACGCCCATGATGTAGTTCACGCCCGCGACGCCGAGCATGGTCATGATGGCGTCGGTGTCGTCGTCGTTGGCCTCGGCGTGCGTGGTGTAGCAGACATCACAACCCATCGGGAGACCGAGCAGCTTGCCGCAGAAATGATCTTCGAGCGCGGCACGCAGGATCTGCCTGCCATCGTAAAGGTATTCAGGCCCGATGAAGCCGACGACGGTGTTCACCAGCAGCGGCTTGTATTGCCGTGCGACGGCATAGGCGCGTGCCTCGCATGTCTGCTGATCGATGCCATGATGTGCATTCGCAGAAAGCGCACTGCCCTGGCCGGTCTCGAAGTACATCAGGTTGTTGCCGAGCGTGCCGCGCTTGAGCGAGAGTCCCGCTGCATACGCTTCATCTAATAGAGAGAGCGAGACGCCGAAGGAGGCATTCGCTTTCTCCGTGCCCGCGATCGACTGAAAGAGCAGATCGACCGGCGCTCCGCGTGCGAGCGCCTGCATCTGCGTGGTGATGTGCGCCAGCACGCAGCTTTGCACCGGGATGCGATACCGCTCGCGCACGCGGTCGATGAGTGTGAGCAGCGTAGTGGTGGTGGCGATGTTATCCGAGACCGGATTGATGCCGATGACCGCATCGCCCACGCCGAGCAGCAGCCCGTCGAGGATCGATGCGGCGATGCCGGTGGGATCGTCGGTAGGGTGATTCGGCTGCAGGCGCGAGGCGAGCGTGCCTTTGAGCCCGATGGTGGTGCGGAAGCGGGTGACGACCTCGATCTTGCGCGCGACGAGGACCAGGTCCTGCAGGCGCATGAGCTTTGAGACGGCGGCTGCCATCTCCGGCGTAAAGGCCCAGTGCAGCGACGCGAGGCGCTCCCCGGTGGCCTCATCGCCCAGCAGCCAGTCGCGCAGCTCGCCCACGGTAAAGCCCGCCAGCGGCGCAAAGGCCGCGGCATCCTGTTGCGTGTGGATGAGGCGCGTGACCTCGTCTTCTTCGATAAGAGGTTTCGAGAGAAATTCGGCGAGAGGCAGATCGGCGAGAGTCATCTGCGCGGCTACGCGCTCGGCGGCGGAGGTTGCAGCGATGCCTGCCAGCTCATCGCCGCTGCGCGCCGGGGTGGCCTTCGCGAGCAGCTCGCGAAGATCGGCAAACACGTAGGAGACGCCGCGGATGGTGTGCCGGTAGCTCATGGCAGGTGAGGTGTTCGGTGGAGTCCAGATTACCCCACCCGCCACGAGTGCCGGAGGGAATTGCTATTGCGGCGAAGCGGTACTGGCCGTGGTGGTCGCGGCCGGCGTCTCGCTGCTGGAAGAAGAGGGGTCAGCCACAGACGGCGAATGGGTGCTCGACGCCTGCGGCTGTGCGGACTGGCTGTTGCTCTGTGTTGTCGAAGAGCTATTCGTCGAGTTGTCTGTAGACGAGCTGCTGTTCGAGGTTGTCGTGTTCGGTGTCGAAGGCCGCGTATAGTCCGGCCGAGGCTTGCCGTCCGGCGCGATCACCGGGTTCACCGGTGTTACCGCCGGCTGTGCCGGGGCCGCAGCCGGTGCAGGCGCCGGAGCTACGACTGCCGTCAGCGTGACCTGGTTGACGACCGAGGGGTCGTCGCGCAGCTTCACGAAGAGCTGACCGCCGGCAGGATGCGGCACCGGCAGCACATTGCCGGGGAAGCCATCGGGCACCTGCACCGGGTGATCGAACTGCTGGCTGCCGGCCACGGAGCCGACGAGGAACAGGTTCGAGCCCGAGAGCTTGCAGGGTTGTGTCGTGTCCGAGGGGCAGTTGAGCGTCTTGAACTGCGGCAGGCGCACCAGCGTGGCCAGCGGCTGCCAGTCGCCCTTGTCGCCGTTCGCGTCCACGATGCGGAAGCGCAGCGGGCCGAAGGCAGAGCCGCCGAAGGCTTTGGCCGGGTCGAGCGTGGCCAGCGCAGTGCTCGCATCCTGCAGGGTCAGCGTGCCTTCGCCCATCGAGAGCACGGTGGAGTAGGAGTTGTCCTCGGTCGCGACTTCAATCTTGTCCTCGCGCTTGAAGCTGTTGGGCGACTGCGCCTTGATGGAGAAGACCAGCTTGCTGTTCTGCGGCAGCTCGTCCTGGTTGGCGAGCTGGATGTTGTCGTTCGCGCTGTTGTCGGACTCGATGTTCTTGCCGATGAGCGCGATGCGCGGGCGGGCGGAGTCGACGGTGACGCTGACACTCTGCGTGCGGCCGTCTTTTAGCGTTGCCGTCGCGTCGAGCGATTGTCCGGCGGTGAAGTCCGAGGCGGTCTTGGTGTCTTTTGTCAGCATGGGCAGCTCATCGCTGCCTTCCGCGCTCGAGAGGCTGCCGGGCTCGAACTTCGCGCCCTTGACCGTCAGGCTGGCGACCTCGTCGAGGCGGCTGCCTTTGAGCAGACCGTTGGGGTCGCCGGCATGGATGGTGAAGCTGTCCAGATGGCCGGCTTCGGCGTAGGCCTTCGTCAGAATCGGTTCAGGCTTCTCGAGCCCGGCCTGCTTCACGATGAGGGTCAGCTCACCGGGTTTGGCATCCTTGAGCGCGAGTTTGACCTCGAGCTGGTTGGGTTTCGAGAGCTTCCAGTCGGCCTTGCTCTCTTTGCCGCCTGCGTCCTTGAACTCGACAGAGTCCACGCAGCTCGCGTCGAGGGCCTCAAGGTGGATGGTATCGTCGCGGCCGACCACCAGCGCGTTCTGGTCCGTGGAGGCCAGTTCCCATTTCTGCTCGCGTGCGCCCTGCAGGTGGAACTTCGGACCGTCAAAGGGTGAGAAGCCCCAAATACCCTTGACCGAAGCCTCGGTGTTTGGACCAGGGACGGTGCCGCCAAGCGATTTCGTATCCACGCGGAAACCGCCCTTGGCTGCATCCGGCACCAGGGGCAGGTCGAAGCTCTTGCCGTCGCTCTCCAGGTGGAGTTTCAGATTGTGTGCATAAGGTGTGGAAAAGACCAGCGGCGCGCCGTCTACCGGCAGCACCAGGTCCTTCTTTTCCGCGCAGAATGCCTGCTTTTCATCGATGGGGTGGAGCGGCGGAGGCTGGGAGCCTTCCACAGGCGGCAGGGCGACCACGATCACTGACTTCGGATTGTGGAACGAGGGTGGGGCGTTGAGCTTGAGCTCATATGCGCCGTCACGGAACGAGGCCAGGCCGGGAATGTACTGGTACTGCGCAGTGTGGAAGCTGTCCAGGATGTGCGCGATATCGACAACCGAGGAAATATATGGGCTGTAGTAGCCGTAATTGGCCTGTGGCGTATAGCTGGCTTCGAGCGCCAGGTCGCCCACCGAGCCGGTCGTCAGCGCGGAGACGATCGACTGGCTATGGCCGTCGTCGAGGATCAGGCTGTCCTGCTTGGCCGTCAGGCAGGAGGCTTGCAGGTCGGGCTGCTCCTGCAGGCACTTGTCGTCGAACTGCACGCTGAGGCTGCGGGCCAGCAGCGGCGTGGCTGCCTTGAGCTTGGTGGGATCGGTGCTGTTGATTTCGTGGACGGCGGCCAGGTAGGTATCAAGGCGGGTGCGGTCCAGACTCGCCTGGTTCAGATCCTGCGAGGCACGGACAAAGGAGCCGGGGCGGCCGCGGACGGCGCCGATGAGGGTTTTATAGTCCCCACCGGTCTCCGGCGCCAGGAAGACGATCACCTGCTGCGCGCCCTCGGGCACGGTGATGTTCAGGCCGGTGAACTTCTTATCCCAGGTTTCCGCCTTGAAAAACCAGTTCTCGGGAGGCGGATTGGTCGACCCGCGCAGAAAGGCGGCGATCAGCAGGTAGTGCGCGGCCTGGCTCAGCGGAAAGTCGGGGTGAATCCAGATGCGGTCGCCGACAGCCAGGTTCGGCACCTGCGTGATGGGCAGCGACATGCCGCCACGGGTCACCTTGATCTCGAGTCGCGGTCCCTGCAGATCAAAAGGCGCGGGATCGGCGAGCAGTCGTGCGGAAAAGCATGCGAACGCAAAAGCAGCAGCGGCAAGAACGGCAGTACGCAGTCGTGCGGGTCTGAATTGTGGGGAGCTTGGGCTCATATCTGACTCTGGTCACTCCAGATCTCTGCGATGGAGGCTTTTAAGGCCTCGTGAAGTTGGATGCGGGGCCGGCACGCGCCGGAGCGGAGCAGGGAACGCTCTTCTTATAGCAACACAGGAGGCGTGGCTGGGTTGCGGGCGCTCAAATTTTGGACGCGCGCCGCCGGGCAGCGTCAACCGCGCTGTGAACGGGATAGAAGTTCTCTCAAATCAGTCATTTGAAGGTAATCTTGAGGCTGGACTGGTACCGGCGTGTGCATCTGCTGTGCCAACCCGGCGCTATGGGTCTCAGAGCGCAATCAGAGCCACGGCCGCCAGCGCCAGCACCATGCCCGCTGCCTGTGTCCGGCTGGCCCGCTCGCGCAGGATCAGCACCGCCAGCAGCATGGTGGTACCCGGATAGAGCGCCGAGAGCACCGTGGCGCTGTCCATGCGTCCGGCGAGGGTGGCCAGCATGTAGAAGAGATTGCCACCCGTATCGCCGAGGGCAATGACCGTAGCTAGCATCAGGGCGGCCGCGCCGCCCGTCCAGCGGCGCTCCGCGGCCGGGAGCATCGCCGAGGCGCCCAGGCCCATGGCCGTGCTCGCCGCACGCGTCCAGGCCAGCGTCCAGAGCACGGAGTGCCCTGCGCCGAAGCGCATGCAGATGAGCATGGCGCCGAACAGGACTCCGGCTGCTGCGGCTAGCCAGAGGGCGCGGGGCTGAGCGTGTTCCGAGGGCGACAGGCTGATGAGCAGGATGGCCAGCGCCGCGAGCGCAAAGCCGGCCAGCTGCAAGGTACCGGCGTGTCCTTCCAGAAACCAGGATGTGAGGACGGGGATGAGGGTGGTGACCACGCCGCAGGTGGCGGCGGCCATGCCCATCGAACCCATGGAGAGCGCGCGGTAGAGGGTGATGATGCCGATGCCGGCGGCGATGCCGCTGAGCAGGCCAAGGCGGATGGAGACCGCGTCGAGGGGCTCGTGCCGCAGCAGGCAGATGGCTATCAGGATGACGAAAGAGAGCGCGTGGGCGAAGGAGACGATCAGCGCGGGCGGGGTGCGCCGGGCAGCGAGGCCGCCGGAGAAGTCCGAAATGCCCCAGAGCGCCGAGGTGGAGAGCCCGAAGAGAACGGGCCCTCCACCCCAGGCAGGGGCAGAGTGCAGGAGCATTACTGGCTGACGTTCGCCAGCGAGGGGTAATAGCCTTCCTTGGCGGACACGTCTACGTCAGGCACCTTCACCTTGACTTCGATGGAGTGATGCTTCTCGCTCAGAGAAGGCGCATGGCTGTAATAGCCCAGCGTGTAGTCGCTGCGGAGCGAGGCGGCGATATCGGCAAAGCTCCGCTGGATGCCGTTCTCGGAGAACTGGGCATTGAGGTAACCGCCGGTGAAGGTGGCGTACTTGGGCAGCACGTTGTCGGTCGGCAGCAGCGGCAGGCGCAGCTTGTCGAGGTAGCCGACGCCCCAGGTGGCGGAATCGCCCACCAGCGTGCCGTAGACCGAGATGTTATTGGTCAGCAGAAACTTGAGAACTTCCTTCTGGGTAACCTTGCTGCGCTGATCCTTGCCGTCGCCGATGACGTAGATCACGCGGCGGCGGTCATGCGGCTGGCGGGCCAGCTCGCGGGCGGCGAAGAGGATGGCGTCGTTGAGCGGATGGGATTCCTTGGGCGCGACCAGGAAGCCGGACATGTTGCCGCGCTGCGGAGCCAGGTTCGGATCGGGCGAATTGCCGTTGATCGACATGCCCGAGGCCATCGGACCGCTGACCGTGGGCATGCCCATATCGCGGCCGGGACGCTTGGCGGACTGGAGGGCCGCGGGCAGACGGGCGCCGCGCATGCCGGTAAAGGTGGTGACCAGCTCAGGGCTGGTGTTGTACGTGATGACGGCCATCGAATCGTAGGGCGCGAAGGCGCCGGTGATCGCATCCAGGCTGTCGTTCACCTTCTTCATGATGTCCGAGGGCAGGGTCTGGTCGATGACAAAGGCCACCGAGAGCGGTTCAGGAACTACCGAGAAGGTGGCGAGATTCTGCGGATTGCCGTCTTCGTAGATGCGGAACTGTTCCGGTTCGAGGCCTGCGACCTGGTGGTGATGCTTGTCCCAGACGCGGACCGGAACCTGAATGTAATTGACCGGAACGCGGATCAAAAAGGCGCTCTGATCCTGCTGGTTGCCGAAGGTCTGCGGCGGGGGCTGTTGCGGAGTGGCGTCCTGCTGGTTCGGCTGCGGAGTCTGGCTGGAGTTCGAGTTTTGGCCTGAGCTCTGATTCTGGGGCGCGTTCTGCTGCGCATTCTGGTCGCCCTGCTTGGTATCGGCCGTAGCGCCGGAACCCGGTGTGACCTGGTTCTTCAGGTCGGAAAGACCGGTGGTCGCGGGCGCAGGTGCGTCCGGAATGCTTTGCTGCTGTTGTTGCTGCTGTGCTGCCCCCAGCATAAAGAGGGACAGAGCCACTACCAAGGCGCCTTGCGTCACCAGTAATCCTCCAACTGCCTGCCGTGACTTGCCCGGACGATGGCCTGACGTGGGTCACAGAAGTCTCGCGGCCGGGCCGGGATCATTCCCGCAATATCCCCGGTCACGCAACTACTTAGACGCGCCAGAGCCGGTTCTCACGCCAGCGTCGCAGAAAAAGTCTAAACCTCAGACTACCAGATGCGACAGGGGGCCTTTGGCGCTGCCCCGCCCGGATGCTGTCTCTCCGCCGGTCAGAACTTTCGCCGCCCGCCCGCGTCTATACAGATGTTTCCTGTCGCGCGCGCAGCGCGCTTTCCGTCACGTAAGGTAGAGCCATGCTGAATTCCCGACGTACTCTTCTGCTGGCCCTGGTGCTGCTGCCGGGTTTGGCTGCGACCCTGCCGCCCGCGGCGCGGGCTCAGACGACCCCTTCGGCCGATGCGCCGCCTGCAGCCAGCGAGTTTCCCGACCAGCAGGTTGAGGACAAGCCCGCGACCACGCTCAAGGTCAACGTCAACCTGGTCAGCCTCTACTTCACCGTGCGCGACAAGCATAACGGCCTCATTCCCACGCTGGCCAAGAGCGATTGCTCCATCTTCGAGGACAAGCAGCCGCAGACCATCAAGAACTTCTCCGCGGAAACCGATCTGCCTCTCACCCTTGGCCTGCTCATCGATACGTCCGGCAGTCAGCAGCGCGTATTGCCTCTGGAACAGCAGTCGGCCGACTCCTTTATCAAGGACGTAATTCGCAAGAAGGACGAGGCGTTCGTCGTCAGCTTCGACGTAGGCGTGAACCTCGAACAGGACTTCACCAGCAACACCAGCCAGCTCGAGCGCGCGATCGACCACACCGAGATCAACACCGCCGCCGGCGGCGGCTCCATGGGAGTTCCCGGCATTGGCCAGGGGCCGGTGCCGACGCATGGCGCGCCCAAGGGCACGGTGCTTTATGACGCGGTGGCGCAGGTCTCGAACGACAAGATCCGCTCGGAGACAGGGCGCAAGGCGCTCATCCTGCTGACCGACGGCGAGGACGAGGGCTCGGTGACCAAGCCGAGCGAGGCGATCGAAGCCGCACAGAAGGCCAACGCCATCATTTACGTGATCCTGATTGCCGATCGCCCCTTTTATGCCGGCGGCGGCTTCAATCTCGGTTATACGGGCGACTCCCAGATGCAGAAGCTGGCTTCGGAGACCGGCGGCCGCGTCATCAACGTGGGCAACAACGGCAAGAAGCTCGAAGACGCCTTTGCCCAGATCGAGGAAGAGCTGCGCACCCAATACCTGGCCAGCTACACGCCGACCAACACGAGACTCGACGGCAGCTATCGCAAGCTGGATATCAGCTGCAAAGGCGATGGGCTGAAGATTCAGGCGCGCAAGGGCTATTACGCGCTGGGAGCGGAATAAAGCAGGGTGTAGGGGGTAGGGGATAGGGTGTAGCTCACCCGGCTATACCCTACACCCAATCCCCTATACCTTCGGCGCTAGCCGCTACGGCAAACACGAATTGAACTCCACCGCGGGCAGCTCTTCAACAGCGCGGCGCAGGGACTGCTCCCATTGCCGGTGGATCTGTTGCAGCTCCGGATCGTCGGCCGGGAAGCGGCGGTAGCGGTCGAATTCCAGCTTGTCGTTTTCGTAGAGAAGAACCTCGATCGGCGGTCCGACGGTCAGATTCGAGCGCATGGTGGCGTCGAAGGAGAGCAGCGCGTACTTGGCTGCGTCCTCGAGCGTGGTCGTGCCGGAGACGATGCCCCGGTCGAGGATCGGCCGGCCATACTTCACCTCGCCGATCTGCAGGTAAGGCGAATCGTGCGTAGCACTCAGGGGATTGCCCTGGGGATAGATGAGTGAGAGCGCCGGCCGCTCGCCTTTGACCTGGCCGCCGAGCAGCAGGTTGATGTTGAAGCTGAATCCATCGCGCTCGAGCGCCGCCCGATCCAGCTCCGAGACACGGCGGATGCAGTCGCCGACAACGCGGGCCGCGGCATAGAAGGATTCGGCCTTTGCCAGGCCTTCTCCGGCATCGAAGGCGTCGCGCAGCAGGGCGATGACTGACTGGGTGAGAGACAGGCTGCCGCTGGCGAGGATCGCGAAAGCGCGTTCGCCGGGATGCACGAAGGTGTGCATCTTGCGGCAGACATTCACTTGATCGAAGCCGGCGTTGGAGCGAGAGTCGGAGGCCATCACCAGGCCCTGATGGGTCAGTATCCCGAGGCAGTACGTCACTTCATTCCTCTTGATGGACTGCCGTTCCGGCGTCCGGGGTCTTCATCTGTCACTCTAATTGAATCAGGGGTGCGATCCCGGGCGTCTGCCTGACGAAATGGCAGCCTTTGCTTTCGAATCCTTCTGGGGGCCGACGAAGCCTTTCGGCAGCGGGCCGGAATGGGAATACTCTGAGCAATTGCGCAAATTGCGATAGTCTGTAGGTTCAAGTTCGAACGCTTTGGTATGGATACCGTGACTGCGAACGACCTGGCTTTGCGCTGTGCCGCTGGGGCAAAGGCCGAGGAGTGGGAAGAGTTTGTACGCCGCTTCACCCGGCCCATTGCTCGCTCGGTACTTCGTGTCGCCCGGCAATGGGGAGAGAACTCTTCCGCGGTCGTCGATGACATCGTTCAGGATGTCTTTCTGAAGTTCTGCGAGGATGACCGGCGTCTGCTCCGGGAGTTTGAGCCGCGTTTTGCCGACTCCTTTCTTGCTTATGCAAGAGTCATCAGTGCACAGGTCGCCAATGATCACTTCCGGCGCAAGAATACACAGAAGCGGGGAGACGGCCGGCCGGAAGAAGAGCTTACCGAGTTCCATGCCCCGGTCTTTCACGCCCCGGTCTTTTCCGATGTGGAATGGCTGGATCGCAGCATCCTTCTGAGTGAGATCGATCGGGCTCTCACGGCAAATAGCCGCGGGACCGGCAACATGCATCGCACCATCTTCTGGCTCCATTACCAGCAGGGCATGACGGCAAATGCCATCGCGGCGCTGCCGGGTGTTTCACTTTCCGTGAAAGGCGTAGAAAGCGCACTGCACCGGATGCTGAGCTATCTTCGGGCCAATATGCAGACGCCGTCTCCGGCGCGGACAGCTAATTTTCACGCGGACGAAGGGATTTCCACGCATCCTGCGGTTCAGAAAAGTGAGTGGATATGAGAATTCCCCCTGAGCGCGGTTATGCGCAGTCGTCCGAATGGCTGGCGAAGCTGTTGGACGGCTCGTCGACCGGCGAAGCTGAATTCTGGCGCGCCATCGGGCCGGATGGATTCGGCCCGGACTGCCCCTCCGCGTCGGAATGGGAGAGATATTTTGCAGGCCAGCTTCCGGCATCGTCTGCGGAAGCCCTGCTGCACCACGCCGCGGAATGCCGGGGATGCGGCGCGCGGCTCCTGTTCTGGTCGGGAACGGTGCATAGCGACGAATCTCCGGAAGAGCGGGAAACACTGAATGGCCTGGGCTGTATGCAGCCCGGCTGGCAGGCCGGGATGGCACAGCGTCTGCAGGACCAGCCCCGGCGTGGCGGCCGGGTGCTGCTATGGGGCTCGATGCTGGGTCTGGCCGGAGCGATTGCTGCCGGTACTCTGCTCTTTCTGTTCATCGGCAGCAACCGGGCCAAGTCCCCCGAGCACCTGCTGGCAGAGGCCTACGCGCAGGATCGCACCATCGAGCTGCGTATTCCTCTGGCCGGGTATGCAGCGGTGACTCCGCCACAGCACACCCGCGGCGCAGGCGAGGAAGAGCATGAGCCGGTGCCGTTGCTCGAGGCGCGGGCGGCGATCACCCAGGCGTTGCTCAAGTCGCCGGAAGACCCGAAGCTGTTACTGCTCGAGGCGCGCGCCGATCTGCTGAACCAGAATTACGACTCGGCCATCGATACGCTGCGGCGGCTTGAGGTGCAGAATCCGAAGGATGTTGCGGTGCTGACGGATCTGGCGACGGCCTACCAGCAGCGGGCCGTGGCCACGGATACGGCGACCGACCGGGCGGCGGCGCTGGACGCGATTGAGCAGGCGGCACGTCTGGCTCCGCAGGATCCCGTCGTGCTCTACAACGAAGCGCTGCTGATGGAGCAGGTCTATCAGTATCTGTCGGCCGTCGATGTCTGGAAGAAGTATCTGTCGGTCGAGCGCGATCCGGAATGGCATGCGGACGGCCAGCGGCATCTCGATGCTGTGACAAAGCGGCTGGCGCGGGAGCAGCGGAACCAGTCGGAGCTGACACCTTATCTCGCAACCCCCGAGGGCATGCTGCACCTGGCGCGAAGTCCGGATCTGCTGGCCGTTCATGACGAAGAGCTCTCTACTGTTTTCCTTTCCCGCCTGCTGCAATCCGCCTTTCCGCTTCCTTCCCCGACATCGAAATCTCCACAGCTTTGCGATGCTGTCTGCAGCGCATCCCTGACGCTGCTCCGTGCCGTCTCGTCTTCGATTGAGGCGCGGCATCACGACCGCTGGCTGAACGATTTTCTGTCCGGAGCGGACAAACCGGGCTTTGCCGAAGCCGTGGAGAAGCTGGCTGCGTCGATAGACGAGGGGCAGCATACGCGCTTCTCCGACGGGCTGAGGGATGCGGAAACAGCAGGGAAGGAATTCACGGCAATAGGGGATCAGGCCGGAGCCATCCGTGCCGGTCTCGAGATGGTCTTTGATGATGCGCGTCTGCTGGATGACCGCAGTTGCCTCACAGAGGCAGCGGGGTTGCCCGCGAGGAATGCGGACGATTCCTATCCGTGGATGGCGGCGCAGTTCTGGACGGACGAGTCTTCCTGTCATCTGCAGCAGAACGACTTTACGGCAGCCAATGCCAGTTTGGATCGTGCGCTACGGATCTCAGGGCATTCCGGGTATGGAATCGTGCACTTGCGCGCGCTGGGCTTTCTGGCCAGCAATGAGGAGTCGCAGGGCGATCGCGCCCAGGCCTGGAAGATGAGCCTCGAGGGGCTGCGGACATATTGGAACGGCGATTACCCGGCCATGCGCAAGATGCAGTTCTACGGCAACCTGGTCTATGCCGAAGGCAACTCGGAACGGGTGCATGCGGAGACCCAGCTGCTTCGCGAGGCAACCCATATGCTGGCATCGATGGAGATGCCGCAGAACCTTGCCGCCAACCAGATGATGCTGGCCACGGCGGAGATCCGTGCAGGAGAAGAGGTGCAGGGGCGTGCGGATCTTGCTGCGGGATTTCGCATGTCGAACGAGCAGGGGGGCTGGGATCGGAATACCGCTGAAACGGAGATCTCTTTTGCCGCCGCCTACCAGAGGGCTGGCGATATTGCCTCCGCGGACGGGATGCTCCATCGGATTCCTGGGAACCTGGATCTCGGTGACAACGGAGATCTGGAGATGCGCTACGCCCTGGTACAGGGAGAGGTCGCGCTTGCGCAGGGCCAATACCAGGCGGCCGAGCAGGAGCTCTCCCGCGCCCGGTCGTTCGCAGAGCAGGGACTCGCTTCCGCTGTAGATGACGCAGACCGGGAAGGCTGGATGGAAAAGGTGCGCCCGGTCTACGCCTCTTTGGCTCAACTGGCCTTACGCGAAGGAAAGCCTCCGGAGGAGGTGCTATCGCTCTGGGAGCGATACCGCCTGTTTTCGAACGGCGCCAACCCGCGCCGGTGGTGCCAGGATGACCATCCTGCCTGCCTCTCTCCCGCGATCGAAGCATTCATGCAACATCTCGACGGGCGCGTGGTCGTTGGAACGATCCGTCTGGACCGCTCGCTTCTGGTCTGGGAGATGAACGGCTCCGGGCTTCGCTTTCGAGAGGTCGCACTCGATCCGGCCCGCTTCGATCTGCTCTGCCATGCATTTGCCGAGTCGGTGGCTTCATCCGGCAGCGCGGAGAGCGGCATCCGCGCCCTCGGTACGGAACTGGTTGCACAGCTCCTGGGGCCCTTCGCCGCCGATCTGGGACATGCGCAGGAAGTGATTTTCGACCTCGATGACAGCATGGAGTATCTGCCTGTCAATGCGCTGCCCTGGCGCGATAGCTACCTTGGGCTGGTGTTGCCAGTCGAAGAGGTGCGCTCGCTGCTGCGTGTTGCAGCGCCGCAGGATGCCGAGAGAAAGAGCCTTGTCGTGGGTGCTTCGATGCCGGCTCAGGCCGATCTGGTGCGCCTTCCGGAGGCGCAGGCGGAAGCGGCTACGGTTGCGGCGATGCTGCCGGATGCCAGATTGCTGACAGGTTCTCAGGCGACACCCGAGACGATGGAAAAGGCTCTCCCAGGTGCGAAGCTGGTTCATTTTGCCGGGCACGCCAGGATGGTGGAGGGAGCGACGCGGTTGATGCTGGCCGCAGGCGGACAGGATGGTGCCGGGACATTGGATATGCGCGAGATTCCGCGCCACGCACTCGCTTCCTGCCGTCTCTTTGTTCTTTCCGCCTGCGCGACGGGCAGCAGGGAGGACCGCGACCTGGGCGATGCGGCGGATGTGGCGCGTACCCTCTCTGCCGATGGCGTCTCGCAGACTGTCGCTGCGCACTGGGAAGTGGATTCGGCTGCTTCCGAATCGCTGATGAAGGTGTTTTATGCAGAACTTGCGGCGGGTAAGACTGTTTCCGCAGCATGGATGGAGTCTGAGCGGGAATTGAGCGCGCAGTCCGGATATCACCACCCGTACTTCTGGGCCTCCTATTCCGTTTTTGGCATGAACAGGGAAAACCTCAAGGAGCTGTTTCAACGATGACTACGCAGGCAAGCGTGCCTTCTCCCGTCACCCCTTTCGAGCTGCATCTGCACTTCGAGGGGGCTTTTATCTTTTCCGTGAAAACCGAGGGAAACTCCTCGGACCCGGGCGCGAAGATCACCGGCGTCGATATCTATGCGCCGGTCTGCGGGCATACAAACTCGGCAACCATCAACAGCGGTTCGACCTACATGCTGGAAAGCTACTGGCACTGCATCGATCCGGTATTTGCAGAGGGGTATGCGCCGTCTCCGATCACACTCGGCGCGTTGAAGACGAATATCGCAGCCAATACACCGATGGTCCCGGGAAATCGGCCGATCAAGGGCGGGTGGGATATTGCCTTTACCCTGCCGGTGCCGCCCGAGGACTGGGCGTGCGATGAGTTCGTGGCGAATGCGCCGGCCTCCTTCACCGGGCAGGATCTTGGCCTGATACCGGCATCGGTGGCACTCGATCAGGTGCTGATCTACAAGAACGTGACCGGTGCGAACTTTCACGGCGCCTGTTTCCCGGCAGATTTCGCGCCGGTGAATGGCGTGGCCAGCCTCTATCTGAATTCGGAAGTGCCCTATATTCCCACGCTGCAGCATGAGCGCCGGGCGACCGATGCGATTGCGCAGCTGGTCGGGCTGGATTGGGTGCTGCAGACGCCGTTGGGCGCTGCCAGCGCATCGACCGGGCGCTTTCAGCCGAGGACAAAAACAGGGTATTGCATGATGGGAGCGGTTTCGGCGCCGTAGGGCGTAGCCGGGCAAAAGGCGGGAGCAAAACTCAGGGCCGCCGTGCAGGCGGCCCTGAGTTTTGCTGGGAGCAGAAAATGGGTCCAGGTGGCGTAAGAGCCAGCCGGGAAACGGAAGCGGGCAGGCCCTACTTGGCCTGCGGGGTCGCTTCGGTCTTGGCGACGTTGTCCTGCTTGGCGGCGTCGGGGTTGCCCTTGATGCCGTCCTTGAAGCCCTTGAGCCCTTCGCCCAGGCCCTTGCCGAGCTCGGGCAGCTTGCGCGGTCCGAAGATGAGCAGAGCGATGACCAGGATGATGATCAGGTGGGTGGGCGTGAACAGATTGTCGAGCATGATGATGTCTCCCGGAAACGCGACAGGTCTCGACCCTGCCGGCTGCGAGGTCAACTCGCTGCCCGTATTGTCGCACAGGGGCGCATGATCCGGCTTCCTGCGGGCAAAAGCCGGAGTTTCGCGAAACGGAATCGGCTTTCGCCCGTCACACAGCAGAGCGTTTTCGCGCCATGCGCGGGGATGGGGCGACGCAGGCCGCTCCGGGCATGTATCGTGATAGTTTGTGGGCAATTGCGGGCCGGCCCGGGGTCTGCCCTTGAAGGAATTTCCGGAGCATTTTCTGGATCACTTCCCGGACGATTGCCGGGCATTTTCGGAGGACAGTCTGTTGACTGAAGGAAAGAAGAAGATTTTCTGGGTTCTGGCGGTCGTGTTTGCCGCTCTGCTGGGCGGCGCGGTGCCGGCCCGGGCGCAGTATCAGCAGCCGATTCTGGCGCCGAACGACACGCTGGCCAACGTTCATTACGACTACAAGTGGGAGTTCTACGGCGGCATCGGGTATTCGCACTTCAATGCCGGTCCCGAGCTGGTGCAGGGATCGAACCTGGGCGGCTTCGATGTGCAGGCAGCGCGGTTCTTTACCCGGCGCTGGGCTGTGGCGGCCAACGGCCGCGGCTACTACGGTACCAGCGGTGTGGAGCCGAATACCTACGGCATCAAGGGACCGTTCGTGAGCGAGCACATGTTCCTCGTCGGTCCTGAATATCGCGGACCCAGCAACGAGCACGTCTCGATGACCTTCCATGCGCTGGTCGGGGGAGCCTATGGCCGCTTCAACTCGGCCACCCAGGACCAGTCCGGGCAGGAGATCAATCCGGAACTGATCGGTCTGTTCAACAATCAGACGACCTTTGCCAGCGCCATCGGCGGCTCGATCGACCTGAATCGCTCGCCGAAGTGGGTCTTCCGCATCTCGCCGGACGCTACCCTGACGCACTTCAAGAACTCGGCCGGAGAGGGCAACCTCCACGAGCAGTTCGCGCTTTCGGTGGGCGTCGTCTACCGCTGGCGCCGCGGCCTCAAGTAGCTCTTTCTGTAAGCTGAAACACAAATGCGCGCCGGATTCCGGCGCGCATTTCTGCGTTTAAGCATCCTCGCCTGCGTCAGCATCCCGTTCGCGCCAAGACGCAAAGATCGCCAGGAAAAGCCGCAAAGAAATACGCATGAGAAACAGCGTGCTTGGCGTTTCTTTACGAACTTTGCGCGAAACGCTTTTTGAATGCGTTGGAGAGAAGCTGGATCGCGACTGGAAGGAGCGAAGGCCGAAGGCAGAGTGCTGCGCGGTTAGCGCCGCGACCAGCGGGAGCGGAGGCCGAAGGCGTCCCGCCCCACGCGGAGTGGGCAGCAGTGGTACCTTAAAGGGTTAGAGATATCCATGCAAAGGAAACACCGCTCTTGGCTACTTCCGCACCCGCCGCGCTTCGTAAAACTGCCCTCAACGCCGTGCATCGCCGCTCGGGCGCGAAGATGGTCGACTTCGGCGGCTGGGATATGCCGGTCGAGTACTCCGGCCTGATCGCCGAGCACATGGCGGTGCGCACCGGCGTCGGCCTCTTCGACGTGAGCCACATGGGCGACATCCAGCTGCGCGGACCGGAATCGCTGGCCGCGGTGCAGCAGTTCTCGATGAATGACGCCTCGAAACTGCAGGTAGGCCAGGCGCAGTATTCGGCCATGCTCTACCCGAACGGCACCTTCGTGGACGACGTGATCGTGCACAAGCTGAGCGACAACGATTATCTGATCGTGATCAACGCCGGTACTCGCGAGAAGGACTACCAGTGGATCAGGACGCAGGCGCAGAAGTTCCACTGCCACGTGAGCGATTACAGCGATTACTACACGCAGCTGGCCATCCAGGGGCCGCGCGCGGCCGAGACGCTGGCCAAGCTGACCAACGTGGACCTGAGCACGGTCAAGAACTACTGGTTCACCTACGGCACGGTCTGCGGCCTGCCGAACACGCTGATCGCCCGCACCGGCTACACGGGTGAAGACGGCTTCGAGATCTACGTGCCTTCCGACGAAGCCACCAGCGAGCGCGTGTGGAACGAGGTGCTCGAAGCAGGCAAGGAGTTCGGCATCATCCCCTGCGGCCTGGGCGCGCGCAACACGCTGCGTCTGGAGTCGGCGATGGCGCTCTACGGCCACGAGATCTCCGAGACGATCAATGTCTTTGAAGCGGGCCTCGGCCGTTATGCCAAGCTCGAAAAGGGACCGTTCACCGGCTCCGAAGCACTCGAGAAGATCAACGCGGAAGGCGGCCCGCAGCGCAAGCTGGTCGGCCTCGAGATGATCGAGCGCGGTATCGCCCGCGACGGTTACCCGGTGCTCGACGCGAGCGGTGTGAAGATCGGTGAGGTTACCAGCGGCTCGCCTTCACCCTTCCTCAAGAAGAACATCGCCCTGGCCTATGTGCCGGTAGAACTGGCGCAGATGGATGGCGAGGTCGCGGTCGAGATTCGTGGCAATGCTGTGAAGGCGCGCATTGTGCCGACACCGTTTTATCGTCGTCCTAAGAAACAGGCGTAAAAGAAGATTCAGGCTTTAGACTTTCATGCCGGAGGCAGGAGCGGATTTTGCGCCGCTCGCTGCTGAGGTAGCGATTCCCACCCGTCCGGCTCAACTGCCCTGGCGCAGCTGCCCGGACTCGAACAGGATACGAACACGGAGAGATCGTTCGCATGGCTTATCCCGAAAAGTACAAGTACACCAAGGAACACGAGTGGATCGAGGTTGCCGGCAACATCGGCACCGTGGGCATCACCGACTACGCGCAGAACTCGCTCGGCGACATCGTTTTCGTCGAAGCGCCGAAGGTGGGTGACAAGGTCACCAAGGGCGCGAGCTTCGGCAGCGTCGAGTCGGTGAAGGCTGTCTCGGAGCTGTTCTCGCCGGTGACCGGCACGGTGACCGAGGTCAATGCCGAACTGCACGATTCGCCGGAGGATCTCAACACCGAACCCCACACGGCCTGGATCATCAAGGTCGAGTTGAGCGATGCTTCCGAGCTCGATGCGCTGCTCTCCGCCGCCGACTATGAGGCCTTCATCGCCGAAGAGACCGGCCACTAAATCTCTCTGCCCGCAGCTCGCGCCGGATGCGTGGAGCTGCGGGCATTGCTGCGTCTGCGTGAAAAGCACGAAGCGGCAACTTTGTAATCGTCGCTGTTACAAATCTAGCTTTTGAAGCCCACCGTTTTTCAAAGGAAGTCCGATGCGTTATCTTCCCAAGTCCGATGCCGAGCGTGTAGCGATGCTGCGCGAGATCGGCGCCTCCTCGATCGACGAGCTCTTCGCCGTCATTCCAGAGGAGTACCGCTTTACGCGCGATCTCTCCATTCCGCGCCAGTTCGGCGAGTCCGAGATTGTCGATCACTTCAAGGCTGCATCCGCGCAGAGCGCGAACGGCTATGCGAGCTTCCTGGGCGCAGGCGCGTATCGCCACTATCGCCCGGTGGTCATCGATTCGCTGGTGCAGCGCGGCGAGTTCCTGACCTCGTACACGCCCTACCAGGCGGAGATCACGCAGGGCACGCTGCAGGCCATCTTCGAGTTCCAGACGATGATCTGCGAGCTGACCGGCATGGATATCGCGAATGCCTCGATGTACGACGGCTCGACCGGCGCGGCGGAAGCGGTGATGATGGCTGTCCGCATCACCGGCCGCGATGGCGTGCTGGTGGCGAAGACCGTGCATCCCGAGTATCGCGAGGTGATGCACACCTACGCGCAGCACCAGGGACATGAAGCGAGCGAAGTTGCGTATTATCCCGAAGGCCACGCCCAGGCAGGCCGCGTCGATCTCGAAGCACTCGAGCAGGCTGTGACCGAGAAGACTGCGTGCGTGCTGGTGCAGTCGCCGAACTTCTTCGGCATCGCGGAAGATATCCCGGCTATCGCGGACATCGCGCACAAGAAGGGCGCGCTGCTCATCGTGTCGATTGCCGAAGCGGTTTCGCTCGGCATCATGCGTCCTCCGGTCGAAGCCGACATCGTCTCGATCGAAGCGCAGAGCTTTGGCGTGGCGCTGAGCTATGGCGGACCGTACTGCGGCGTGCTGGCGGCGAAGGAAAAGTATCTGCGCCAGATGCCGGGCCGCCTCGTGGGCGAGACCAAGGACACCGAAGGCCGCCGCGGCTTCGTGCTCACGCTTTCAACGCGTGAGCAGCATATCCGCCGCGAGAAGGCGACCTCGAACATCTGCACCAACCAGGCGCTTGTTGCGCTGATGGCGACCATCTTCCTCACCGTCTACGGCAAGCAGGGCATGCGCGAGCTGGCGCTGCAGAACCTGGCCAAGGCGAAGTACGCGGCTGACACCATCGGCAGCAAGGGCAAGCTGCTCTTCGCGAATACGCCGCGCTTCCATGAGTTCGTGCTGCAGAGCGATGAGACGGCAGAGGCGCTCAACGCTCGTCTGCTCGACAAGAAGATCATCGGTGGTCTCTCGCTCGCAAAGTGGTATCCCGAGCTGGGCAATGCGACGCTGTGGTGCGCGACCGAGCTGACCACGCGGGAACAGATTGACGCGGCTGCCGCTGCGATAGCTGGTTAGGTTTCGTGCTTTCCCACGTCTCAAGATCGAGACGTGGGGCACCCGGGATGAGTGGGACATAGAGATTCGAGGAATCACATGGCTACAACAGAGAAGTTTGTCGGCACACCGCGCAAGGTCACGGCGCACCTGACGCAGAACGAAAACCTGAGCTTCGAGAAGTCGGCGCCGGGCAAGAAGGGCTACAAGCTCGCGCCTCTCGACGTGCCTGAAGTCGATGCAGCAGCGCTGCTGGGTGGCGCGGTGCGCGATGAGATTGGCGTCATGCCGGAGCTGAGCGAGATCGAGATCATCCGCCACTTCACGCGCCTCTCGACGTGGAACTACGCCATCGACCTAGGCATGTATCCGCTGGGCAGCTGCACCATGAAGTACAACCCGCGCGTGAACGAGCTGGTCTCGCGGCTTGAGGGCATTGCCGAGGCGCATCCCTACCAGCCCGCGCATCTCTCGCAGGGTGTGCTCGGTATCGTCAAGCTGCTGCAAGACTGCCTGATCGAGATCTGCGGCATGGATGCGATCACGCTGCAGCCCGCAGCCGGCGCGCATGGCGAGTTCACCGGCATCCTGCTGGCTCGTGCGTATCATGCGTCGAAGGGCAACGCGCGTAAGCATGTGCTGATCCCCGACTCTGCGCACGGGACCAACCCTGCCACCGCAGCGAGCTGCGGCTACGACGTGATCAACATCAAGTCGAACGCGCAGGGCGGAGTCGATGTGGCCGCGCTCGCGCAGATGGTGAATGAGGACACGGCGGCGCTGATGCTGACCAATCCTTCGACCATCGGTGTCTTCGAGAACGAGATTCATCGCATCGCCGACGTGCTGCATGACAAGGGCGCGCTGCTCTACATGGACGGCGCGAACATGAATGCACTGGTCGGCAAGACGCGGCCGGGCGACTTCGGCGTGGATGTGATGCACCTGAACCTGCACAAGACCTTCTCGACGCCGCACGGTGGCGGTGGTCCGGGTTCGGGTCCGGTGGCCTGCAAGAAGATCCTCGAGCCGTTCCTGCCGACGCCTGTGGTCGCGCAGGGCGCCGATGGTCTGCTGCACTGGAACTACGATCGTCCGGACTCCGTTGGCCGTGTGCGCATGCTCTACGGCAACTTCGGCATGTTCGTGCGCGCGCTCGCGTACATCCTCGCAAACGGTCCCGATGGCCTGCGCCAGACGACCGAAGATGCGGTGCTCAACGCGAACTACATCCGCGCCAAGCTGCAGGATCTCTACGAGCTGCCCTACAATACGCCTTCGATGCACGAGGTGGTATTCAGCGACAAGCGGCAGACGAAGAACGGCGTGAAGACGGGCGACATTGCGAAGCGGCTGATCGATTACGGTTTCCATCCGTACACCACGTCGTTCCCGCTCATCGTGCCCGGCGCGCTGATGATCGAGCCGACCGAGAGCGAGTCGCGCGAGGAACTAGATTTGTTCGTGGATGCGATGCGTCAGATCGCCCGCGAAGTGGACGAGAATCCCGAGCTCGTAACCTCGGCTCCGCACTCGACGCGCATCTCGCGCCTCGACGAAACCACCGCCGCCCGCAAGCCGGTGCTGCGCTGGAAGGCCCCGCCAGCCCCGACGCCGGTGGACGTGGATACGCCTGCGAAGGAGTGGTAAGCTCCCTCACGCGATGAAAAGCGCGGAAGAGCTGAACGAGCTGGCAAGGACGGCGGTCGATTGTGCGGTTGCCGTCCACACCGCGCTCGGCCCTGGGCTGCTTGAAAGTGCTTATCAGGCCTGCCTGGCGCATGAGCTTCAGTGTCGCGGACTCTTTGTGGAAACGCAGGTTGGGCTTCCTGTGGTCTATGACACTGTGAAGCTTGAAATTGGCTACCGCATCGATATTCTGGTCGAGTCCAGTTTGATTCTTGAGATCAAAGGAGTAGAGGCAATTGCGCGTGTGCATAGAGCTCAATTGCTCTCTTATCTGCGGTTAAGCGGATGCCGGTTGGGGCTCTTGCTGAACTTCCATGTGCCGCTGATGCGAGAGGGTATCGTGCGGATGGTCAATGGGCTCTAGCGCTGATCTGCATCCTGTTCGCGCCAAGACGCCAAGCACGCAAAGAAAAGCCGCAAAGAATTGCGTTGTCTTTGCGGACTTGGCGCAATCTTTGCGTCTTTGCGCGAAACGTTTTTAGTCTTTCTTGAGGAGTAAGAGCATGTCTTCCCTGATGCATCGTCGCGACGAGATTGAGAAGTACGAATTCATGATGGGACCGGCGCGGGGGCGGCTGGCGGTTACGCTCGACATGCTGACCGACGCGCTGATCCTCATCGGGCAGCACGGCGTCTACTGCACCTCGCAGCGGAACCCGTCGAAGCCGGCGCTCGATCTTGAAACGGTGCTCGGCGAGATCAACGGCGCGAAGGAGTTGATTCAGTCCGTGATGCAGGAGCTGGAGAAGCAAAAGGCTGAATCCGGCAAGTAAGGGCAAACGAGAATGGCCGCGCTGCAAGCTGCAGCGCGGCCATTCTCGTTTGCGGCCGAGCGTTACATCACTTCTACCGGGACATAGACATCGGTATTCTCCCAGATCAGGTGCAGCTGGGTCTTTTTGCCTTCGGTTTTTTCGAAGCTGATCTTGAAGGTCTCGACGGGTGAGGAGGGTGCTTCACCCTTCATCATGTCCGTGCGGCCCAGGTCCATCTCCGGCTTGTAGACGGTGCCCCACTGGCCGGTCTGCTTGTTGACGATGAGCTTCCAGGTCGTCTCCGACGGAATGGAGTAGAGCGTGTAGGTGCCGGCGGGAACCATGAGCGACCCGATCATCAGGCCGGTCGAAGTCTTGATCGTCGTGGCCGAGTTGGCGCCGGTGCGCCACCATTTGTCATAAGGCAGCAGGCTGCCGAAGATCTTGCGGCCGCGCATGGAGGGCGCGCAGTAGTAGATGGTCACATCGCTGCCGCCGAGCGAGACGCTGGCCTGCGCAGGCGGGCTCGGGGGATTCGGGTTGTGCGGGTCGCACTGCGCATGGGCGCGAACGCCGGCGAAAAGCGAGAGGACGAGAACGAGCAGGGTGAGTCGACAGGCAAACAGCTTCCGCTTCATGGGTGGCTCCTGATCTGGTTAGACGATCTGGGGCGCGCTGGGCAGTGGCGCAGGTCCCACATCATCACAGCGCGGCGGCGGCCTTTCTGTCAAAAAGGATGGTAGCCGTAGTATGCTGAAAGAGCGCGCCCGTAGCTCAGCTGGATAGAGCGGCAGCCTCCGAAGCTGTAGGTCAGAAGTTCGAATCTTCTCGGGCGCACCAGATTTGGAGCAAAGAAAATCGCCAGAGGCTCACAGAAGCCGCTGGCGATTCTGCTTTTCGGGCATCGGCCCGGGAGTTAAATCAGTTCCAGGCCGGCGAAGAAGTAGCCGATTTCGAAGGCTGCGGTGTCCTCGGCGTCGGAGCCGTGGATGGCGTTCTCTTCGATCGATGCGGCGAACTGCTTGCGGATGGTGCCTTCCTCGGCGTTGGCCGGGTTGGTGGCGCCCATCAGCTTGCGCAGGTCGGCAATGGCGTTGTCCTTCTCGAGCACCATGGGGAAGATCGGGCCGGAGGACATGAAGTCGGTGAGGCCGCCGAAGAAGGGGCGCTCAGCGTGGACGTGGTAGAAGCCCTGGGCCTGAGCCTTGGAAATGGACGCCTTCTTGATGGCGACAATCTTAAAACCGGCCTTCTCGATCTCGGCGAGAATGGCGCCGGTGTAGCCCTTGCGGACTGCGTCTGGCTTGATGATGCTGAAGGTGCGTTGGGACACCTGTGTTTCTCCTTAGGTCGTGTGGACGTTACGTCCAGTGTAGTGCATAGGGTTGGATCGAGGCTATCTTCCCCCGGGTTTGGCAGCGCGGCTGTATTACCAGATCGCCCGGGGATAATTCCGGCGAATCTCTTCGTCGGCTGTGACGAGCAGCGCGAGGCCGTTGGCCTTGGCCTGCGCCACGATGGTGCGGTCGAAGGGGTCGCGGGTCCATTTCTCGTCGAGGGCAACTTCGGCAACGTGAGCAAAGGGCAGGTCGCAGACCTGGACCCCGAACTCGTATTCCACCTTCAAGAATAGCTCTCGAGAAGAGAACAGAACACGGTTGATCTCGCGCAGGTATTCCAACTCCAGCAGCACCATGGGAGAAACCAGGAGGTCAGCCGTTTCAAGCGGTGTTCGCGCTGAAGGTGAAATACGGACGGGATCGCCTTGCGCAAGCCACGCAACCACATGGGTGTCCAGGTAGGCGATCAAAGTTCAGACCAGTCTTTTTCCCAGGCGCGTTCCATCTCTTCCAGCATGGATGAATTGTCGAGATCCACTCCAGGGGCAATCACCTCGAGCGGGGTCATCCGGTCGAGGCGGCTGGGGGGTGATTCTTCGGGCGCAATGCGGAAGCGGCGCCCCTTATACGTCACCCAGACCTGCTTGCCTTCCATGGCCTGGTTGACCACTTCGAAGAGATTCTGCCGGAGTTGGGTGATGGAGATTTCCATGGTAGCAGTGTACATCATGTCGCAATATGGATGTACATTACGTTGAGAGCTACCCATGCGATACGCATTACTTGCGTGTGCAGGCGTGAGTCGATTCGGAGCTATGATGGGCTCAGAGGCGAGAGATTCCGAACCATGAGTTCTGCGGCGAAGACGATTGTCGATTCCTTCCGCGAAGTGGTGCAGGACCTGCTCGTGCCCGAGCTCAAGGCGATGCGCACCGAAATGCGCCTGCGTGATGAGAATACGCAGCAATCGATCAAGCACCTCTCCGAGAAGCTGGATTTCGCCATTGATATACGCGAGCGACTGGCAGCGCTCGAGGCGCGTCTGCCGCGACAGTAAGTCATCGCCTCTTCGGTCGCAGGCGTACGCCCAGTTCCTGCCAATAGCGGTTCGTCACGCCTTTGGCTGTCGGATGCGTTGTGATCACAACCGTAGTTCTCCCGACTTCAGCGAAAGCTGCTGGAAATCCATCTATTTGCTCGATTCTTGCTGCATCACCAACTATCTGCTCATAATGCGGCTTGTTGCCCCAGCCGTACATCACGCAGAGCGATGGCTGGTTAGAGAGCATCCTCTCGCGAATTGTTTTGATTCTCTCTTCGCGAAACTGCGCTCGATTCTGTTTGATGTGGAAGCCTTTGGCGGGTAGGCCCGACAGTTCAATGACGCAAGTTTCTCCGTCCTTCATTCCCCAACGATCACGCTGGTATCGACGGAGCGCGTCATTCTCGGTGGGGATATTCTTCATGGTGCCGAGAAGCAGCATCAGGGCGCGCCATGTGGGGACCAGTGGCGGCGTGCTCGAATAATGCTTCGTGATTCCAGCTTTGCGATGGAACTCCTGGCAATCGCAGACTTCAGGCTTTCCAAGATCGAGCCAGGCGCGCACCCGCTGGCTCTGATCCCCTGGTTCGTGCTTGCCCTCCTCCGGACCGAGAAACCAATACGGCGCACCCCAGTGGCCATATCCATAAAAACAGCGAGCCTTCTCGAGGACCAGTTCTTCGGATATTGGCACTCTGGAAGTCATCGATAGATTGCTCTTGCTGGGCCAGAGAAGTTCAAGAACCTTCTGGATGTTCTGGAAAAGCTTCACGATTTAATATCGCAAGGAAAAGCGCGAAGGCTCCATGAAATTCATCATGGAGCCTTCGCGCTTATAACGAGTGCCTTGTTCGGAAGTGCTTACGCCTTGCCGATCACGCGTGCCAGGGTCTCGCCGATTTCGGCGGGGGACTGGACGACGTGGATGCCGGCGGCGGTCATGGCCTTCATCTTTTCTTCGGCCGTGCCCTGGCCTCCGGAGATGATGGCGCCCGCGTGGCCCATACGGCGGCCCGGAGGTGCGGTCTGGCCGGCGATGAAGCCGACGACCGGCTTCTTCACGTGAGCCTTGATGTATTCGGCCGCTGCTTCTTCGTTGGTGCCGCCGATCTCGCCGATCATGATGATGGCCTCGGTTTCGGGGTCCTCGTTGAGGAGCTTGATCGCGTCGATGTGCGTAGTCCCAACGATCGGGTCCCCGCCGATGCCGATGGCGGTCGACTGGCCGATGCCGCGCTGCGTGAGCTGGTAGACGGCCTCGTAGGTCAGGGTTCCCGAGCGGGAGACGATGCCGACGCTGCCTTCCTTGTGAATACGGCCGGGCATGATGCCGATCTTGGCCTTGCCGGGCGAGATGACGCCGGGGCAGTTGGGTCCGATCAGTACCGAGTCCGAATCCTTGAGCACGCTCCACACGTTGACCATGTCGTTTACCGGGATACCTTCGGTGATGGCGACGATCAGGGCCAGCTTGGCCTCGTTGGCCTCGAGGATGGCGTCAGCCGCGAACGGCGGCGGAACGAAGATCACGGTCGCGTTGGCGCCGGTCTTCTCGACGGCCTCTTCGACGGTGTCGAATACCGGCCAGCCCTCGTGGGTGGTGCCGCCCTTGCCGGGGGTCACGCCGCCGACGACCTTGGTGCCGTACTCGGCGCAGCCCTTGGCATGGAAGGTGCCTTCCTTGCCGGTGATGCCCTGAACGATGAGGCGAGTTTCCTTATTTACTAAAACAGCCATTAGCTTTTAGCTCCTAGCTTCTAGCTCTTCATTGTTGCGAGCGAAGCGATGAATGCGCTGAGCATCTTAGCGATTTCCACACTAAGGTTCTCAGCTCGGCTTAACATCTCGGGTTCTCCCATTTGCAGCTGCCTGGCAACAATCAACTGGGTCTGAACCTCATAATTTGAGCCTTGGGCGACTCCGAGAAATTGTCGGAACTCACCCTGCGAAATTCTGCCCCGGCCTTCCGCGATATTGCTGGCAACCGATACGGCGGCGCGGCGCAACTGCGAGGTCAGTCCATACTGCTCCTCGCGGGGAAAGCTGCGCGTTGTCTCGTATACCGTAACCGTCATCTCGATGGCTCTCTGCCACACCTGCAAATCCTGAAAGGCCTGCCCCATTAGCTTTTAGCTCCTAGCTCTTAGCTGCTCTGTACCCGGAACTTCATCGTTGCCGAGTATTGAGCATCAGAAAGGCTTTGGCTAGTAGCTAGAAGCTAAAGGCTAGAAGCTAGTTAACGCCCTTCGCAGCAGCAACCACGATGTCCGCTGCGTCCTTCATGGTTGCGCCGACGGCGAACTTCAGGCCGGACTCTTCGAGGATCTTGCGGCCTTCTTCGACGTTGGTGCCTTCGAGGCGCAGAACGATGGGCAGGGTCACGTTCAGGTTCTTCGCTGCTGCGACGACTGCGGTCGCAAGCACATCCACGCGCAGGATGCCGCCGAAGATGTTGATGAAGATGGCCTGCACGTTCTTGTCCGCCAGCAGGATGGCGAAGGCCGCCTCGATCTGCTGCTGGTTCGCGCCGCCGCCTACGTCGAGGAAGTTGGCAGGCGAGCCGCCGGCGTACTGGATGATGTCCATGGTGGCCATGGCCAGACCCGCGCCGTTCACCATGCAGGCGATGTTGCCGTCGAGCTTGATGTAGTTGAGGGCAAACTTCGAGGCTTCCACTTCGAGGGGATCTTCCTCGGCGACGTCACGCAGCTCCTTGAGAGCCTTGTGGCGGAACATGGCGTTGTCGTCGAAGTTGATCTTGCAGTCCAGGGCGAAGAGCTTGTCGTCCTTGGTGGTGATGAAGGGGTTGATCTCGAGCAGCGAGGCGTCGGTCTCGATGTAGACCTTGTAGAGGCCGAGCATGAACTTCACCGCTTCGTTGATCTGCGTCGGCTTGAGGCCGAGCGCGAAGGCCAGCTGACGGGCCTGGTAGGGCTGGAAGCCCACGGCTGGATCGATGTAGGCCTTGTGGATCGCCTTCGGGTCCTTGGCGGCGACTTCTTCGATCTCCATACCGCCGGCCTTCGAGGCCATGAAGACGAGCTTCGCAGCGGCGCGGTCGAGCACGATGCCCAGGTAGAGTTCGCGGTCGATGTTCGCGGTCTCTTCGATCAGCAGGCGCGAGACCTTCTGGCCCTGGGGGCCGGTCTGGTGGGTGACCAGCTGCATGCCGAGGATCTGCTTGGCGTAGGTCTCGGCCTCCTCGATGTTCTTGGCCACCTTGACGCCGCCGCCCTTGCCGCGGCCTCCGGCGTGAATCTGAGCCTTGACGACCACACCGCTCGCGCCGTTGGCGAACAGCTTCTTGGCCACGTCCAACGCCTCGTCGAGCGTGTTGGCCACTTCACCGCGCGGTACGGCGACGCCGTGTTTCGCGAGGATGTCCTTTGCCTGGTACTCGTGAATTTTCATAGTCGTGTTTCGAAAGAAGACCTTATAAGACAAAAGCTGCTGAGTGAAACGGCGATCCCGGCGACCGTCCGCAGAATGTTGCCAACACGGCATCGCCGGGTTGCGCAGTTGCAAAATCCGATTGTCCGAAGACCCTCCAGTGTATCGGACCGGAGTAGTCGGTGTCTTTCGGGTAGGTAAATGCTCAAAATAAGGTAAAATTGCCTTACTGGAGGCGCGCCATGGCTCAGCTTACGGTGACCGCGAAGGGGCAGATCACGCTCAAGAAGGAGCTTCTCGAGCACCTGGGCGTAAAGCCCGGTGACAAGTTGGAAGTGGATCTGCGGGCGGGCGATGTGGTTGTCTTGCAGCCCATCGAAAAAAAGTATTCGATCGAAGATCTCGCCGGATTTTTGAAGCCGAATGGGATTCACCTCACGCTCGAAGAGATCAATGAGGTGATCGAGAAGGGGTGGGCCGGCGAACTTGAAGATTAACGCCGACACGAATGTCCTCCTCAGGCTTTTCCTTCAGGACGACCCCGCTCAGGAGGAAATCTCCCTGAGGCTGATGAAGGATGCCGAAGAGATTTTCATGACGGTTCCGGCCCTTTGCGAGGTGGCGTGGGTCGTATCCAAGGGGTACAAGCTCCCTCGTCATGTTCTGATCGCCTTTTTCGAGACGCTGCTGCACACCCGTGGCGTGGTCATGGACGAGCGAGCGGTGCAGAGCGGCATCGAGATGCTCAAGGCCGGAGGCGATTTCGCCGACGGCGCCATCGCCGATCTTGGCTACCAGAGGGGCGCGACCTTCGTCTCCTTCGACCTCCAGGCCGTGGCGAGGCTCAAGGCGATGAAACTCCCCGCAATGCTGGCCGAGTAGCCTCGGCTCTTTCTTGGCAGCGCCCAGACGGTAAACTGAGCGTTATGGCTGGGTTAAAGCAGGTTCTGAGGCTGGTGGTAGAGCAGGGTGCGACCCTGGGACGGGACGAGGCACGGCGGTTTCTCACCGAGATTCTGGAAAGCGAGCCGGGCCAGGAGGATATGGAGATCGCCGCGCTGCTCACGGCGCTTTCCGTCCGCGGAGAGACGGCCGATGAGCTGACCGGCTTTGCCGAGGCGATGCGTGCCCGGGCTACGCCGATACCGCTGACGGATGCAGAGCGCTCGTCGCTGGTGGATACCTGCGGCACCGGCGGCACCGGGCGCGGCACCTTCAATATCTCCACCTGCGCGGCGCTGGTGGCCGTGGCCGCGGGTGCGAAGGTGGCCAAGCACGGCAACCGGGCGGTGACCTCGAAGTGCGGCTCGGCGGACGTGGTCGAGGCGTTGGGTCTTCCTCTGGCGCTCACCCCGGAGCGGGCCGCCGAGTGCCTGCGCGAGACCGGCTTCATGTTCCTGCTGGCGCCGGCCTTTCATCCCGCGATGAAGCGCATGATGACCATCCGCCGCAGCCTTGGTTTTCGCACCATTTTTAACCAGGCTGGCCCGCTGACCAACCCCGCCGGAGCCAGGGCCCAGGTGATGGGCGTAGCCAGTGCGCGCATGGTGCCGACGGTAGCCGAGGCCATGGCCCGCCTCGGCGTGAGCCACGCCTTCGTGGCTCATGGCAGCGACGGCATCGACGAGATCACCATTACAGGCGAGACGAGCATGGCCGAGGTCGCGCATATGCCGGGACGTCCGGACGCGAACGCGGGTTCAGTTCGCCTCTATCACGTGCAGCCGGAGGATTTCGGTCTCGAGCGCGCCTCCCTGGCCGATCTGGCGGCGTACGAGACGGCAGTGGAAAATGCGCAGGTCCTGGAGCAGATTTTTGCCGGAGAGCCGGGGCCGAAACGGCAGATTGTGGTGCTGAACGCCGCCGCGGCGCTGGTGGCCGCCGGTGTGGCGACGGATTTCCGCGAAGGACTGCAGCGTGCCGCCGAGGCGATCGACTCCGGCGAAGCGTCGGCGGTGGTCAAGAAGCTGCGCGCATTTGCGGCAGAGACGGCTGAGAGGAACTAGGCCGTATCCCCGTAGAGCTGGTCTGAAAATAAGAACTTACACTTATTGTTGTCATCCCGACCGGAGCGAGCCAAAGGCGAGCGAAGTGGAGGGACCTGCGGTTCTGTTTAGCCCGCAACACTCCAACTCGCGACCAACGGAAGCGGAGGCCGAAGGCACATTCGCCCTGCGCGCAGCAGAACCGCAGGTTTCTCCACTCCGCAGGACCACAAAACGGTCCTGCTCCGGTCGAAATGACAGCCTTTTACTATCGCTCTATGTGGATGCGACCTGGAACCCAGTCCCGCGACCAGCGGGAGCGGAGGCTGAAGGCGGATCGCCCTGCGTGCAGCAGCCGAGGGTGGAGTGCCTGGATGGCCCGGACCTCGCCCGCGCGGCCGCAGCGTCTTACAGGCGACTTCCTGCGTCGATAAGCATCAGAATGGGTGGAGTTTATGAGCCGCGTCCGCGCATGGGCGTAGCATGACCCAAGTCTGCAAGAAGATCAGCAAGGATAGCCATGCCCCGTTACGAATACCGCGACCTCGAGCCCTCACGGGAAGCCAAGGAAGTTTATCTCCGCTGGATCGAGTACCTGGACGAGTCGTTCACCCGGCACAAGAAGCCGGCGCTGCGGTCCGAACTGGTCCGCGACAACCTCCACCAGTTGCTGCTGGGGCGCCCGCATGGCGGCAAGCTGAATTTCACGCTGACCAGCGAGCTGCCCTTCAACGTGCTGGAGCTTTCGCTCGATCCGGCCAACGTGACGCTTGAGCCGGAGTATTACGGCGATATCGATGCTGAAAAATATGCCTGCATCAAGCCGCTGATCTGGTTCTGGCACCTCTTCGACCAGTCCCCGGTCTCCTATAACCACTGGCTGGGCTTCCGCTTCCGCGCCATGCTGGGCAAGCACATCTTCAAGCACATCGGGAAGAACGTGAAGATCTTCCACGGGGTCGAGTTCAGCTACGGCTACAACCTCACCATCGAGGATGACTGCGTGATCCACAAGTACGTCATGCTCGACGACCGCGGCGAGATTGTCATTAAAAAGGGAACGTCGATCTCCGACTACGCGGCGGTCTACTCGCACGCGCACGACCCGGTGGATTCGAGCATTGTCGAGAACCGGAAGACGGAGATCGGTCCTGGCGCGCGGCTGACCTATCACTCGGCAGTGATGGCTGGCGTGCGGGTGGGCGAGAACGCCATGCTCGGCGCTCATGGGGTGGCCACGCGAGAGATTGGCGACCACGTGATTGCGGGCGGTGTGCCGGCCAAGCAGCTCAAGACCAAGGATCAGGCGACGCAGTTCGAGGATCGCAGCGACATCAAGGCTCCGCCGCCGGTGGTGAAGCCGCTCTGTGAATAGCGGAAAAGCAGGGGAGATAGGGTGTAGAAAACCCTGGAGACAGAGGCTCAGGGAGAGGCTCAGGGCTATGCTCATGGGTTCGTGCTCTCCCACGTCTCAGAATCGAGACGTGGGGCACCCGCCATGTGAACTAAGTCCAGTGGACTAAGTTCACTCTCGCGACCGGCGGGAGCGGGGTGCCGAAGGCGCAAGGCTGCACGGCCAGCGCCGCTGGTATCCTCATAACTACGCATGAGTCAGCAGGAAATCCTCCTCAAAATCTTCGAATTCGTAATTCTCGTTTTCTCGCTGAGCCTGCACGAGGCCGCGCACGCGTGGATGGCTTCGCGGCTGGGCGACCAGACGGCGCGGATGATGGGGCGGGTCACGCTGAACCCGGTGAAGCACATCGATCCGATCGGAACGGTGCTGCTGCCGCTGGCCATGCTCTTCCTCGGCAGTTACGGGCGCTTCCTCATCGGCTGGGCGAAGCCGACGCCGGTAACGACGCGGAACTTCAAGAACATCCGCCGCGATGACACGCTGGTGACGCTGGCCGGGCCGTGCAGCAATCTGCTGGCCGCGCTGCTGGCACTCATCGCGCTGGTCATCCTGACCAAGGCGAGTCCGGCGGGGATGATGGCTGTCCATTCGGTCATCGTCGGTGCGATCGATCCGGAGATGATGGCGTCCGCCGTATTTCCGATGGCGATTATCTTCTACCTGACGGTGGTGCTGAACCTGTTTCTCGCGGTCTTCAACCTGTTGCCGCTGCCGCCGCTCGACGGTTCGCACATCGTGCGCAACTTTCTGCCCTACAAAGCGGTACGGGTCTACGATTCGATGGGCATGATCAGCCTGCTGCTGATGCTGATTATCGGCTCCCCGGTGGTGAACTTCTTCGTGGCGCCGGCGCTGGCGATGGTCAACGCAATCCTGCTGTCCGTATAAGGACTGGCCTGCTGCGCGCCGGGTGAAAACTCCGGGTTCCCCATACAAACCCGGTGTTGGCTTGTGTGGGGAACCTATCTCTCCTCCAGAGTTTCTTTGCGGAGCTTTGCGCTCTTCGTGTCTTGGCGCGCAAAAAGGGATGCCCGAAGCGGCACGGAACCCTCTATGTCCTCATGGAGTGAAATCTTTGTACCCTATCCAAGCAAAGGAAGCCTGAGTGGGCACCCTGGTTCTTCTTCTGCGTGAAGAGAACAATCCCGGCTTGCGACCAGAGGGCGCGGAGGCCGAAGGCGAAAGGCCTGGACGGCCAGTCCCAGCAGTACAATGGTGGGAGTCATTTTCTGGCAAGGAATACGGGTGTCGAACACTTCTTCTGAACTGCGCAAGCGCGTGCTGAGCGGCATGCGTCCCACCGGCAAACTGCATCTCGGCAATTACATGGGCGCCCTCTACAACTGGGTGCGGCTGCAGCACGAGTACGAGTGCTACTTTTTTGTCGCCGACTGGCATGCGCTGACGACCGACTACGCCGACCCCTCGAAGATCAAGGACAACATCCAGGATGTGGTGCTGGATTTCCTTGCAGCGGGGCTCGATCCCGAGAAGTCCACGCTGTTTATCCAGAGCCGTGTGCCGGCGCACGCCGAGCTGCATCTGGCCTTCAGCATGATTACCCCGCTGGGCTGGCTGGAGCGCGTGCCTACGTATAAGGATCAGCAGGAACAGCTTAAGGAAAAGGATCTTGCGACCTACGGGTTTCTCGGCTATCCGCTGCTGCAGTCGGCCGATATTCTTCTGTACCAGCCGGATTTCGTTCCCGTCGGCCAGGACCAGGTGGCGCATGTGGAGCTGACGCGCGAAGTGGCACGGCGCTTCAACCAGTTCTACCCGTCGAAGACGAACCCCGAGGTGCCGATCCTGCCTGAGCCGAAGGTGCTGCTGACGCCTTCGCCGAAGCTGCCTGGTCTCGACGGCCGCAAGATGTCGAAGAGCTATGGCAATACCCTCGGGCTCAGCGATCCGGAGCCGGAGATCCGCAAGAAGATCAAGGGTATGGTGACCGACCCGGCGCGCATCCGCCGCACCGACGTGGGCAATCCGGAAGTCTGCCCGGTCTTCGACCTGCACAAGGTGTTCTCGTCTGCGGAGACGCAGGAGAAGGCGCGCGAAGGCTGCACGACGGCCTCCATTGGCTGCATCGAGTGCAAGGGCTGGCTGGCCGATGCCGTGGTAGCCGAGCTGAGGCCGATCCAGGAGCGCCGCGCCTATTACGAGGCGAACCCGGCGCTGGTGGAGGAGATCATCACCACAGGCAACGAGAAGGCCGCGGCACGCGCCGCGATCACCATGCGCGAAGTGAAAACAGCCATGGGACTCGGCGAGTAAACGCATGAGCGAAGAGCAGAAGATCGTAACCGAGACGGTGACAGAAGAGCAGGCGGCTGTGCCTGCTGCGCTCGAACCTGAAAAGGCAGCACCGGCCAGCGCGGAAGCTGCCAAGCCTGTAGCTCAAAAAACAGACAAGAAGAGCAAGAAGGAGGAGGAGTCGATCTTCCCCTTCTCGGTCACCGTGGGCAAGGTCTACGATGGGCCGCTCGACCTGCTGCTGGACCTGATCCGCAAGCAGGACATCGATATCTGGGATATTCCGATCGCCAAGATCACGGCGCAGTACCTGGCTTACGTCGAAAGGCTGAAGCAGACCGATATCGACACGGCGGGCGAGTTTATCTACACGGCTGCGCTGCTCATCCAGATCAAGAGCCGCATGCTGCTGCCGCGCTCTCCGGTGGAAGGCGCCGAGGGTGAGGCCGAAGACCCACGCCGCGAGCTGGTCGAGCGGCTGCTCGAGCACGAGCGCTTCAAGAATGCCGCGCAGATGCTCTACGAGAAGCAGCAGGTCGAGGCCGCGACATGGACCAAGCCCAACCTGCGCGAGTTTCGCAACGCCGAGGGGACCGAGCAGGAGATCGCCGCCGACACGGTTGACCTGGTGCGCGTCTTCCGCGAGATTCTCGAGCGGGCAAAGAACCGCCCGATCCTGAACCTGGAAGAGGACCCCATCACGGTCGGCCAGATGATCGACTACATGCGGCGCCGCCTGGTGATGGAGGACAAGCCTGTTTCACTCCGGAAGATGCTCCAGAACACGCGCTCCGAGCGCGGCCTGGTGACGATGTTCCTGGCCATCCTCGAGCTGGTGCGCCTGCAGGCCATCCTGCTGCGGCAGGACGGCAATTTCCAAGACATCTATATCAAGAAGGCCGAGCAGTTCGAAGAGGTCATCAACGAACGCTTGAGCCAGGTTCGGGACGACTGGAATTAGCAGGCACTTTCGTCCGTTGCGTTGCGCTGAGGAGCGGCGTCTCATCCAATCAGGGATTACGCCATGGCATCTTCCAGCAACTCATTTGCGAAAGGCTTCCTCGACGGCTTCGGCCCCGGATCGTTTTTCTTCCCGGTGAGATTGCCTGGCATGCCTGAGCGTGTTTTCGCTGACGCAACCGCCGCCGATCTTGCGTGGGTGAAAGAGCAGAAGCGGATAACCGGAGAGACCCTTCTTGAACATCGATGACTCTCATATATCGGTCGAGGAAGCATCGAAGAGTCTTTTCGATGTTATGGACTCTTTGCCGTGCGGCGACTTCGAGTTTGAGCCGCCTAAGCTGGAGCTCACCGGCATCCATCCTGCTGACTTGGAGTAGCTTGAATCCTGGCTGATCCGAGACCGCGATTTCACCACAGAGGACGCAGAGAGCACAGAGGGATCCGTGCTGCGCCAATGTCCCTTTTTCAGCGCCAAGACGCAAAGAGCGCAAAGAACGCAGGGGTGAGTTTATCGCTTCCTAGCCAGGCGAAGCCTGGACGGGGCACCATGATTTTCGTGGTGCAGAGAGAACCGCAGGTCCCTCCGCTGCGCTCGCCTTCGGCTCGCTCCGGTCGGGATGACATCTCTGCAACAATGGAAGACGAAAGTTACGCGGAGGTCTTCGCTGCCTCGTACACGTCCACCGTCACCACGCCTTCGGGCAGGCCGGCGTAGCTTCTTGCGCTGGACCACTCCCAGTCGGTTTCGGTTTCTACGAGGCTGGCCTTGACCGGGGCTTCGTTCATGAAGCGGATGGCGCTCACGATCTGGTCGGCGTGGACGATGTGCTTGGTCGTGATGGTCTTGTCCCAGGCCGGGTCGTCCAGGCGGGCCGAGTTGTTGTAGCGGCGCTGGTAGCGCTGGCGCAGGGTGGCGATGGTCTCTTCCACCGTCTCCATCTCCGGCTGCGACAGCAGCAGGTGGAAGCCGGTGGGCATCACCACGTAGCCAAGGACGCGGAAGCGAAACTTGTGCCGGAGCTGCTCGAGGAGCTGGCAGAAAAGGTCGCGGTGCTTTTCCTGGCCGAGCTTCGGCTCGCGTAAAAAGCAGTTGCAGGAGACAAGGTGGAGCTCACCTTTGCCGCGAACGATCTTCTGGGGCTTGGGCATACGCTATTTTACCGGTTCGATAGAGGTTAAACCGGCGTATTGCACTGAAAGCAGTGCAGTTGGTTTGAGCTGCAGCCGACAGAGTTCATTGAATTTTCATATATGACAGTTCGTTTTTCATCCGGAACGTCTATTGCGCCTGATACGTTGCTCCACGAGCCTTCCTCCGTCCCCCGCGGATATTTCAGGAGCCAAGATCCATGGATCAGAGCAACAGCGTCGCCATCGCTTCGAACGCGACGGAACAGTCGTCGATACATAACAAGCTCAACAAGTCGCCGGGCATGATCGGCGCTCTTCTCTTTGGCCTCGTTCTCGTGGGTGGTTTCGGATATGCGATCGCGCACCTGGCCAGCGATCTTTCGACCACGCACATGGCTTCGGCGTGGCCGTATGTGCTGCTGGGCATTGCGCTGTTGATCGCGCTGGGCTTCGAGTTCGTCAACGGCTTCCATGACACGGCGAACGCGGTGGCCACGGTCATCTATACGCATTCGCTCGAGCCGCACATTGCCGTGGTCTGGTCCGGTATGTGGAACCTGATCGGCGTGCTGACGTCTTCGGGCGCGGTGGCGTTTACGATTCTTTCGCTGCTGCCGGTGGAGCTGATTTTGCAGGTGGGTCACGGTGCGGGTTTTGCCATGGTGTTCGCGCTGCTGATCTCGGCGATCCTGTGGAACCTGAGCACCTGGTGGCTGGGGCTGCCGGCCTCGAGCTCGCATACGCTGATCGGTTCGATCATCGGCGTGGGCCTGGCCAACCAGTGGATGGGCGGACGCAACGGCACGAGCGGTGTGGACTGGGCGCAGGCGGCCGGCGTCTTCCGCGCGCTGCTGGTTTCGCCGCTGGTCGGCTTCGGCTGCGCGGCCCTGCTCCTGCTCATCATCAAGTTCCTGGTGAAGAAGCCCGAACTGTACGAGTCGCCCAAGGGCGACCAGCCGCCTCCGTTCTGGATTCGCGGCCTGCTGATCCTGACCTGCACGGGCGTGAGCTTCGGCCACGGTTCGAACGACGGCCAGAAGGGCATGGGCCTCATCATGCTGATCCTGATCGGCACGGTGCCCACGGCTTACGCGCTCAATCACGCGATCGGCTACAACCAGGTGCAGGATTTCGCGGCGGTCTCGCAGCAGGCGGCGCAGGTGCTCTCCAGCCATGTCTCGCAGGATGCGGTCATGGGCGATCCCCGCAGCGACCTGACCGACTACATCCGGACCAAGAACTTCACTCCGAACACCATGCTGGCAGCGCGGCAGCTGGCGGTCGAGATCAAGGATGAGGTTCTCAACTACAAGAGCCTGGCCAGCGTTCCGGCCAACCAGCAGCAGAACGTCCGCAACGATATGTATGTCGAGAGCGAGGCGCTGCGTCTGATGGCGAAGTCCAACAATCCTCAGCTCACCTCGCCCGAGAATGCGGTGCTGGCCAACTACAAGAAGCACCTCGACCTCTCGACCAAGTTCATTCCGAGCTGGGTGAAGGTGGCCGTGGCGCTGGCCCTGGGCATGGGCACGATGGTGGGCTGGAAGCGCATCGTGGTCACGGTGGGCGAAAAGATCGGCAAGACGCACCTGACCTACGCGCAGGGTGCCTCGGCCGAGATTGTTGCCGCGGTGACCATCATTGCCGCCGACCAGTATCACCTGCCGGTTTCGACGACGCATGTGCTGTCATCGGGCGTGGCCGGCACGATGCTGGCCAATGGCAGCGGCCTGCAGTGGTCGACGCTGCGGAACATCGCCCTGGCCTGGATCTTCACCCTGCCTGCAGCGGCGATTCTCGCCGGCGGCATCTTCTGGGTGATGCGCCAGTTCGTATAGCAGTCAGCAGTCAGTCGTAAAGACGGCCGGTAGAAGGGTACTTCTGCCGGCCGTCTTTATTTTGGGAAACGCCCGCGCCTGACGGATGGCCGGGGGTTCTCGAGAGTCTGTTCTGCCTTTTGTCGCAGGCGTCGTTGCGAGGAAAAATCGGCCCAGACCGGGGTGGGAGACGAGGCGGAGGACGAAGATTGTGCGGGTTCCACCATCGAGGACGAGAACGGAGGATGGGCCGATTTTTCCCGCAACCCGGAGGGCTGGGCCCCATTTTTCCGATCTCTTCGTCACTCGCCGCTGGGGTATTCCCGATACCCGTCCCGGCTTCGCTCCTCGACCTCGAAAAAATGGGTCGCCAGCGCCGCCCACGACAAAAGGCATAACAGGCTCTACTATCGGAGAAGCGCCTTTGCGGGCGCGCCCTTTCTACGCATGAGTCTCAAAGCCAAGATTGAAGCTGTTATCTATGCGGCCGAGGAGCCGGTGACCCTGGCTCAGCTGGCGGCCATTTTCCCCATCGAGGCCGCCGAGCATCGTGATGCTCGCCTGCGCGCTGAAGCCGAAGCCAAAGCCTCTGCCGAATCCGCTGAGGACGCGGCGGAACCCTCCGGCAATGCCGCGGATGGAGACGAACCGGCAGAAGTTGCAGGTGAGGTCGAGAGCGAGGCGCTGCCGGAAGCCGATGCCGCTGAAGAAGAGAGCGAGCCTGCGGGAGAAGATGCCCCGGCAGAGTCGGAAGAGCCGGTAGCGGAAGAACCGGAGAGCGCTGCTGCGGAGGCATCGGCGGAAGAGCCGATTGCGGATGCCGATCAGGCCGAAGCGGCGGTATCGGAAGAGGCTGCGCCTGCGGCGCTCACGCCGGAAGAAGAGCGTCGCCTGGCCCGCCAGCGCGAGCGTGAGCTGCGCGAAGAGATTCGCCTGATCCTGGCCGAGCTGATCGCCGAGTATGCCAACGATGCACGGGGCATGGAGATTCGCGAGATCGCCGGTGGTTACCGGGTTTCGACCAAGGCGGAATATCACGACGCGGTGCGCTCGTTTGTGAAGAGCCTGAAACCGCCGCTCAAGCTGTCGCTGCAGGCGCTCGAGACGCTGGCGGTGATTGCCTACAAACAGCCGGTGACGGCGCCCGAGGTCGCGGAGATCCGCGGCGTGGATTCGGGCGGCGTACTGGGCTCGCTGGTGACGCGCAAGCTGATCACAACGGCCGGACGCAAGCAGGTGATCGGCCGCCCCATCCTCTATAAGACGACGAAGGAGTTCCTGCTCCGCTTCGGGCTCAAGGACCTGAACGAGCTGCCGTCGCTCGAGGAGTTCGAGAAGATGGCCGGCGAACTGGCCGAGGCCGAGGAGCCTCTGGCAGAGAACGAGCCGCTGCCCTTCGAGGCTGCCGACGGCGAAGACTCGGAAGAGGCGGCCGTCGAGCCGGTAGAGGGCGAAGCTGTCGAGATTCAGGCCGTCGAGGCTGAGGTGGAGACGGAGCCGGTGGCCGAGGCCGAGGTGCGGCCGGAAGAAGCCGCAGGCCATTCCGAGAAGACCGCGGCGACCGAGGGAACGATTCCGACGCATGCCGCCAAGCCGATTGTGGTGACGGAGCATGAGGAGGCCGAGGCCGACCTTCCCAGCGTCACCGCGCAGCTCGGGCAGGTGGAAACGGAGCCGGCTGAAGAAGAATCGCAGGAAGATGCCGAAGAGGCTGCCCATGAGCATGTCGAAGAGCTTCCCGAAGGCGTGAAGGCAGCAGAAACCCAGGCAGAAATGCAGAAAGAAGAATAAAGATGAGCGAGCAGAACCCGAATCTGGAACGGCTGCAGAAGATCATCGCTGCGGCGGGTATCTGCTCACGGCGCAAGGCCGAGGAGCTGATTGCCGAGGGTCGCGTGCAGATCAATGGCCAGGTGGTGACAGAGCCCGGTACCAAGGCCGATCCGGCAAAGGATCACATCCGCGTGGACGGCAAGCTGCTGCAGGGCGGCGAGCGGGCGCGCTATTACATGGTGAACAAGCCGCGCGGCTATGTGACCACGGTGAGCGATCCGGAGAACCGGCCGACGATCATCGATCTGATCCAGCACGGGCGGCGGACAGGCGAACGTGTCTTCCCGGTCGGGCGCCTGGATTACAACAGCGAAGGCCTGCAGCTGTTGACCAATGACGGTGAGCTGGCGAATGCGCTGACACGCGCGGCCTCGCATGTAGAAAAAACTTACCTGGTGAAGGTTGCGGGCAAGCCGGATGCGAGCGGGCTCGACGAGCTGCGCGCCGGGGTCATGATTGAAAAGGGCCGCGTGGGCTCGCGCGAGGGGCGTGTGATGACCGCTCCGGCCGAGATCCGGCTCTATCGCGACGGCGACAATCCCTGGTACGAGATGGTCCTGATCGAAGGCCGCAACCGCGAGATCCGCAAGATGTTCGAGGAGATCGGGCATCACGTGGAAAAGATTCGACGCGTGGGCTATGGACCGCTGGTGCTGGATCTGGAGCCGGGGGAGTTCCGCGAGCTGACCGAGGATGAAGTCGAGGCGCTGCGCAAGGCCGTGCGCACCGGTCCGGCACGGGCGAAAGCCAAGGCCAAGGCCCGCGAAGCCGAGCGCATCGCGGCTGCCGAGGCCAAGGCGCGGTTCGAGGAGCGGGAAGCGGCGCGCAAGGCCAAGGCCGCAGCCTTCGGCCTGACCGTGGAAGAGATTCGCGCTGAAGACGAGCGGGAAAATCGTCCCCGTGGCGGGGTTCGCCGTGGACCGGATGGCCGTCCCAGCTCGCCGGTACGCCGGAAGTCTGCGCCATCGAAGGGTGCGCCGGGCAAGGGTAAGGCCGGAGCGGGCAGGACGGGATCGGGCAGGACGGGGGCGAGCCGGGCCGGTTCAGGCAAGAGCAGCTTCAGCCGCACAGGTTCTGGTGCAGGCGCTGGCCGACCGTCTTCCGGCAGGTCCGGTTATGGAAAATCCAATGCAGAAGGCTTCGGAGCCACGAAGCGGCCTTCCGGCCGCAGCGGCTTCAGCCGTTCGGGCGAGGATTCCGGAGAAGGCTTTGTTCAGGGGGCGAAGAGAGCGGGATCGGGCAGGCCTGCTTCCGGCCGCTCCGGTTTTGACCGGTCCGGTTCGGAAAGAGCCGGTTCGGAAAGACCTGGCTCTGATCGCTTTGGCTCCGAGCGTCCGGCAGGCCGTTCGTCTTCCGGCCGCCCGACGGGCCGTTCTGGTGATCGTCCCGGCTCGGGCAGGCCGTCTTCGAGCCGTCCGGGTACAGGTCGTCCGGGTGCCGGGCGCAGCGGCGGTTCCGGCACAGGCCGTCCGTCTTCTAACAGGCCGCCTTCCACGGGCCGTTCGGGTTCTGGCCGTTCGAACTCAGGCCGTCCAGGCTCGGGTCGTTCCGGTTCCGGGCGTCCACCGCGGCGTGGGCAGTAGCCGCAAAGATCGTTCGGCATTGCTGGTGCATCGAATCGGCTAGAGAGAGGGGTAGATTACACATGGCAAAGGCAACATTTGGCGCAGGCTGCTTCTGGGGCGTAGAGCTGCGTTTTCAGCAGGTTCCCGGCGTGATTTCGACCGCCGTCGGCTATGAAGGGGGCTCGCTCGAAAATCCGACGTACAAGGATGTGTGCACGGATCGCACCGGGCACGCCGAAGTGGTGGAGATCGAGTTTGACGAGACGAAGGTGAGCTACCAGACGCTGCTCGACCTGTTCTTCGAGCTGCATGACCCGACGCAGCTCAATTACCAGGGTCCGGATTACGGCACGCAGTATCGCACGGTGGTCTTCTTCCACTCACCGGAGCAGGAAGCGGCGGCGCAGGCGACGATCGCGCGGCTGACGGAAGCGAAGAAGTTCCCCAAACCGATCGTGACCCAGGTGGTTCCGGCCGAAACCTTCTGGAAGGCCGAGGAATATCACCAGAAGTATCTGGAAAAGCGCGGCGCGGCGAGCTGCCACATCTAGGACTGGCCGTCCAGGCGTTTCGCCTTCGGCACCCGCTCCCGCTGGTCGCGAGCGGGCATGCTCATATCTGGCAGGGCCGCTGCTTTTCAGCAGCGGCCTTGCTGTCTGTGCTTCTATCCGGGCGTTTTTGTCTTCCCGCCCACGCGGAGCCTGGATTGGGGCACCCCTTTTCGTGCTGGTGCGCCCGATGGCCGGTGAAAATATCTATGCCATCATCTTCCGGGCGTTGACGAGGTCTTCCTTCAGAGCCTCGAAGACCGGACCGTCGAACTCTTCCTGCTCGATGAACGCCTGGCGGATGTTCGCGGCCTTTGCGGCGGCGAGAATCGGCGCGTAATCCACGACTCCCTGGCCGAGGATGGTCGAGTGGCGTGAGCTGGGCTCGGTGCCTGCGGGGGCCGGCTTCAGATCCTTGAGGTGCAGCAGCGAGATGCGGTGGCTATAGCGGCGGAGAATGGCAGCCGCATCCTGCCCGGAGGCGGCTGCCCAGCCGCAATCGAGCTCAAAGGTCACAAGCGATGGTTCCGTGTTTGCCAGGAGGATGTCGTATCCCTTTTGCCCTCCGCCCAGATCGCGGAACTCCGGTGTGTGGTTGTGATAGCCGAAGCGCAGGCCTGCCGCCTTTACCTTCTCGCCCAGCCGGTTGAACTGCTCGGCATTCCACTTCCAGTCGTCGGCGGTCATCTGGTGAAGCAGGTATTGCCATGCTCCGCCGGGATAGGCTGCCGGGCGCGCGGGGTCGGGCGTGGAGGGGGAGGCGCAGATGAGGCAGGAGAGGCCAGCCTCTTTGGCGAAGGCAATCGTCTCGTCAGGTGCCTTGAGCAGGTCGACCAGCGGGTAGTGGCCGCCGATGCAGCGCAGACCTGCCGAAGCCATCATGGTTTTGACCTCGCCGGCAGTGTGGCCGAAGAAGCCTGCTGCCTCCACCTCGCGGTAGCCTGCGGCCGAAACCTGCTGCAGTGTGCCGGCGTAATCGCGGGCCAGCGCCACGCGGCAGCTGTAGAGTTGAAGTCCCAGGGGGATGCCGACGGGAAGAGAAAAGGAGCAGGGAGTCGATGCGCCGAGGACGCAGGCTGCGGAAGCAGAGAGAAAAGCTCGCCGGGTGGTGGATGGCAAGAGCATGCTCCGGTCGGGAGTCGGCGTCGGCGGAGATGCTGCCCGAACGCCCAACCGAGTCTACTGCATCGCCTGTACGGGCAGCAGGAAGGGTTCTTAGTAAAAAGTGTGGACAAAAAAAGAGGCCTGCGCCGGAGCGTCCCGCGCAGGCCTTGACGCGTGTTGCTGTATTACTGGCCGTTCATGGCCACGACAAAGCTGCCCGCATCGTGGTGGCGTGAGTGAACGTCCAGTCTTGGTGTGATCCGGGAACCGAGCTGGATGGTGCGCAGCTCGTGCGTCGATCCCAGTTCATCGAAGCTGATCCGCATGGGGGCGGAGATGGCCGTTGCATCGGCCGGAGAGGTGACCCAGGTGAAGCTCTGGCGGGGGTCCTGCGTGTTGCGCAGGGTGATGATTCCCTTGTTCAAGCCTGTGGTGGCCTCATAGCGGCCAGCGGAGTAGGCAATGCCGTGGGACTCGAAGTTGAAGGGAACATTTACCACCGCCCGATCAGCCGCAAAGGCTGCGGTGGCACTGAGAACTGCTGAGGTCAGAACGAGGGTGCGAATCGAGAGGCGCATGGTGTTTTCTCCTTACGAGAGAGAACATTAGCGATGCGCCCCCGAGGCTGTCGTTAAGTTGCCGTCCAATAGTTGTCAAATTCGCAACAGTGCATTTTGACGGATGTCACGCCTTATTCATGCGCGGGCGGAGCTGCCTCGGAGTCACCCAGAGCGGCATGCGGCCAGTCGTCCTGCCAGGTCAGCGTCGAGACCTGGAGCGCGGGCTTGCCGGTTTTCGCGTCGTAGGCGTGGAAGACGATAATGCCGTCGCCGCCGGACATCAGCAGCGATGCGCCGCCGGGGCCGAGCCAGCGTGCGTTGGCGTTGAGCAGCTCCGAGCCGCCGCCTTCCATCATCGGCTTGCCGGTCTTGTCGACATACGGGCCAGTGACCGAGCGCGAGCGCCCCACCATGGTGTGATAGGTGCTCTTCGTGCCACGGCAGCAGAGATCCCACGAGACGAAGAGGTAGTAGTAGCCGCCGTGATGGACGACGAAGGGCGCTTCGATGGCCTCCCAGTCCGGAGGGAGATCGTCGGTGACGCCGTTGACATGCACGCGCTTCTCGGCTGCGACTGCATCTGCGGGTTTGGCGCGCGTGGCCAGCGCGTAGAGGCGGGTGTCGGTCTTCGAGAGCAGGCCGGTTTTGTTGTCGATACGGCGCATCTTGATGCCGTTCCAGAAGCTGCCGAAGGCGAGCCACGAGTTGCCATGCGCATCGACGATGAAATTGGGGTCGATGGCGTTGAAGTCATCACCCTTGACCGAGCGCAGCACCAGGCCGTGGTCTTCCCACTTGTAGTCGGGGCTGGCGGGGTCGAGCGTCTTGTTGGTTGCCAGCGCGATGCCGGAGAGGTTCTTTCCGAAGAGCGAATAGGCGTAATAGAGCTGGTACTCGCCATGGTGGAAGGAGATATCCGGAGCCCAGAGTTCCTCGGTGCCGGGACTGTCCTTACGAATCCATTCGGGGATCTGATCGAAGACATGGCCGCAGAGTTTCCAGGCGTGGAGATCGTTTGAGCAGCGAATCTGGAACTGGCCTCCGCCGAAGGCCTTGCCGGTGGCGAAGACGTACCAGGTGTCTTTGCCCTGGCTATTGGGGGCTTTCATGATGGAGGGGTCGTGGGTGCCCCAGTAATCGCCGGAGAGCGGAAATGCCTGGGGAGCCTGCGCGGCGCCGAGGGCGGGCAGGAGCGCGAGCGCGGTGGCGGCGAGAGTTTTGAGGGCGAGGCGGAGGGGTTTCATCGGGAAGGCTTCCTGTGTTGAGAAATCGTTTACTCGCGGCATCAGCATAGCCTGCCGGAGGGATGTCTGTCAGCCGGGTTGATTCCTCTTTCGGGATTGCGCTGGGAGCGAGCCCATTTCTGCGCAGAGCAAGGGTCGTTCTCGCCGCCGGCGAGGATCGTCCCTGTTGTGCCGTCCTAGACTGCAGCCAGAGTGGAGGGAATGGCGAACATTGCGACAACCCGGCGCTCATTTCTTGCGGGACTTGCGGCTTCTGCCGCCGTGCTGGCAGCGCCGCAGGCGCAGGGGCAGGAGATCGATGCCGGAGCGGTAGCGTGGGAGGAGCTTCGCGGCGACTCGGATGCGCTGCTCAAACTCACGCTCGACTTCCATGCGCGGCTCGAGGATGCAGACCCGGCAGAGACGCTGCCGCTGGCGCTGGTGCGCGAGGCACAGAAGATTGAAAAAGCGGCGCGGGCGATTCAGGAGCAGCTCAAGGGGGAGGATTGAGCGGAAAGCCCGTGCTTAGAGGCGCTGATCCGGAGAGCATTGGGCGTGGGCGCATGGCCAAGCCTGTGCCTGATCGTGCAAGATGGATGCCATGCTCCGCTCTGTTGCCGCTGTCCTGTTGTTTGCCGCTCCGCTTGCTGTCAGTGCCCAGACGATGACCGCCGCTGAGGCGTTCCACAAAATTCAGCAGCGCTATGGCGGGCCGATTGCAGGTACTACGGTGGATACGCTGAAGGCCGGTGATCCTTCGACGCCGGTGACAGGGATTGCGACCACCTTTCTCGACACGATGGATGTGCTGCGGGAGGCGGCAAAGCGCGGGGATAATCTCGTGATTACGCACGAGCCGACGTTCTACAACCATCCTGACGACACCTCTTTCTTCCAGGGCGATCCGGTGTACGAGGAGAAGCTGGCCTTTATCCGCGAGCACCACCTGGTGGTGTACCGGCTGCATGATGAGATTCACGCGACCAAGCCTGACCCGATTGCGATCGGGCTGGTGAAGGCGCTGGGGTGGCAGAACGATTTCAAAAACAACGATCCCTTCTTTCTGACCATTCCTCCCACGACGCTCGAAGAGCTGGCGACCATGCTGCGCACGCGTCTGCATATCGCCACGCTCCAGGTGATCGGCGATCCGAAATTGACGGTCGCGCATGTGGCGATCCGTCCGGGAGCCTCGGGCTTGCAGAAGCAGGTGCTGGCGCTGCGGCGCGACGATGTGGATGTACTGATTGCGGGCGAGGCTTCGCAGTGGGAGACGGTGGAATACGCGCGCGATGCGGCCGCGCAGGGACGGCACAAGGCGCTGATCCTGCTGGGGCATGAGGTTTCCGAAGAGCCCGGCATGGAAGAGTGTGCCGAAGAGCTGCGCGCACTGTTTCCGGGCGTGCGTGTGGACCATATCGTGGCAGGACAGCCGATGTGGAATGCGGAGTATCCGCCGGTGAAGTAACTTCGGGTTATCCGAAGTTAGGGCTATTTAGTAAACGTTTCATTCCGATCTGCTGATCACCTGCCTGGTGATTGCAGCAAGCCTGGCGCTGTGAATTCCCAGCGCTACTCTGCGTCCGCGCAATCCCTGCGCGCAGCTTCTTTCCGCGTCTTCCACTTTCTCAAGTCGGCAGTGGATGAGAGCGAGTTAGCGATAACGTGCGCATCTCCAGACGCATGATGGATGCCCCGTGCTTACTAGGGATGAATAAGTGGGATAGGTGCAGGATTTCTGTTGACAGTCGCAATCTGTGAAGAGTAATCAAACGTTTCAGTTCCGCTGTCACTCTCAGATCAAACGTTTCAGTACGAGTTGATATCGTTATCGGCGCTGGAATCACGGAGGGCACACTCCGACCTTCCAGGGCTGAGCAGTGAGCAGTTTCCCATACATCAAGGAGGCACCATGCACAGCACCTTCCCAGGGGGCAGTGTGTGCACGAAACGAGGCCGTTTCTGCACCTTTGTCCTTGCTCTGCTGGCGGTATTGCTGGCCTTACCTCTCGGCCTGCATGCCCAGCAGTACTCCGGCTCCATCGTGGGCACGGTCACGGATGCTACAGGAGCGGCTATCCCCGGAGCTACAATCACGGTGGTCAATACAGGCACGGGAGATAAGTCCGAGCAAAAGTCGGGCGCGCAGGGCGAATTTACCTTTCCGCAGTTACCGATCGGCACCTATGAGGTGCATGTCAAGCAAGGTAACTTCAAGGAATATGTCGAAACCGGGGTGATCGTTCATACCTCGACGAACACCTCGGTCAATGCCCTGATGCAGGTCGGCTCGCAGAGCGAAACCGTTACGGTCGCGGCCGATGCGGTGCAGGTGGAAACCACTTCGGCGACTGTGGGTGAGGTGGTCGGCGGCACGCAGGTGCGCGAGCTTCCGTTGAATGGCGAGAACTTTGTCGGACTCACGCAACTTTCTCCCGGTGTCAGTGCGGCGCAGGGCGCCAACTTCGTGGGCAAGGGCCTGGATGGCGGCGTGAACTTCTCCGTCAACGGCAATCCCTATAACTACAACCTCTTCCTGGTCGATGGCGTGAACAACAACGACGTCGGTTCGGGCCGCACCATCCTGATCTATCCCTCGGTGGATACCATTGCTGAATTCAAGATGATCCGCAACTCCTATGGGCCGGAGTATGGCCAGGCGGCAGGTGCGATCATCAGTATCACGACCCGCTCCGGCCAGAACCAGTTCCATGCCGGCGCATTCTATTCGGGCCGCAACGACGCGCTCGATGCGAACAACTGGTATGCCAATCATGACGGTCTTGGCAAGTCCAAGGAACGCCGCGACGATTATGGCTATAACATCAGCGGTCCGATCATTCGTGACAAGCTCTTTTTCTGGTGGAACCAGGAATGGAATAAAGAGATCCAGGGCGTTCCACTCTCAGCCTGCGTGCCGACGGCTGCCGAAGAAGGCGGGGATTTCTCTGCGGCGCAAACCGGTACGTCCAGCGGCGTGGCTGTGGATCAATGCGGCGCCAAGATTCCGACGATTCCCACTTATGCGCAGACTGCGGGAAACTCGCTGAAGATTGCGAGCCCGGATGCGGCGGGCCTGCTGATCGCGCAGTTCTATCCCACCGGATCGAGCACGGTGAACGGCGCGGGCAACAACTACAGCAATCTCATCAATAACCATTTGAACTGGCGCGAGTGGAATGTGCGCGGAGATTACAACGTCACCAAGAGGAATGTGGTCACGCTGCGCTGGACCGATGACAGCTGGGTGAACCCGGCTCCGAATGATGGCTCTCCGTTCTGGGGCGAGTCGGATTTCCCCACCGTCGACTCTACCTGGGAGCAGCCGTCGCGCAGCATCATGGCCAAGCTGACTTCCACCATCTCCGACACGCTGGTGAACGACGTGGAATTCGGCTTCGGCCAGAACCGCATCATCACCACGCTTGAGGGCACGAAGTCCAATATCGTTCCTGAGTTGCAGAGCGCGTATCCGACTACCTTCCCCACGTCGATCAAGCAGAAGGATGAGTTCTTTGGCGGGGGAAGTCTCAGTCCTTACGGCTATGTGGGCGGAAGCTCCGGCTACAGCGAAGGGCAGACCTCGATTGAGAACATCGCTCCGTATGGCAACCATGAGGATATCTACACCGTGCAGGACAACCTGTCCAAGGTGTGGGGAAACCACGTGATCAAGACCGGTATTCTGCTGGGCTTCAGCGAAAAGGTGGAGAGCAATGGCGCGGGCGCCGACCGGCCCGGGCTGCCGACGACCTGCACCATCACCGATTCGGTCTATTGCTATGACACCAACAACGAGCTGGCGACGATTCTGCTGCCCGGCACCGGCACCAACGCGCAGGTCTTCAGCAATATCAGCGAAAACAGCATCGATGGCATTGCCGACGTGCACTGGCGGGACATCGAGCCGTATCTCGGCGATTCATGGAAGCTCAATCGCCGGATCACATTGAACTATGGCTTCCGGTGGTCGATTTATCGCGAGCCTTTTGGCGGCAGCGGCAGCGGCAACACGAATGCGGCCTATGACAGCGGCGGCAACTACGCCAATCAGTGGGCGAACTGGAGCCTGGCGAACTGGAGCGCTTCGGAGGCTACGGCCAATCCGTCCGATGCCTGCAATGGCATCCTGATTGTTCCGGGTACGACTCCGTGCGCGAACCAGGCGAAGTTCATGGCCGGGCTCGGTGTCTCGCTGCCGCTTTCGAGCGGTACCAAGGGACCGAACTCCGCCCTGGTGCAGCAGAACATGCACAGCGTGGCGCCGCGTGTCGGTATCGCCTGGGATGTCTTCGGCGACGGCAAGACGGCGGTCCGCGCCGGTGCCGGCCAGTTCTACCAGCGTGAAATTGTGGGCATTGCCGAGAACCTTGCCCGCAACGCGCCGTTCGTCCTGAATGTGAATACCAATCGCTCCATGGATACGGTGACGCCGATTACTTCGGCCGCGGTATCACCGAGCGCGAACAAGGATACGGGCGGCTTTATCCCGAATTCCTGGCAATGGAACCTAAGCATTGAGCAGAGCCTTGCCCGCAACACCACGTTCCAGCTGGGATACGTGGGTAATACGGGTATGCACCTGACCTCGATGCGCGATGCCAATGCGGTGACGGACAACAACTGGCTGGATGCTGCCTTTGCCAGCGGTTCAGCTCAGGATGTGTACCGCCCGGCCTTCAACTTCGGGGAGATCGGCGGCTTTGCGCGCGGAGGCCATGCGAGCTACCACTCGCTGCAGGCGCTGTTCCGTTCGCAGGTGGGGCCGTCGACCTTCCAGGCGGCCTATACCTGGGGACACTCGATCGGCAACGTCGAGCTGGATAACTCCTCGGGCAGCGTGAACCAGCAGGCCATCACCGACCAATACAACCCGGGCCTGGACAAGGGGAACACCAACATCAATCGTCCGAATATCTTCGTGGCGAATGAGGTGCTCTTTCTGCCCAAGCTGACCCAATACAACCACCTGATGCAGCAGACGCTGGGCGGATGGGAGCTGAACAGCATCTTTACCATGGCGCAGGGCAGCTCGTTCTCGGTCTTTACGAACGGAGTGACTGGAGCCTGCACCAACTACTATCCGTGGAACTACTCGGACCAGAGCCTGGCCGGTACCTGCGTGCCGGGTTACAGCAGCGCACTCTCCGCACTGGTGGGCACGGGCTATACCTCCAACCAGCGGCCGCTTGTCACTTCCACCGCGTGCGATGAAGGCAAGAATGGTCCGAACCTGCTGAACTGGAGCCACTTTACGCTGGTCGGCTACCAGATCGGCAGCTTCCCGTCGAACCTTGCGCCACGCGGCGGCTGCTATGGCGCTCCGAATACCAACGTGGATGCGCAGCTGGCCAAGAACTGGACGATCAAAGAGAAACTGCGGATCAAGTTCAGCATGGACTTCTTCGATCTCTTCAATCATCCCAACTTCAACAGCAGCAACCTGGAAGCCGCGGCCTTCACCTCTTCGAGCGGCGTCTATTGCGGCGGAGCCACGGCTGCGAGCCCCGGTTCGTCGGCGAATCCCTCGGGATACACTGGTCCTACCGGACAACCCTGCAGCACCACCAATAACGTCATCAGCAGCGCTTCGACTCCGACCGGATATGCTGCCGCCGGCACGGAAAACCTCAACCAGGGACGGAATCTTCAGTACTCGCTGAGGCTCACGTTCTAAGAAGCACTGGAAACAGCTGTTTTCATGGAAGCGGCGGGCTTGCTGCGCAGGGCCCGCCGCTTTACTCTTCCTGCAGGTTCCGCTGCCGCCTTTTCCTGCGATGCTTTTCTCGTCCTTTTCTTCGATGTTTTCCTCTTTTTCTTCTGCCGCCGGACTGCGGGTTTTTCTCTTGTTCCTGCTGGTGCCTGCGAGCTTTGCCGTTGCCGCGACTCCTGCTGCGACGGCACAGCAGTCCACCACTGCTTCGCGCGAGCACGCAGAGGACGAGCTTCATCGCCGTCTTCAGGCTGCGGAGGCCGCGCGTCTCTCGGGGAATCCGGTTTCCATTGCGTATGCCAATCAGCAACTGGTGCAGGTGGCTCTGCGCATGATGGCGAAGTTAAAGCAGGGGACAGCGGCATCCGGAGAGATCGATGCCGGGAAGAGGCAGGCAGAAGAACTACGCCGTATTCTCGGCCAGAGCTTCAGCGATCTGGCTACCGCGGAAGCGATACAGCAGAATTATGCGGCAGCGCTTGGCCATTATCAGGATGCGGAGAAGTGGGATGCGGACGTACCCGACCTTGATCGCAACCTGGGGCAAAGCGCTTTCCGCGTAAAGAACTATCCCGAGGCGGTGCGCGCCCTTGCGCTTGCGGTGAAGGCCGATCCGGAGAAGCCTGCACTGCGCGCCATGCTCGGCATGTCGTATTTTGCAATGGAGAAATACGGAGACGCCGCGACTGCGTTCTATCCGCTGGGTATGGCGGGCATGGAGGACGGCGAAGTCGGCTATGCCTGGGCGGTTTCGCTGGCGCGTGTCGGCGACCCGGATCATGCCAGCGAGGTGCTCGAGCACTATCAGCAGCTTGCATTACCCGATGCGATGAAGTTGTCGGTCGCTCAGCTATGGATCGAGATTGGCAACTACGAAAAGGCTGTGGACGAACTGCATGCGGCGCTGGCTGTGAATCCTTCCCTGCAGCGCGCTCACTATTATGCCGGGCTCGCGGATATCCACTGGCAGCATCTGGCAGAGGCCCGGAAAGAGTTCGAGGCCGAGCTGATGTTGACTCCGGGAGATACGGATACGACGTATGAGCTGGGATACGTCGATGTGCAGGAATCGACAAACGAAGATGCCCAGCAGAGGTTCGAGGCGGTCCTTGCCGTGCGTCCCGATTACGGCAATGCCCAGTATGAGCTGGGCAAGCTGCTGATGAGCGAGGGAGAGATGAAGGAGGCGCTGCCGCACCTGGAGGCCGCGGCGAAGCTGATGCCGGGGATGGACTACGTGCATTATCAGTTGCAGTCGGCGTATCGCCGGAACGGGCGCATTGCGGATGCCGACCGCGAGCTGGCGATCTATCGCGAGATCAAGGCAAAGGAGCGGCAACGCATCGCGCAGGGCCTGCAGCAGAAGCAGAAACCATGAAGAATTCTCTTTCGGCGTATCGCATGTTCAGGGCCGGAGCGTGGGCGAGCGTGGCTCTGCTTGCGCTCTCGTCTCCTGCGCAGGAGGGGCATCCTGCGCCGACGCCTCCGCCGCCGGGCGCGAAGAGCACGCGCTGCATGGGCCGGACGATTCCTCAGCTTGAAGATATTACGGCGAAGACGGGAATTACCTTCAGCCATACCTCCGATCCGATGAAGAAGTACATCGTCGAGTCGATGAGCGGCGGTGTGCTGCTGCTGGATTACGACCGCGACGGCTGGCTGGACATCTACTTCACCAATGCGCCGACGGTGGCCATGGCCATCCAGGACCCGAAGACGCTGGGCGGCGCGCAGAGCCTGGGCAGGCTCTACCGGAACAATCACGACGGCACATTTACCGATGTGACAGAGAAGGCCGGGCTCACCAGGCCATGCTTTGCGATGGGTGGCGCAGTGGGCGATTACAACAACGATGGCTGGCCGGATATCTACCAGACCTGTTTCGGCGGCAATATTCTTTATCGCAACAATGGCAATGGGACCTTCACCGATGTGACGGCGAAGGCCGGCGTGGCCGACGGACGCTGGTCCACGGGAGCATCGTTCGGTGACTATGACGGTGATGGATTTGTCGATCTGATGGTTACAAATTATGTCGATTTTCATCTTGGCGACATGCCGGGATTCGGCAGCGCGGCGAACTGCAAGTACCGCGGCATCGATGTGCAGTGCGGGCCGCGTGGTCTGCGCGGCGCAGGAGACTCGCTCTTTCACAACAACGGCGATGGGACGTTTACCGATGTCTCGAAGGCTGCGGGAGTGAACGATCCGGATGGGTATTACGGAATGAGCGTGATCTGGGCGGACTTTAACAATACGGGCCGCCCGGATATCTACGTGGCGAACGATTCCACGCCGAAGTATCTCTACAGGAATCTCGGGGATGGCAAGTTCAGAGATATTGGCCTGCAGTCGGGAACGGCGGTGAGCGAGGATGGCTCGGAGCAGGCGTCGATGGGTATTGCGGTTGGCGATTACCTGCACAGTGACAGGCCTTCGCTTGCGGTGACGAACTTTTCCGATGAGAACGACCTGCTGTATCGCAATGATGGTGCGTGGAACTTTACCGAAGTCTCCTATCCGTCGGGCGTGGCGTTGCCTTCGCTGCCGTTTGTGAAGTGGGGAACGGCCTTTGTCGATCTCGACAACGATGGCTGGCTCGATCTCATCACTGCCGATGGCCATGTCTATCCGCAGGTAGATACGTTGCCGAGTGGAGCGGGGTATCGCGAGCCGAAGCTGCTGCAGATGAACCAGGGCGATGGCAGCTTCTGCGATGCCAGCACGCAGGCGGGTCCGGCGCTAGAGGAGAAACGCGCCTCGCGCGGCCTGGCGGTGGGCGATCTCTTCAATGACGGCAATATGGACGTGGTGGTCAGCGATCTCGACGGCGGCCCGATGATCCTGCGCAATCACGGTGTGCCCGGCCGGCACTGGGTGAGCTTCGAACTTGCCGGAACGAAGAGCAACCGGCTGGCGTTGAATGCGCGGGTGAAGGTGGTAGCAGGTGGGATGACGCAGACGGATGAGGTGCACAGCGGTGGAAGCTATCTCTCGCAGAACGATATGCGGTTGCACTTTGGCCTTGGCGCGGCCACGAAGGTCGACAGCGTCGAGATCCGCTGGCCATCCGGTAGAATCGAGACTCTGACGAACCTTACCGCTGATAAGTTTTATGCGGTGCAGGAGGGGCAGGGAGTAGTTCCGGCGGAGAAGATTCGTCCCGCGCTGCGGCCTTGATTGGCATGGAAGAGATACGCGATGTTGTCTGGCAGGCTTTGACCACGGTGCATGCGCCGCTTGCCCTGGGTGACCGCGCCGCGCGGAGATATCCCTCCGCAGTGGTGCCGTTTGCCGCGCTGCGCGAGCCAACGCAGGAGGCCATGCGCGATCTGGCTGCGCTGCTTGCTGTGGAGGAAGAGCTCTTCGTTGGTTGGAGCAAAGCTGCCGGACCCTTGCCTGTTGTGGATGAGCTTGCGGTGCTGTTCGAGATCACGGCGCTGCAGATGGCTCCGGCTTCCACAGCGGCAGACAGCTTAGAAACCGATCCTCGCATTGAGAGGCTGGACGCGGGGCATGGCCCGGAGATGGTCGCGCTCACCGATGTGGCGTTCCCGGGATTCTTTCGCCCTGAGACGTATCGCATGGGGCGCTACTGGGGCATGCGCGAGGGCCGTGAACTGGTGGCGATGGCGGGCGAGCGGCTGGCATTGCCCGGGCTGCGCGAGATCAGCGCGGTCTGCACACATCCGGCGTACACCGGGCGAGGCTATGCGTCAGCGTTGATACGGCATGTCCTGCGCCAGCACCAGCAGGATGGCTTGCACAGCTTCCTGCATGTCTCGGACTTCAACACCCACGCGATCCGGCTTTATGAGCGGCTGGGGTTCGTTCCCCTGGGTGCGACGCAGGTGACGCGGGTGCGGCGCGTCACCTGATTGCGCAATGGAAAGGCGTTCGAGGGTGAGCCCGTCCGGCTCGCCGCCTGCATATTGCGTGATGATTGTTACAAATGCAGACGGAATGGGCCGGCGGCCATCGCTCATCCTTTCCAGATGCTGAGTGCTTCGGCCAGCCGGATCAGCGCTTCGCGGGTCATGGCGATATCGCCGCCGAGGCCGATGCGGAAGTGCTGCGGGCATTCGAAGAAATGGCCGGGCACGATGCTGGTTTCGTAGCTTGCGCGCAGGAAATCGTGGAAGGCCTGCAGATCGCCGCTGCGCAGCCGTGGAAAGGCCGTGGTGCCGACGGGCGGGATGGTCAGCTCGAGAGCCGGATGGCCGCCGAGGATTTCGGTGAGAGCGGCGCGGTTGGCGTCAAGGATGGTATCGGCGCGCGCAGCCATCTTGTCGATCTCTGCGATGGCGATGACGCTGAGAAGTTCGCCGATGTGTACGGGGTTGGAGGCGAAGAGGTCGTTCATCTTCCAGATCTGGCCGGCAAGCTCTGGTTCGGCGAGAATCCAGCCACAGCGCAGGCCGCCCAGTCCGTAGGCCTTCGTCAGGCTGCTGGTAACGACGAACTGCGGGCCGAGATGGATGGCGCTCGGCTGTGGCGGTCGGTGCAGGGCTTCGAGGTAGACCTCGTCCACAAGCACGCGTGCGCCGATCTCGCTGGCCATCTCTCCGATCTCGCGCAGTGTGTCGTTGCTGGCGAGCGCACTCGAAGGGTTGTGCATGTTGGTGAGGACGATGAGCCGCGTTTTCGGTGTGAGGCTGCGGCGGATTTCTTCTGCGTCGAGCGCAAAATCATCTTCCGGCCGGCGCTGGAAGCGGTGAACCTTGGCGCCGAGGAAGAGCAGCGTGCTGAGCATCAGCTCATAGGCCGGTTCTTCGAGGAGCACCTCATCGCCGGGCGCGATCAGCGCGGCGAAGGCGAGATGGTTCGCCATCGACGTACCTGCCGTGTGGACGACATGCTCCGGTGTGACGCCCTTCCTGTGGGCAATGGCTTCGAGCAGCGGGCGATAGCCGTAATCGGAGGGGCCGTTGATCTCCATCTGGTCCCAGCTGAAATCAAGCGCGCGCAGCGGATAGTTCCTCACGGCGCTGGTGGCGAGATTCCACCGGGCGCCGGAGCGAAGTTTGGCGAACTCCATGTACGGCGACTCGGTATGAGGGCGGGATAACGTCATGCGGTGCGGCTCCTTCGTCCATTGCAGGCTATAAAACATCGTAGCGCCACCGTAGTTTGTGCAGATGTGTGTCCCGGTCCATCAAATCCGTGGCCATCGGGCATGGCTGCCGTTATGATTCGGCTTAATATGACGACGACCCGCCGATCCTTTTTTGCAGGCGCAGCCGGTTTCGCAGGCGCAGCCGGCTTTGCCGGTACCGCTGCTGTGCTTCCCGCTGCCTTTTCCGGACGCCTGCTTGCGCAGGAAGAGTCCGCGCCGGCTCCTGCCAAGCTGCCGCCTTCGATTGCCGCGCTTCCGAACCGGCGCGATGAGGCGAAGCCCATCACCAGCGAAGAGCGCGAGGCGCGCATCGCAAAGGCGCGCGAGCTGATGGCGCAGCACGGGATGAGCGCGATCTGCCTGGCCGGCGGCACTACGCTGAGTTATTTCACGGGCATCCGCTGGGGCAACAGCGAGCGGATGACAGCGATCGTGATTCCGGCCAAGGGCAAGCCGTATGGTGTGTGTCCGGCCTTCGAGGAAGAGCGTCTGCAGGAGCGGCTGACGCTGGTGCCGGCGATGGCGGAGACGAAGCTCTACACCTGGCAGGAAGACGACAGCCCGTATGAGCTGGTGGCGCAGGGGCTGCGCGACGCCGGGCTGGCGACGGGCACGCTGGGCATCGAGGAGACGATGCCGTATGTTTTTGCCGATGGCATTGGCGCGGCATTGCCGCAGGTGAAGCTGGTGAATGCGCGGCCGGTGACGGTGGGCTGCCGCAGCATCAAATCTCCCGCGGAGCTGGCGCTGATGCAGCTGGCGAACCATGTGACGCTGGCGGTCTACGAGGCGGCATGGAAGGCCGGGCATCCGGGTATGACGACGCATGCATTTTCAGGGCTGATCTCGGCCGGTTATGAGCGTTCGGGCTTCCCGGGCGACGGTAGCTGCGAGACCGGTGAGTATTCGGCGTTGCCGCATGGCTCCATCAAGCCGCAGACGATTCGCGAGGGTGCGATTGTGCTGATCGACGATGGCTGCACGGTCGAGGGATACCAGTCGGATATCAGCCGGACATTTGTCTACGGCAAACCGGCGGACAAGATGCATCAGGTCTTCGAGATTGTGAAGCGTGCACAGGCGGCGGCGCTGGCTACTGCGAAGCCGGGCGTGCCGTGCGAGGCTGTGGATGCGGCAGCTCGCCAGGTGATCACCGATGCGGGCTATGGGCCGGGATATGCGCACTTCACGCATCGCGTGGGGCATGGTATCGGTATGGATGGCCACGAATGGCCTTACCTGGTGAAGGGCGACAAGCTGCCGCTGGCTGCGCACATGACCTTCTCCGATGAGCCGGGCATCTATCTGCGTGGGGAGTTCGGTGTGCGCCTCGAGGACGATATGTACATCACCGAGGACGGTGCGAAGCTCTTTACCGGGCCAAGTCTTTCGCTTGAACAGCCCTTTGGCGCGTAAGAGATGAAGGTCGAAGCACAGGACGTACTGGTTGTGATCGACGTGCAGAACGATTTCTGCCCGGGCGGTGCGCTGGCGGTTGCAGATGGGGATGCGGTGATTGACGTCATTCAAGCCGCCGCGCCACATTTCGAACATATTGTGCTCACGCAGGACTGGCACACGCCAGGGCATATCTCGTTTGCCAGCTCACACGCGGGGCGTGAGCCGTTCGAATCGATCGAAGTGAGTTACGGGCCGCAGACACTGTGGCCCGATCACTGCGTGCAGGGCACGCCCGGCGCGGAGTTTCATCTCCGGTTAGCGTTGCCACAGGCGGAACTGATCGTGCGCAAAGGATTCCGGCGCGGGATCGATTCTTATTCTGCATTTTTCGAGAACGATCACGTGACGCCGACCGGGCTTGCGGGCTATCTGCGCGAGCGCGGGTTGCGGCGGGTGTTTTTTGCCGGTCTGGCCTATGACTACTGCGTGGGGTACTCGGCGCTCGATGCACGAAAGCTCGGCTTCGATGCCGTGGTGCTGCGCGATGCCTGCCGCGCTATCGACCTTCATGGTTCGGTGGCAGCCATAGAGACGAAGTTTCACGAAGCGGGTGTGCGGCTGGCGAAAAGCGTCGATTTATCCTGATGGGAGCGTTGTTCCGACGTTAGAAAAGAGAAGGAGCCAGAGCATGTCCAGCGAGCAGGAGATCGAAGCACTGCATGAGGTATTCGCCATTCCCGGCGTGGTGGAGGTGTCGCCCGGCAACGGCGGCCTTGCGCGCGTGCGCATCACCTCGCCCGCGGCGGAGGCGGAGATCTACCTGCACGGCGCGCAGGTGACGGCGTGGAAGCCGGCTGGTGAAGACGAGGTGATCTTTGTCAGCGAGAAGTCGGCGTGGGTGGATGGCAAGGCGATCCGCGGTGGCATTCCGGTGTGTTTCCCCTGGTTTCGCGAGAAGGTCGATGATCTGAAGGCGCCTTCGCATGGCTTTGTGCGCACGAAAGAGTGGGAGCTCTTCTCCGTGGCGCAGACGGGCGAGGACATCGTCGTTACGCTGACGACGTCGAGCGACGATGCGAGCCGGAAGTGGTGGCCGCATGAGATGCGTGTGGTGCATCGCATCACGGTGGGCAAGGAACTGCGGCTCGAGTTGATCGCGGTGAATACGGGTGAGTCGAGCTTCCTTCTCGAAGAGGCGCTGCACACCTACTATCGCGTGGGCGATGCGGAGAAGATTCGCGTGGAAGGTCTCGACGGCGTCACATACTTCGACAATACCGACGGCAACCGCGAAAAGGTGCAGCAGGGAGATGTGCATTTCACTGCCAGCACCGACAATGCGTATCAAAACACGGAAGGCAGGCTCACGCTCGTCGATCCGGTTCTGAAGCGGCGCATTGCAATCGAGAAGGCACATTCGCGTTCCACCGTAGTGTGGAATCCATGGGTGGAAGGTGCGGCCAAGCTGGCCGATCTCGGCGATGAGGAGTGGCGGGAGATGACGTGCGTGGAAGGCGGCAACCTGCGCATCTGCGCCGTGCCGCTTGCGCCCGGCGAGCAGCACACGCTCGAGGTAACGATGCGCGTGCTGCCGGAAGGACGATAAAGCCGCTCAGTCGATGGCGACAACCTGCTGGTGCTCGACAACCGGCGGTGCGGCGAAGAACCGGCTGACCAGATTCCGCCATTCGGTGTAAGCATCCGACTGGCGGAAGTCGATGGTGTGGTGCTCGAGGGTCTTCCACTGGATGAAGAGGCGGTAGACCTGCGGGCGCTCGATGGTGCGATTGAGCTCGATACCGAGGCAGCCGGCTGCGTTCACAAAAAGCGGTCGGGCCATCCGCACCGCTTCTTCGAACTCGAGTTCGGTGCCCGGCTTTACCTCGATCTGGGCGATCTCCAATACCATGCGCGTGTGTCTCCTGTCTGAAAACAAACCAGTTTCCATTATCCCGGAGGGCGCGGGAAGATGCATCCAGTCGTGCGGAATGCAATATTTGCGATGTTCATTATCGTGGCCGCCGCGATTTGCGGTTTTGCCGAGGATGCCTGGAGTTGAGTATTCTTACGGGTGCGCTCAAAACGGGCGCCGGTGGGAGCTCTGCTCCCCGAGGAGAACGATTGTATGGCCTCTTCCACTAAGGGTTCGCGTCCCAGTGCGAAATCCGCTTCCGGTGGCTCAACCCTTCTCGAGCCACAACGCAACGATTATGCCCAGCCTCTAAGCCGCAACAAGGGTCTGCTGCGGTGGGTGGATAAGATGGCGAAGCTCACGCGCCCCGCATCCATTCACTGGGTGAGCGGCTCGGAAGAGGAGAATGCCTACCTCCTGCAGAAGCTTGTGGATGCAGGGACCTTCACAAAACTGAACGAAGAGCTGTGGCCGGGCTGCTACTACGCGCGTTCTTCGCCGGACGACGTGGCGCGCGTGGAGGATCGTACTTTTATCTGCTCGCTCTCGAAGGATATGGCGGGGCCGAATAACAACTGGCAGGACCCCTTCGAGATGCGCCGCCGCCTCAAGGGCCTGTTCGACGGCTGCATGGAAGGCCGCACCATGTATGTGCTGCCCTTCAGCATGGGGCCGATCGGCTCGCCCATGTCGCGCATCGGCGTGCAGCTTACGGACTCACCTTACGTGGTCGTGAATATGCGCATCATGGCGCGGATCGGCAAGCCGGTCTTCGAGATTATCGATCGCGATACGGAACGCGTGGTGCCCTGTATGCATTCGGTGGGCGCTCCCTTACGCCCCGGGCAGGCCGATGTGCCGTGGCCCTGCAATTCCGAAAAGTACATTGTTCATTTTCCGGAGACGCGCGAGATCTGGTCGTTCGGTTCGGGCTACGGCGGCAACGCGCTGCTGGGCAAGAAGTGCTTCGCGCTGCGCATCGCTTCGACGATTGCGCGCGACGAAGGCTGGATGGCCGAACACATGCTCATCCAGGGCGTGGAAGATCCAGAGGGCCGCAAGACGTATGTGGCCGCAGCCTTCCCCAGCGCATGCGGCAAGACGAATTTCGCCATGATGATTCCGCCCGATGAGTTCAAGGGGTGGAAGGTCTCGACGGTGGGCGATGATATCGCGTGGATTCGTCCCGATGAAAACGGCCAGTTGCGGGCGATCAATCCCGAGGCGGGCTTCTTCGGAGTGGCGCCGGGTACGTCGGTGAAGACGAATCCGAACGCGATGGCGACGCTCTCGCGCAATACCATCTTCACCAACGTGGCGCTTACCCCAGAGGGCGGCGTGTGGTGGGAGGGCATGACGGATGAGCCACCTGCGGAGTTGACGGACTGGCGCGGCCATCGCTGGACCCCGCAGATTGCGAAGGAGACAGGCGCGAAGGCAGCGCATCCGAATGCACGCTTCACGGCTCCGGCTTCGCAGTGTCCTACGATCGATCCCGCATGGGAAGATCCGGCGGGTGTGCCGATCAGCGCCATCATCTTCGGTGGACGCCGCGCGCAGACGATTCCGCTCGTCTACCAGGCGTTTAACTGGAGCTCGGGCGTGTATGTGGGCGCGACGATGAGCTCGGAGACCACGGCCGCCGCGACAGGCGCGGTCGGTGCGATCCGGCGCGATCCGATGGCCATGCTGCCCTTCTGCGGCTATCACATGGGCGACTATTACCGGCACTGGATCAAGATGCAGCGCGGGTTGACGATTACGCCGCGCATCTTCCACGTGAACTGGTTCAGGAAAAATGAACAAGGCCAGTTCCTGTGGCCGGGTTTCCGCGACAACATGCGCGTGCTGCGCTGGATCGTGGAGCGTGTGCATGGCCGCGCGCTGGGCCGCGAGACGCCGATCGGCTGGGTACCGCGCTATGAAGACCTCGATTGGCGTGGCCTCGAATTCAGCCACGAGCAGTTCGAGGAGCTGGAGCAGGTAGACCGCGATGCATGGAAGGACGAGGTCATCCAGCACGAGAAGCTGTTCATCGAGCTGCACGATCACCTGCCGCCGGAGATGATCTACGAGCGCGAGCTGCTGATCTGCCGGTTGTAGGCTTGTGGCGGGTTCAAGGCTGCTGTGTCCCCCACCCGAGCAACACCGGCTCGAGTGGGCCACGCGGTGAGTTTTCAGTTATGAGTCCCCAGTCCCCGGGAACTGAGGACTGGCAACTGAAAACTGGCAACTTTGTATCTGCAATGGTTACAAATGCTCAGGCCTGCGTCGCGATCCACGCCATGGTTTTTGTGGCGAGGCGATCGAGGGCTTCGATGGCGAGCAGCAGGTGCTCTTCTTTCGTGTCTTCGATCTTGTTATGGCTGATGCCCTGTAGCGATTGGGTGAAGAGCATCACGGTGGGAATGCCGGCACGGGCGACCTCGGCCGCATCGTGCAGCGGGCCCGAAGGCAGCGGATGCGCGACGCGGGAAGTCTCGCGCACAGCCTCCTCGCAAAGCTCGATCAGCTCAGGGTGGAAGGGCACAGGCTCGATGTTCCAGATGCGTGACCACTCGACGGTGCAGTGTTCCTCAGCGGCGAAGCGTCGGCTGGCCTCCTGCGCTTCGCGATACATGGTGGCGAGCACATCGGCGTCGAGGTCGCGCTGATCGAGGGTGGTCTCGCAGCGGCCTACGACGGCGGTGACGATGCCGGGGACGGTCTTCACGCTGCCCATGGTGCAGACGGAGTCCTTGTGTTTGTTTGCAATGCTGCGGATTTCGAGCGCGAGCTTCGCCGCGGCGGCGAGCGCGTCACGACGATCGCGCATAGGGGTCGAGCCGGAATGCGCTTCCTGGCCGAAGAAGGTGATGGCGTGGCGCTCCACGCCCTTGGTGCCGAGGACAACGCCCAAAGGAAGTCCGAGACGTTCGAGGACCGGGCCTTGTTCAATGTGCAGCTCGAGATAGGCTGCGGCGTTTTCCTGCTCACGCTGGGCGTCGCCGATCTTTTCTATGTCGATACCGCATTCGCGCAGGGCGGTTTCGAGCGAGATGCCGTCACGGTCAGTGCGCCTGCGTTCGTCTTCGATGTGGATGGTGCCTGCGAAGGCTGACGAGCCGAAGAGGCTGCGGCCAAAGCGCGCGCCTTCTTCATCGGCCCAGTCGACGAGGCGGATGGTGACCGGTGGTATGCCGTTGTATTGCTCGGCGATGCGGCGCAGCACGCCGAGCGCGGCCGTGACGCCGAGCGCGCCGTCGAGCCAGCCACCATTGGGCACCGAGTCGAGATGGCTGCCGAGGATGAGCGCCTTGGGGGACTCACCGCGCAGCGTAACCCAGCGATTGCCGGCAGCATCGAGATGATGTTCGACAGGCAGGCCGTCGAGTTTTTTTTCGAACCAGTCGCGGGCTTTCTGCCAGGTTGCAGTCCAGGCCACGCGCTGCGCGCCGTTGGCGTCAGCGGTGAGCGCGCGCAACTCCTTCAAGTCGTCAATGACCTGCTTGGCGACAACCTGCTTGGCGTTAACCGGCATGCGCATCCTTTGCTTGCTGTGTGAAGTATTGCGGCTTGCGGCGGAGGAGTTGCCCGCGTCCTCGTTCGCCGGTAAACTGGCCGTCGCGCACCTGTACCTTGCCGCGCACGGTCACCACCGATGGCCGGCCTTCGATGGCGAAGCCTTCGAAACCGTTGTAATCGTTGTTGGTGTGCTGGGTCTTAGCGGAGAGTGTGCCGCGATAGTCGGGGTCGTAGACGACGATATCCGCGTCGCTGCCCACGGCGATGGTGCCCTTGCGCGGTGCAAGGCCGAAGAGCTGCGCGGGACGCGTGCTGAGCGCATCGACGAAGCGGTGCAGATCCATGCGGCCGCGCTTTACGCCGTAGGTGTACATCAGGTTTACGCGTTCTTCGATGCCCGGGATGCCGTTGGGGATATGGGTGAAGTTGCCCTCGCCGAGCCGCTTCTGCTCGAGATCGAAAGGGCAGTGATCGGTGCCGACGGTGTCGATGAAGCCCGCGCCCAGTGCGGTCCAGAGGGCATCCTGGTTGGGCTTTTCGCGCAGCGGTGGGCTCATGACGTGCTTCATGCCCTCTACGCCTTCGCGTTCGGCGTAGGTCTTATCGAGCAGGAAGTGTGGTGCAACCGATTCGATGTGCAGCGGCACACCCTGGCGCCTGGCGGCGAGCGCGGCATCGAGCGCAGCGGCGCAGGAGAGATGTACGACATAGCCTGTCGCACCGGTGTGCTTCAGGAAGGTCGCGAAGCGGCCCGTGCCTTCGGCCTCGACGCCTGTGGGGCGGCTGGGCTCGTGCCATTCGGGGCCGGTTTTGCCGGCGGCCAGCAGTTCCTGTTGCAGCTGCGCGACCAGCTCTGCGTTTTCGCAATGCGCGGTGGTGATCACGCCGAGTTCGGCTGCGAGCTTGAGCGTGTGAAACATCTCCGCGTCGTCGACGCCGAAGAAGTTTTTGTAGGACAGAAAAATCTTGAAGGATGCGGTGCCGTCGGCGACGATCTCGCGTAGCTGCTTCTCGGTTTGCTCGTCCCAGCGGGTTACGGCCATGTGGAAGGCATAGTCGCAGGCGCTGTTCCCGGCGGCGCGGCTCTTCCATAGTTCGTAGCCTGCGAGCGTGTCCTCGGTGCGCGAGGGGCAGCACATCTCGATGTATGTCGTGGTGCCGCCGACGAGCGCGGCGATGCTGGCCGTCTCGTGCGTGTCCTTGGCGAAGGTCGCCATGAACGGTAAATAGATGTGCACGTGCGGGTCGATGAAGCCGGGGAAGACGAGCTTGCCGGTCGCATCGATGATCTCGGTGCCGGGCGGCACATCGTCAATGTGCGTGGCGATGCGGGTGATGGTCTCGCCTTCCGCGTAGAGGTCGGCGCGGTAGCGCGACTCGGCGGTGACAATCTCTCCGTTTTTGATGAGCAGTGGCATAGGCAATCAGTCTTTCAGATTCACGATAAATCCTTTGCGTCCGGCAGTCCTGAGTGCAGGCGCTATGCTGAAGGTGTTCAGCATGAAGAGCGGAAGCGTGGTTGTCATAGGCAGTTTGAATATAGACCTGGTCGCGCATGCCGAACGCATTCCGGCGGCGGGCGAGACGGTGCGGGGTACGGGTTTCGCCACGTATGCAGGCGGCAAGGGTGCGAACCAGGCGGTGGCCGCGGCGCGGCTGGGCGTGAGCGTGCGCATGATCGGCCGCCTGGGCGAGGACGATTTCGGCAGCCGGCTCTATGAGCAGCTGGGCGTGGATCGCATCGACACGAGCGGCGTGCTGCGCGTGGCCGGACCGACGGGCACGGCCGTCATCACAGTCTCTGCGCAGGGCGAGAACACGATCGTCGTGATTCCAGGCGCGAATGGCACGCTGACGCCGGAGGCGCTCGAGGCACATCGCGATGTAATTGCCGCGGCGGAGGTGGTGCTGGCGCAGCTGGAGATTCCTCTGGAGACGGTCGCGTGCCTGGCCGAGATGTGCGCGGAGATGGGTGTGCCACTGGTGCTCGATCCTGCTCCGGCACAGGCGCTGCCTGAGGCGCTGTTGCGGCGGGTGGCGTGGTTTACGCCGAACGAGACGGAGGCCGCGTTCTACCTGAGCGGGAGCGGTGCGATCGCCGGAGGTAACTCGATTACAGACCCGGCCCAGGCGGTGCGGCGGCTGTTGGCGCTGGGGCCGCAGGGTGTGGTGCTCAAGCTGGGCGAGCGTGGTGCGTGGCTGGCGCGGCAGGGCGAGGAGCCGCGTGAGGTGGAGGCATTCTCCGTCAAAGCCGTAGATACGACGGCGGCTGGCGATGCGTTCAATGGAGCCTTTGCCGCGGGACTGGTGCAGGGAATGCCGCCGGTCGAGGCTGCGCGGTTCGCAGGGGCGGCGGCCGCGATCTCGGTGACGCGAGTGGGAGCGCAGCCATCGCTGGCCCTGCGCGACGAGGTGGAGCGGTTTCTGTTGAAATCGTGAAAAATGCCTGAAAAATCTATTTATCTGCATTGCCAGGCGTACGTTTTGCGTGCTAACGTTAGCGCTAACGTTTCGGGCTGCTACCGCCCGGAGACTTTCTGAGGTGTTGCCATGAGCTCCGCCGTCACCACGCATGAATCCGCGCTGCTGCCCATTGAAGACCAGTGGGAAGAGTTCGTCGCCGGCCGTTACAAGGAAGGCAAGGACGAGTCCGAGTACCGCATCTACGACGAGAAGTCCGACCCGCGCGTTGCGGCCTTCTATCGCGAAAACCACCAGAAGCAGACGCTGGCCTTCGTCCTCGAGAAGGAGAAGGAGTATTACGCGCTGAACAAGGGCGAGCGCAGCATCTGGGAGGCGGCCGAGTTCCTGAATACGCTGGTCGATGAGAGTGATCCGGATACGGACCTGAACCAGATCGAACACCTGATGCAGACCTCGGAGGCGATCCGCCGCGACGGGCATCCGCGCTGGATGATCCTGGCGGGTTTTCTGCATGACCTCGGCAAGTGCCTGTGCCTCTATGGCGAGCCGCAGTGGGCAGTCGTGGGCGATACCTTCCCGGTGGGCTGCGCGTACTCGGACAAGGTCGTCTTCCCTGAGTATTTCCGTGCCAACCCCGATTTCAACGTGCCGGAGCTGCAGACACAGTACGGCATCTATGAGCCGAACTGCGGTCTCGACAAGGTGCATATGTCGTTCGGGCATGACGGCTACATCGCGCACGTGGTTCGCGACTATATGCCGGAGCCGGCACTTTACATGCTCCGCTATCACTCGTTCTACGCAGCGCACCGGCAGGGCGCATACGGACACCTGATGACGCCGCATGACGTGGAGATGTTCGAGTGGGTGAAAAAGTTCAACCCCTACGATCTCTATTCGAAGGGGCACACCAAGCCGGATGTGAAGGCGCTGCTTCCTTACTACGAGGATCTGATCGCGGAGTTCTTCCCGGCCAAGATTCGCTGGTAAAGCAACGATCTCTTTTTTGTACGGAAACCAGCCCGCGGGGTATGTGCCCCGCGGGCTGGTTTGTCTTCAGGCTGACCGGGTTGTGGAACGGCGGATTGTCTCGCGCCACGCGCGCTTGCGCCGGCGGTGCAGGGCAAAGAGTGCAAGCGCCAGCGGCACGGCGGCAATCTCCCAGGTGATCTCTTCGGAGAGAATCTGGCGGGGCAGCACGTTCACTTCGCCTTCGGATATGCCGGTATCCTGACCTTCGCGAATGGTCAGCGTGTAATGCCAGTGTCCGGCGTGGGGCAACTCGAAATTCGCGGCTTCGAGGAAGCGGCTGGTTGCCGCGCCGTGGGTGAGCTTGAGGTTGAGGTCGGGCTGGCCGGGAGTGGTCAGCTTCAGATCGATTTCGGCATCCTGCACAATGCCTTGCTCTCCCGGGCGCTCGACGGCGACCGAGAAATCGGCCATGCCGGCACGCAGCGGATCGGGCGTGGTGAAGAGTGTGACGACGAAGGGGCCGGCAACGGTGCGCGAGCGTAGGCGTCCGCCGTCGGCAAAGGCCAATGGCACCGTGAGCAGAAGCGCAGCGGCGAAAAGGATTCGCTTCATCACATGCCCATCCCGCGCATTTCCATCGGTTGGGTGAAGATCCAGACACAGGCGGCGTAGAAGGCGACGGCCAGCACGGCGTAGAGGCCGATGAGCCAGCGTCCGCTGGCGGGAGAACGCTCGATATCCTTTGCCGTGCGCCATCCGGCGTAGAGCGCGAGCAGCAGGCCGAGGTCGAGAACCAGCACCTGGAGGCTGAGCAGGCTCATGCCGTGCGCGCCGCCCATCAGCAGAATGTTTGCGGGCTTCGAGGCGCTGCCCATCGTTGCCATTGAGCCCATGAGGGCCATGTTGTAGCCGTGCGCGCCGGGGGCGAGATCGGCGTAGGTGGCCTGCGCCACCATCGGGATCGAGGGCATCTCCATCGCGAGGTGGAAGCCGAGGTGCCCGACCCACATGGCGAGTCCGAGCGGCATCACCGCCAGCGCGAAGCGGCAGAAGACGGTGCGCAGCCGCTCACGGGTGAAGGCTTGCAGCAGCTTTGCCGCGAGCCATGAGAGCCCAAGGGCTACGGCGGAGAGCGCGAAGGTGAAGAGCAGCGAGCCGAGGTTGCTTCCGGCGAAGGGATGCGCGGCTTCGAGCGTGCCGAGGCGGCTGGAGATGGGACCGATCATGTACGCGGCGTTGATAGGCGCGGCCAGCGTGAGGACTAACGATACGGCCGCGACATCTGTGCGGGAGCTTAGGCGCCCAAGCGAGGAGCGTTGCGGATCGCGGCCCAGCTCGCGGGCCGGGCTCAGGAGGGTGAGGCCGATATTGTCGTGCGGGCAGGCCTTTACGCAGTCCATGCACAGCGTGCAGTCCATGTTGCCGATCTTGGTCGGCATGTAGAGCTCGAGCTCGCAGCCGCGCTGCTTCTGATTTCCTCCTGAACGTCCATTGATGCAGTCGCTGGTGGCGCAGCTGTCGCAGACCGCCTTCGAGCGCATGCCCAGCTCGGCCGGCGCGAGCATGGAGGCGGCGAAATTGAACTGTCCGACGGGGCAGACGTACTTGCAGAAGTTGCCGCCGGTGAAGAGGGAGTCGACCAGCAGCGCCGTGCCGATATACGCGAGCAGCAGGATGGCGGTGGCACGGGGCGAGTCCCACAGCACGAACTGCTCGTAGGCCCAGAAGAAGAGGATGAGCAGGCCGGCGGCGATCCACTTGCGGCGCAGCCACTGCGGCCAGCGCAGCTTTGCGATGCCGAGTTTGCGCGCCAGCTCGCGCGGCAGGGTGAAGGGGCAGGCCATGCAGAAGAAATTCGCCGTGAGCAGAATGAGGACGAGGCCGACCGGACGGATGATGTTCCAGACGCCTGCGCCTGCGAGGTTCATCGAGCTCATGGCCGAGCCGCGGAAACCTGCCCAGATGGTGATACCCATGATCGCCGCGCTGACGACCTGGAGCGAGGTGCGTCCGTAGCGCCAGCGCAGCAGATGGCCGAGGACCGGCAGGCGCAGCAGGTCAATCGGCTTCGGCAAAGGCCGGCGGCCGGCGGCTGTCTGTTGCTGCATGCGCATGAGGCGCTTGCGCTTGGGCGAGAGCAGCTGCACGACGGTGAGGCCCAGCGGAATCCAGAAGACGATGGAGCCGAGCACCCACATCTCGGCGCCGGCGGCGATCTGGTCGTTCATGGCCGTGGTGCCGAAGAGCCGGGGCACAGCGGCGTAGGTGGGGTAAACGATGCGGTCGCCGAAGGCCAGAAACGCGGACAGCCCAGTGTTCAGCAGGTCGGCGCCCATCAGGTAGGGGACTACGGCCCAGCGTGAGACGGGGTTGCGACTGGGCCATGGCTCGAGGACGAACCACCAGAAGAGGATCGAGGTGGAGAAGAAGCAGGCGTGCTCAATCTCATGCCAGCCGGGCGAGCGCAAGGCCAGCTCGTAGGCCGCGGGAGTGTGCCAGCCGAGAAAAGCCGCGTTCATGGCAATCCAGGCGAAGGCCGGGTGCGTGAAGAATTCCTGCAATCCATGGAAGGCGCGTGTGTTCATCCATGGCGCAAGATCGTCGCGTACCCAGGCGCGGGGCAGGCCGCGCAGCAGGGGCACCGTCGGCGCGCCGAGAACGATGAGCGGCGGCGCGAAGGACATCAATATCAGGTGCTGCGTCATGTGCGCGGTCAGCAGGAACCCGCCGAGCGCATCGAGCGGCGAGGCCAGCGCCAGCCAGAAGAGAGCGAGTCCGGAGAGGAAGCTGACGGCGCGCCATGGAGGCAGCTCGAGCGGGCGCGTGGCCCGCGCCAGCCGCCAGCCGCGCAGGTACAGAACAGCGGCAACGATCACGGCCAGGGTCGGCGCGAAGGGGAGGGTCCAGGACTGAGCGATGGCTTGGGAGAAGTTGTCGGGCACTTCTCCTCTATTTTCGCTCTGGTGAGGTCACCTTGTCGCGTTGGGCTGCTGCTCCGCGCTGGCGACAGCTCCGCGCAGGGCGAATCGCCTTCGGCTCGCGCTCCCGCTGGTCGCGGCGCTCACCGCATCAAATCGGGATCTTACAATTTCGGTTCAACGAACCACGTGGAAAGTCCGTCTCCAGCGCGTGTCCGGGAAGAAATGCACCAGAATGTGGCCGATCCACGCCAGCTTGTGACCGATTCCTGTTTGTTCCAGTTGTCCATCCGTGGCCTGGAACGACCAATAGTTGAACAGCGGACGGCCAATGATGTTGGCGCGCGGCACAAAGCCCCAGTAGCGCGAGTCCAGGCTGTTGTGCCGGTTGTCGCCCATCATGAAGTAGATGCCGGGTGGAACCACCAGGTCGCCGTCGTGCACATAATTCGAGAAGTTTCCAGCCCACGATTCTGAGACCCCAGTCGCCTCCGACGGGGGTACTGCGGGAAACTCATCGAGGAATTCGTTGAAGTTATCCGTCGTCGTCGGCTGCGCAAATCCAACAGGCTGCGCGACGCCATTCACGCTCACGATGCCGTTGTGAAGATGAATATGATCTCCCGGTACGCCAATCAATCTCTTCACCAGGGGAGTGTACTGCGGTGTTCCATCTGCGTCAGGGACATCAATACCGGGCTGATACACAGGCTTGTGGAACACCAAAATGTCGCCGCGCCTCGGCTCGCGATACCGTATGAGCGGCATCCACGAAGCGGGCGGCGATAGCGTGACCTGGTCGACGACCAGGTGATCGCCTACCAGCAACGTGTTCTTCATCGAACCTGACGGGATGACGTAGTTCTTAGCTAAGAAGGTCAGAATGAACAGACCCACTACGAGAACTGAGCAGATGCTGGCCAGCGCCTCGAAAGGGGTCTCTTCCCGCTTGATATTGGCGGAAGCCTCAGGCTTCGCTGAAACAGGAGATCTCTTCCTCGCTGAACTCATCCAACGGCTCCTCAGAAAAGCTGGCGAGCCCCAGGGCGTTCGCAGCGGTTACTTCAAAAGCGATGATTTCATGTATGTTCGATTGTCGTTGGTTCGCGTCTTGACCAGAGTCTATCAAAGCCCTGTGCTGCGTAGAGTTCTCCGGATGATTCGGCGTGCGAGCGGTGGATGGCCGATCCGGAAGTTATATAGGAGTAAACACATCGGCGTTATTTTCAAGATCAGTCCCGACAAACGCCCTTCCTCTTAGTGGCGAAATCTCCGAAGCTGTCTTGTAGCAGAAGGAAAGTCTTGTAGCGGGCTCAAGTGGGCCGTCTTTGCGTGTTAGCTGCGGCGCAGGCGGGGGCGCAGTTTGCGGTTCCAGTACATCAGCACGCCGGTGACGGCGAGCAGGGCGGGGACCAGGCCGAGCAGCACCCAGAGTATTTTCACCGCGATGCCGAGTGCGCCGTCTCCTCCGAAGGAGCCGAAGTGCAGGGTGAAAAAGTACTGGATGATGCGGCGTCCGAGAACCTGGTCGTGCGTATCGCTCTTCTCCAGGATGGCGCCGGTGCGTCCGTCAAAGGAGATGCTGACCATTTTGGAGTAAGGCGCGGCGCCGGTGTAATAGCCGGTCGCGTTGTAGACCGGGTTCTTGCCGGTGGGGATGGTCATGTATCCCAGCGGCGCGTTCTTCGGCAGCAGCGTGTCGACATAGCGGATCGCTGCGTCGATGTCCATCACCGGAGTGTTGGCTGGAACAGCGGCGCGGCTGGCGGGAAGGCTTTCTTTCGTTTCGGCCGGTGATCCGCCGGTTGCGCGGATCACGAGCGTCGAAACCGGTTCCGGAAAGACAAAATAGATGCCGGTGAAGGTGACCAGCAGCAGTGCGGCGCATGCCCAGAAGCCGATGACGGTGTGCAGATCCCAGTTCACGCGCCGCCAGCTTTTTCTGCGGCGCAATACCAGGGCCGCGGTCCAGCGGCGGACACCCGGCCACCACAGCACCAGCCCGGTGAGGCAGAGGAGGAACAGGCCGATGGCCATCCAGCCGTTGATCTTGAGGCCGACGGGCCCGGCGAGCAGGGTGTAATGAAGATTCGAGAGCCAACCCAGCACGCCGCTGTAGCGCATCGCGTCGCCCAGCACCGCGCCCGTGTAGGGGTTGACGGAGACGAGGCGATAGTCGCCGTTCGACGCCTGCGCGATGGGGTGAAGCAGGATGGAGGTCGCCTGCGTGCTCTTGCCTATGTCGAGCAGGGAACTGGCCGTCCAGCCTGGGTGCGTGGTCTCTACCTGGCGGATGATGGCGGCCAGGGGCATGCGCTGCGGAGCCGGAGCGATGTGGCTGATCTGCGGATGCAGGCTGCGGTTGATCTCATCCTGGAAGACGATGGCGCTGCCGCTGAGCCCGATGGCGATGGCGTAAAGCGTGAGCACGATGCCGACCCAGAGGTGGATCTGAAAGAGCGCCCGGCGCAGCCAGGTACGCTGCGGCGCGTAGAGCCATCCGGTATGGGCATGGTGGGCCGGTTGAGAGGTGCGCTCTTCCATCGTGGTAAGCATGTTCGTCGTCCAGACTCTGAGGGATGGAAGGGCTGATTTCCGCCGGTTCCTTCTGGTGCAATGGCGTGTGGGGGTTTCCCGATGGGAGCCCCGGTTCCTCAATCGCGCTTCGGTGGAAGACCACTTTGAGGAGCGTTCACGCTCATAAATCAGTATATCCGACTTAATCAGTCCTATATGAGCGCAGTCACCGCAGGGGATGACGCTATCTCTATTTCCGGCGTAGGTGTGTGAGGCTCCAGTACGTATCCCTATATAGCCACGAGAAAGTGTTGTCATTTCGACCGGAGCAGGACAGCTTTATCGTCCTGCGCAGCGGAGAAACCTGCAGTTCTGCCTGGGCCGGAGAAAACTGCAGGTTCCTCCACTCCGTTCGCCTTACGGCTCTCTCCGGTCGGAATGACAATGCGCAAGATAAGGCGCTCATTTTCTGTCTGGATATAGGGGGGGGGGACACGTTCTAGCTGCCGATGCGTTCGAGTTTGCGCAGGCCGGGGAAGAGGCGCATCCAGGCGAGCGCGATGAGGACGCTGCCGATGCCGCCGAGGATGGTTGCCGGAATCAGCCCGAACCAGGAGGCGGTTACGCCGGACTCGAATTCGCCGAGCTGGTTCGAGGTGCCGATGAAGAGCGAGTTCACTGCGCTTACCCGTCCACGCATCACGTCCGGGGTTTCCAACTGAACCAGGGAAGAGCGCACGACCACGCTGACTACGTCTGCGCTGCCCAGGATCATGAGCAGCGGCATCGAGAGCCAGAGGGTATGCGAGAGCGCGAAGGCGATGGTTGCTATTCCGAAAATGATGACCGCGGTGAACATCTTTCTTCCTGCGCCGCGGTGCAGGGGATGATGCGCGAGGAAGACCGATGTGGTGAGTGCTCCCACGGCAGGTGACAGGCGCAGTAGGCCGAGTCCCCAGGGGCCGGTGTGCAGAATGTCATGCGCGTAGGCGGGCAGGAGCGCCGTTGCGCCGCCGAGCAGAACCACGAAGAGGTCGAGAGAAATGGCGCCGAGGATGTTTTTCTGCTCGCGGATGAAGTGAATGCCGGAGAAGAGGGAGTTGGCCGTCACAGGAGCTTTGCCGGGAACGGCGCGCCGCGGACGGATGGAGATCGAAAGCGTGGAGGCGGTGAGATAGAGCACGGCACAGGCGCTGTAGGGGATGTGCGCGCCGAGCGCGTAGAGCAGGCCGCCGAGTGCCGGGCCCACGATGGAGGCTGTCTGGTTGGCCGATGACGACCAGGCGATGGCCTGCGGCACTAATTCGTCCTCAACAAGGGTGGGGACTAAAGCCTGTGTGGACGGGCTCTCGAAGGCGCGCGCCGCGCCCAGCGCGGCCACGGCGCAGAAGATGCCGACGGGATGGACATGGTGCAGCAGCGTGGCCACTGCCAGCAAGGCGATGGTGACGGACTCGACGACCTGGCAGATGGCGATGATCGTGCGCCGGGGGAATCGGTCGGCGACGTGGCCGACGACCAGCATCAGCAGCAGCATGGGAAGAAACTGCACCAGGCCGACCATGCCCAGAGCAAAGGTGCTGTGGGTCAGGGAGTACATCTGCCAGCCGACCGCGACGCCTGCCATCTGGTAGGAAATCGTCGAACAGACGCGGGCAAGCCAGAACCGGGCGTAGGTGGGTCTGCGAAAAACGGTGCGCGAGCCGAGCGCATCCTGCACTTGGACCATACTTCCAACCTAGCAGACGGAGCGGAGCGAGCCGGTGACGTGTCGAAAAGCGAATGGCGGGATTGGCATGGAGTTTGGCGCGCGTTGCATGATGATCCGGCTGCGAAGCCGCTAGCATGAATGCATGCTCGAGGAAGGGGCAAGGGGAGAGCAGGCCATGAAACGACAATTCCGTATCGCACGCGGGTTGCGTGGACGACTTGAAGAACTGGGCGTTGCGATGCCTGCGGTGCTGCAGCGCGCCGGCCTGCCTCAGGATTTCTTCGAGCAACCGAGCCTCATGGTTTCCACCGATGCTCTCTTTGCGCTGTGGCGCGCCATCGGGGAGGTGAGCAGTCCTCCGTTGATCGGCCTGTCGATCGCCGAGGCACGCCCGGAGCGCTTCAGCCCGAACTCTCTCGCCGCACTTTCGGCGGAAAACTTCGGAGCGGCGGTCTCGCAGCTCGGCCGCTATAAACAGCTCACCTGTCCGGAAGAGCTGGTGCAGGAGACCACCGCTACCGAGTGGCGTGTTGTCTTTCGCTGGCTGCTGGCCGTCGATGCGGAACCACAGGCGCTGGTCGATTCGTGCTTTGCGTGGCTGCTCACGCTCGGCCGTTATGGCAGCGGCACGCCGGTGACGCCGCTTCGCGTGGAGTATGTGCAGCAGCGGAGCCACCAGCGGCTCATCGAGAAGCATTTCGGCTGCCCGGTCATTTGCGGGGCTGCGCGCAATCGCATTGTGTTTCGCGCGGCAGATGCACGCCTGCCCTTCATCACGCGCAATGCGGAGCTGCTCGATATGCTCGCGCCGCAGCTCGAGCAGCAACTGCGCAATGTGCATGGCGAAGACAGTTTTGTCATGCTGGTTCGGCGCGCCATCCAGGAGAGGATGAGCGGACGGCGTCCTGCGATCGACGACATTGCGCGTACCCTGCACCTGAGCCCGCGCACGCTGCAGCGCCGCCTGCAGGAAGCCGGCGTCACCTTTCAGAGTGTGCTCGATGAGGCCCGCCATCAGATGGCGCGGTACTACCTCGGCAACTCCGTGCTGGAACTCACCGAGGCGGCGTATCTGCTCGGCTATGAAGATGCGAACTCCTTTGTGCGCGCCTTTCGCGGCTGGGAGGGTGTGCCGCCGGGGCAGTGGCGGGATGCGCATCGCACCGCTTCGTAAAAGTTCTCTCCTCTCTTCTTCCAACGTCTTCACGAACGTCTTAGCCCGGCGCTGTCCTGCCGGCAACAAGGAGTCACGATGCAAACACGCAAGCTTGGAAACAGTGGACTCGAAGTCTCCGCCCTCGGCCTCGGCTGCATGGGCATGAGCTTTTCCTATGGAGTGGTGCACGACGAGAATGAGATGGTCTCGCTGCTGCACAAGGCTGTCGACCTCGGCGTTACATTTTTCGATACGGCTGAGGTCTATGGGCCGTATACCAATGAGCGGCTGTTGGGCAAGGCGCTTTCGCCTCTTCGCGACAAGGTGGTGATTGCGACGAAATTCGGCTTTCAACTGAAGGCGGACGGCAGCCCCGGCTGGGAAGGTCTGAACAGCCGTCCTGAACATATCAAGGAAGTCGCCGAGGCCTCGCTCAAGCGTCTCAACATCGAGGTCATCGATCTCTTCTACCAGCATCGTGTCGATCCGAATGTACCGATTGAAGAGGTTGCCGGAGCCGTGGCCGACCTGGTGCGCGAAGGGAAGGTCCGCTACTTCGGCCTGAGCGAAGCAGGGGTGCAGACGATCCGCCGCGCGCATGCGGTGCATCCGGTTTCGGCGCTGCAGAACGAGTACTCCCTCTGGTGGCGCAGGCCGGAGGCCGAGGTCATTCCTGTGCTCGAGGAGCTGGGCATCGGTCTTGTGCCTTACAGCCCGCTCGGCAAGGGATTTCTCACCGGCGCGATGAGTGCCGATACCGAGCTTGCCAGCGGCGATTTCCGCAACCAGCTGCCGCGCTTCTCAGTTGAGGCGCGCAGGGCGAACCAGGCTTTTGTCGACCTGCTGGGCCGCATTGCGCAGGAGAAGCACGCAACCCCCGCGCAGATTGCGCTGGCGTGGCTGCTGGCGCAGAAGCCGTGGATCGTACCGATCCCCGGCACGACGAAGCTCTCGCGGCTGGAGGAGAATCTTGGCGCGGCGTCCATCACGCTCAGCGATGCGGACCTGCGCGAGATCGACGAGGCGGTGAAGCAGGTGCCGGTCGAGGGCGACCGGTATCCTGAACACATTGAGCAGATGACCGGCCGTTAACAACGACCACCGGGCGGAGTCTTCAGTCTCCGCCCGGCACTTTGGAAGGAGAACGTCGATGGAGATCAAGCGCGCGGGCTCGCAGCCCTCGGTTACCCCCAACCCTGACTGGTTCACCGGCAAGGTGCGCCTCGACCAGCCGTTCCAGGCCGAGGAGCCAGCGAAGGTTGGCGGCGCATGGGTGACCTTCGAGCCGGGTGCTCGCACCAACTGGCACACGCATCCGCTGGGGCAGACGCTGATTGTGACGGCCGGCCTCGGCTGGGTGCAGCGCGAAGGCGGTCCCGTCGAAGAGATTCGCCCCGGCGACGTGGTCTGGTTTGCGCCCGGCGAGCGGCATTGGCATGGCGCTACGGCTGCTACGGCGATGACCCACATCGCCATCGCCGAAAAGCAGGATGGCCGCGTGGTCGATTGGCTTGAGCCAGTGACCGATGAGCAGTATCTCGGTAGGGTGTAGGGTGTAGTTTTTTGTGATGCTGCCCGTTTTGTGATCTCCCACATCTCGGAAAGACGAGATGTGGGGCACCCGGCGAAAGAGACTGGATCGCGACCAAAGGGAGCGGGTGCCGAAGGCCGTTCGCCCTACGCGCAGCAGCTAGGTGCAGTAACGGCTGGGTAGTGTGCCGGTCACGCGCTTGAACATCGCCGTGAAGCTCCATGCCGTCTCATAACCCACCGCGATGGCGATCTCGATGAGCGGCCGGCCCTCGGCCAGCATCGGAATAGCAGCGAAAGTCCGGATGTGGTCGCGCCATACCTGAAAAGACAGACCTGTTTCCTGGCGGATCAGACGTGCCAGCGTGCGTGTCGAGATGCGCAGGCGGGCAGCCCAGGTGTCGAGCGTGCTGGCATCTTCCGGGCTCCGCGTCAGCATCTGCTCCATGCGCCGCAGACGGGCGTCGCCGAGTGGCGGCAGGCGTACCGGGTCGAGAGGTGTCCAGTCGATCTCTCCCAGCGCCGCGGCGACAATGCGCCCCTCCTGCCCGCGCTCGTCATACTCCATCGGCATGGCGACGATGCGCAGTACCAGTTCACGCAGCAGCAAGGAAACTCCCAGCATGCGCGGCTCGCACGGAGCCGCGGAGGGACAGGAGTCTTCGCGGATATAGAGCGTGCGCATCTCCAGCTCGCCGATGGCGCTGGTCTGATGCACATATCCCGGTGGAAGCCAGACGGCGCGCTGCGGCGGAATGACCCAGCATCCCCGTGTGAAGGTCAGCCGCATGCTGCCCGAGGCGGCATACAGCAGCTGCGCACGGGCATGCGAGTGGGCATAGCCGAGGTATCCGGCCGGATAGGACTTTGCCATGGCCGAAACCGGCCGCGGCGACGCCTGAAGAAGCTCGTGATCTTTGAGTCTGACTGTCATGGCCTGATTCGCGTAGTGCCTGGCGGAATTCGCGGCACACATTACAGAAACTTTCGCTAGTCTAAATCAGACCAATTCAGTCGGATATTGGGCGGCCTCCCGCAGCAGTCTTTTGGCGAAGCACTGCAGGAGGCCGGAGATCGACAACCAGAAGGCTGGCGACCCGTTCATTGTAGCGGTTCGCAATGCCTTCGACCTCTTGAAAGGCAAATTCCCGTGTTGCGAACTGTGCATCGTTTTGTAGTGCTGATCAGTGTTTCCGCGGCTTCTCTTTGCTGGGCAAAACAGCCGAGTGCGGCCTCTACTGCTCTTCCGGCAGAGGCTCCTCTGCCTGTGCCGGCATGTGCTTCTTCGGAGGGGGCGTCGCCGATGGCGTGGTCGGCGACGATTACCGATCACAGCGGCGCGGTGCTGCCCATGGCCAGCGTGGAGCTGTTGTGCGGCGCACAGCAGTTTGCCGCTCGCAGTGCGGGGCCGGGCCGCTTCACCGCCAATGTGGTCCCTGGCGATTACCTGCTGAAGGTATCGGCCGCGGGCTTTGCGCCGATTCAGCAGGAGATTGCGGTGAATGCGCAGGCGGCGAGCCTTACGCTTGCGCTCGATGTGCAGAAGGCCTCGAATACGGTCACGGTGCAGGCCGAGGCCGGGTATGTGGCGACGGACAGCGGCTCGGCGATGAAGATCGACACTCCGCTGCTCGAAACGCCGCAATCCGTCGACGTGATCACGCGCGAGCTGATGGACGATCAGCAGCCGCAGTACCTGAACGATGCGCTGCGCTATGCCGCGGGTGTGAATGCCGAGAATGAAGGCACCTCATCGCAGTTCTGGACATCAAACAGCATTCAGCTGCGTGGGTTTACGCCCGGCATCTTCCTGGATGGCCTCGAAGAAGATCCTGACGGCAACACGCTGCTGGACGCGTATTTTTACCAGCGCATCGAGGTGATGGCCGGTCCCTCGTCAGTGCTTTACGGACAGGCGAGCCCGGGCGGCATCATCAACGTCGAGACCAAGCGCCCGCTTTCGGCTCCGCTGCGCGAGATAGAGCTGGGTTTCGGCAGCTACGGTCACAATGAGCTGAACTTCGACTTCAGCGGTCCGCTGGCGACACGCAAGCTGCTCTATCGCCTGACCGGTGTGGGCTTCAAAGAGGGCTCTCAGACGTGGTTTATCGATCCGCAGCGCGTGGCGATTGCGCCGGCGCTCACCTGGATTCCCGATGACCGTACCAGCCTGACGATTCTGACGAACTACACCTATAACCCGACAGTAGGTGCGATGGCCAATCTCCCGGCCAGCGGCACCGTGCTCTACAACCCGTACGGCAAGGTTTCGCCGGATTTCTATCTCGGCGATCCGAACTACAACCAGACCAAGCAATCATTTCTGGAACTGGGAGATGTCTTTACGCGCAGCTTCGATCACGGCTGGCAGCTTGGCCAGAACTACCGCTTCACATCGAACAAGGATCATGCGCAGATGATCTGGCCGGAAGAGCTGGAGTCGGATATGCAGACGCTCGATCGCTATACGTTCGATCGGCACACGACCTTTACCACTTCGAACTCCGATCAGCGCGTGAGCGAAGTGTGGAACACCGGCAAGGTGACGCAGACCTTCCTGGGCGGTGTGAACTACACCCACTTCGACGAGCACTGGCACTGGGGATCGGGCGATGTGGAGTCGATCAACATCTTCCATCCGAAGTATTACGTTCCCATTGTCGACCCCGCGATTACCGGCTCCGAAGTTGCCAGCTCCGATCAGACCGGCCTCTATTTCCAGGATCAGGTGTCGGTAGGGCATCTGCGCGCTTCGGCCGGCTTGCGTCAGGACTGGTACAAGGTGAACGAAGTTGCTTCCTATGGCTCTATTAACGAGGACCAGAGCAAGTTGACCTGGCGCACAGGTGCGTCCTATCTCCTCGGCAACGGTTTTGCTCCCTATTTCAGCTATACGACCTCGTTCGAGCCCGATCTCAGCCTGGGAGAGAACAGCCAGCCGCTGCCTCCGACAACCGGACGCCAGTACGAAGCAGGTGTGAAGTATCAGCCTGCGAAGCAGAACATGATGCTCACCGCTGCGATCTACGATCTGGCCGAGCAGAATGTGGGCACAACCGACCCGAATAATCCTAATTTCACCATTGCAGTGGGTGAGATCCGCACGCGTGGCGTCGAGCTCTCGGCGCATGCGAGCCTCTCGCATGCACTCAGCTACACGGCCTCCTATACGCATCTGAAGTCGCTGTATGCGAAGTCCGACACTGACGATACGGGCATCGACGGGGTGACCCGGACAACGCAGGATCAGTATCAGTATGGTGTGCCGCTGAACATGGCCTCGCTGTGGTTCGACTACACGCTGCCTACCTCGCTCTTTTGCGGTTTCGGCGGCGGCGCGGGCGGACGCTTTGTCGGTGCGAGCTGGGGCGATGATGTGAACTCGTTCAAGGTGCCGGGCGTGACGCTCTTCGATGCCTCGGCGCACTATGACCTTCCGAGCGATATGCGCTGGCTGCGCGGCACGCGGTTCCAGTTCAATGCGACGAACCTGGGCGACCGCAACTACGTGGCCTCCTGCTACAGCTCGACAGGCTGCTATCCGGGGCTGATGCGCACCCTGTATGGGACCATGCGTTATCGCTGGTAGATTGGATCACACATTGCGAAGAGAGCCAGACTGGCAGAGTCTGGCTCTTTCGCTTTTCCGGTATGTTCGAACTCGTTGCGTGGCGGCCATGCCGTCGACGAGGAGAGCGTTCCCATTGCGGTGGACGATGGTTGCAGACGAGAATCAAACCTCGTCGCCTTGACAACCCTGAAATCGCGGAACTACGATTTTGCCGGATTGTAATCGTATACATAACGGGTTCTGAAATTGCCGCACTTCGGCAATGGCAGGGCTGACACAACGTAAGACCCAAAAAGGCTACGCGTACGAGAACCTATCCGCTGCAGAAATGCATACGTATACATTTCTGCGGATCTGGCGGACGCTTCTGCCTCGCAACGGGTGTAGCGTCCGGCAAAACAAGTGGCAAATGCAGGAAATTTCTGGAGCCAATTCATGTTCAGGCGCAATTTCTATCCATTCTTATCGCGGAATTTATTTTCATTTCTATGCATCGTGGTGGTTGGGCTGTTCACAGTCTCTCCTCTCCTGGCGCAGGTGGACCAGGGCACGATTACGGGAACAGTGACGGATCAGACAGGTGCTGTGGTTCCGTCGGCACAAATCACATTGACCAATAAGGACACCGGCTTTGTGCTGTCGGCAAAGACAGACCAGAGCGGTGTGTATGTCTTCTCGCCGGTGAAAATCGGCAACTATACCGTGACTGCCAACGCCGCGAATTTTCAAAAGGCGACGTTGAACGGCCTTACGCTGAACCTTAACCAGCGCCTGCAGGCCGACCTTACTCTGCAGCCGGGCAGCGCCACGCAGACGGTGACGGTAGAGGCCGGTGCGGCGCAGCTGCTGCAGACGGAAGACTCATCGACCGGGCAGGTGGTGAGCACACAGACGATCAACAACACGCCGCTGAACGGCCGCAATTATGTCTTTGTGGCGCAGCTCGCAGCCGGTGTTGCCCAGTCGAATGGCTCACGCGGCGAAGGGAACGGCGACTTCAGCGCCAACGGCCTGCGCGCCGAGCAGAACAACTTCATTCTCGACGGCGTGGATAACAACTCGAACCTGATCGACTTCCTGAACGGCGCGACCTATGTCGTGAAGCCTCCGCCGGACGCCCTGGCGGAGTTCAAGGTGCAGACCAGCGATTACACCGCGGAGCTCGGCCACTCGGCCGGAGCGGTGCTCAACGCTTCGATCAAGAGCGGTACCAATGCACTGCACGGAAACCTGTGGGAGTACTGGAGAAACGACGCTCTGGATGCCCGCGATTATTTCTCTCTGACCAAGCCCGAGTTTCGTCAGAACCAGTTTGGCGGAACGATCGGCGGTCCGATCATTCCGAACAAGCTCTTCTTCTTTGGCGATGTGGAAGCTACGCGCATCGTCTTCGGTTCGACCGGTACGTACACGGTGCCGACCGCACTCATGCGGCAGGGTAACTTCAGCGAACTGCTGAGCACGAGCCTCACCGGCAACAGTTCGCCGGTAACGCTCTACCAGCCGGGCACTGACGGCAGTACGGTGCTGACCTGCAACGGGCAGCAGAATGTCCTGTGCTCGAACCAGATCAACGCGGTGGCGCAGAAGATCCTGAACATGTATCCGACGCCGAACGCCAACGGCGGCAAGACCTACAACAACTACGTCATCAACACGAATGACATCAACAACACCGTCAGCTGGGATGGCCGCATCGACTGGAACGCTTCGGCGAAGGACCAGGCCTTCTTCCGCATGAGCAACTCGAACCTGCGCGGCAACTATCCGGCGCCCTTCGGTTCGGTTCTCGACGGCGGCGGCTACGGATCGGATGGTCCGTCCGTCAACATGGGCCAGAACTATGTCTTCAGCGAAACGCACGTCTTCAATCCCAAGCTTGTGAACGAATTCCGCTTCGGTTACAACTGGGCTCGCGCGCAGTTCCTGCAGCAGAGCGCGAACACGGATGTGGCTGCGCAGGTGGGACTGGGCGGCATTCCCTACCAGGCCAACAACGGCGGTCTGCCGTCGACGTCGATCAGCGGCATGAGCGGCTTCGGTTCACCGGGCTACTATCCGTCTATCGAGTTTGAGAATGTCTTCCAGGTGCTCGACAACGTCACGAAGGTGCTGGGCAATCACACCCTCAAGGCCGGCGTGAGCATCCAGAGCGTTCGCGTCGCGGTGACGCAGCCGATCAATCCTCACGGTTCTTACGATTACACCGGTTTCTTCACCTCGAACCCTGCTGCCAACTACACCGGCTATGGCGTTGCCGACTTTCTGGCTGACTCCATGTACAGCGCCTCGATCTCGAACTTCTTCAGCGTGCACGATGTGCACTGGTACTACTCCGGCTACGCACAGGACGACTGGAAGGTGCTCCCGAACCTGACACTCAACCTTGGCCTGCGCTACGACTACTACCAGCCTTCGTATGAGGAGAACGATAACCAGGCTTACTGGAATATCGAGTCCATCAACGGTCCGGCCTCGGGCACGGCGCAGTTCCTGCTGCCCAAGAACACCAAGGCCACACTGGCCTCTGCATTCACCGACCTTACTTCGGCTGACAACATTGCGGTGGTCTACAGCAAGAACCGCTCGCTGGCCCTTGGGCAGAAGCTGAACTTCAGCCCGCGTATCGGATTCGCCTTCACGGCGACGCCGAAGTTCGTGATCCGCGGCGGATATGGCATCTTCTTCGGCGGCCTCGAGAGCGTGGGCGCTTCGCCGAATCCCTCTTACAACTATCCGTTCGCTTTCTCGTCGAACTTCACCTCGCCTGCCTGCTCGAATGGCAGCTGCTCGACGGATGGGCTGAGCCTCGATACCGGCTTCTCGGACGCGATCGCCGTGGGCCTGCAGAACTATCTCTCCACGCCTGGACTGGTGGGTGGACAGTTGCAGACCAAGACGCCGTACACCGAGCAGTTCAACCTTACGACGCAGTACGCGCTGACTCCGACCATGACGCTGACCACCGCGTATGTCGGCAACGTCTCGCGTCACCTGCAGGCACTGACGGACCAGAATGCGCCTTATGGACTGGTCGGTCCTTCCGACAGCTCACAGGCAATCCGTCCGTTCTCGAGCTTCGGCGGCGCACAGTACGACCTGTATGAGGGGGTCGGCAGCTATAACTCGCTGCAGGCATCGCTCGAAAAGCACCTCTCGCACAACCTGCAGTTCCTGGCTGCTTACACCTACTCCCACGCGCTCGATGACACGGGTACGCCGCTCGATGGTGGAACGAACATCTATCGCAATGCGAACCTCTATTCCATCGGGAGCGAACTCGCCAGCTCGGACTGGGATGTGCGGCATCGCTTCACGCTGTCGGGCAACTATGCGCTGCCCTTTGGCCAGGGACAGAGATTCCTGAACCATGGCGGCCTGGTGAATGAGCTGGTCGGAGGATGGTCGGCAGATGTGGCCTTCTACGCGCTGACGGGCAATCCTTTCACTGTGAGTCCCAACAACACGGCGGCGGTGGGCGCCAACACGCGCCGCGCTATCCTTACCGGCGATCCCTTTGCCACAGGCGGCTCGGCCGATGCCAGCAATTCCGGCACCAGCTGCGCAGCTTCGACGAAGAGTGTTGCGCACTGGTACAACCCCTGCGCCTTTGCGAACCCGCTCTCCGGAACGCTCATTCCGAATACGCAGACCACGGCCAATCCGACTGGCGACCCCATCACCAACCCGGTGGAAGCTGAGGCGTATCTCGGTGGCGCGCGTAACCAGATCTACGGACCTGGCTATCAGCGCGTGAATATGAGCTTCTTCAAGAACTTCCCGACCATCCGCGAGCAGTACCTGCAGTTCCGCGCGGATGTCTTTAACATGTTCAATACTCCGGCATTCGGCCAGCCGAGTGAGGAGACGAACTCCACCAGCGGCGGTGAAATCACCAGCACGCGCTCGCTGGGCAACTTCACCCCTAACCCGCGATTCTTCCAGCTCGCGGCGAAGTACTACTTCTAAGCTGCTTCGAAGTAGTGCGTAGCAACAGATTGTCATCTCGACCGGAGCGAGACAGTTTCATCGTCTCGTTCCGGCTGGGATGACAATGAACAGGAAGAACTCCATGAAACGACTCGCTGCCGCTCTCTCGCTCTCTGCATTTCTTGTCTCGCCATGGCTGCTTCGTTCGCAGGAAACGCCTCGCATTGTCGAACAGAATGGCCGTCACGCGCTGCTGGTGGACGGCAAGCCGTATCTGATTCTCGGTGGGCAGATCAATAACTCGAGCTCGTGGCCCGGGACGATGAAGGATGTGTGGCCGACGATCGAGGGCATGCATGCCAACACGGTGGAAGCCCCGGTGTATTGGGAGCAGATGGAGCCGCGGCCCGGGCAGTTCGACTTCTCGCTGGTCGATATGCTGGTCAACCAGGCGCGGGAGCACCATGTCCATCTCATCCTGCTGTGGTTCGGCACGTGGAAGAACGGGGAGATGCACTACGTTCCGGAGTGGGTCAAAACCGATTCTGTGCGCTATCCGCGCATGATCGATGAGCGAGGCCAGCCGATCCAGGTGCTCTCGGCCAATTCGCAGGCAAATCTCGACGCGGACCGCAAGGCATTCGTTGCATTGACGCACCATCTGCATGATCTCGACGGGCAGCAGCACACGGTGCTGATGATTCAGGTGGAGAACGAGTCCGGAGCGATCGGAGCCGTGCGCGATCACTCGCCCGCAGCGGAGAAGGAGTTCGAAGGCCAGGTGCCGAAGGAACTGCTCGCCGGGCTGCATCACTCTCCCGGAACCTGGACCCAGGTCTTTGGCCATGATGCCGATGAGACCTTCCAGGCCTACTCGCAGGCTCGCTACATCAACGAAGTTGCGAAGGCGGGCAAGGCCGAGCTGCCGATCCCGATGTATTGCAACGTGTGGGTTCGCTATCCCAAGGGATACGTGATTCGCGGTTATCAGGAGCCGGGGTTCGATTATCCGAGTGGCGGTCCGGTGCAGACGATGATCGATCTATGGAAGATCGAGGCGCCGTCGATCGATGTGCTTGCTCCGGACGTGTACAGCAACGACCGCGAATTCCAGAAAGAGCTGCTGTCTACTTATGCGCGGCCTGACAATCCGCTGCTGGTTCCGGAGACAGGACTGGGGAATGACTTCGCTCCTGGTTTTTTCTATGCGCTGGGTAAGGGAGCGATCGGCTTTTCGCCCTTCGGAACCGATCAGACGGCATGGACGCTGCATCCGGGGCAGCTGCCTGAGGCGCACGCCGAGAATTTTGCGCTGGTTGCCCCTCTTGACCGTGTCCTGGCGCGGCTGAACTACGAAGGCAAGCTGCAGACCGCGGTCGAACAGGAGGGCAGGCCTGAAGAGACACTGACCTTCGGCCGGTGGCAGGCAAAGGTCGGCTTCGGATTCCCGCAGCGCGATGGCGAGCAGCATGCTCCGGGAACAAAGGACAACGGAGGTCGTGTCCTGGTCGCTCAGCTGGGACCGGATGAGTTTCTTGTTACGGGCATCGAGGCCCGCGTCACCTTCACCCTTGCGTCGGGTGAGGCCGGTCATCTGCAAATCCTCAAGGCCGAGGAAGGGACATACGATGACGAAACCTGGCAGCCTGCGCGCATCTGGAATGGAGACCAGACAGACCGGGGGCTGAACTTCCGCCACGAGCATTTTGCCGTCCGCATCCGGCTCGGGACTTATTAGGGGCCTTGTCCTGTCGAGTATTCCGCCGATGCTGATTCCGATGGCTCTGCATGCTTCCATGCGTTGCTGGTATGGTGGGGCTGGCAAAGAATGGAAGGCAGATGAGAGGGATGGCGGGGATGCGGGGAAGCTGGAATCGTTGGAGTGGTCTAGTGCTGTTGGGAGCAACGCTGTTTCCTGTAGGGATGAACGCGCAGACGTCATCGGCCGCAGGCGCGCCGGCCTCGCCACAGGCTCCTGCAGCTAGTGCCGCGTCGACGGTCACGCTGCCAGCGCAGGAGGTTGATCGCATGCGCCACCAGCTTGCGGACTGGGCCAACCTCGGACGTTATCACGATGACAACGCATCGTTGGCGCCGCCGGCTCCCGGAGAGCAGCGGGTGGTTTTCATGGGGGACTCGATCACCGATAACTGGGGGCGCCTGGCAGGGAAGTTCTTTCCTGGAAAGCCGTATGTGAACCGCGGCATCTCCGGGCAGACGACGCCGCAGATGCTGGTGCGCTTCCGGCAGGATGTGGTGGCGCTGCATCCGGCCGCGGTGCTGATTCTGGCCGGTATCAATGACATCGCTGGCAATACGGGGCCGGAGACGATGACCGACATCGAGAATAACTTCCGCTCCATGGTCGATATTGCCAAGCGCGAGCACATCCGCGTGATCCTCGCCTCTACGCTGCCGGCTTCGGTTGTGCCATGGCGGCCTGGAGTGAAACCGGCGGATCAGGTTCGCGAGCTCGATGCATGGCTCGCGCAGTATGCGGAGCAGGAGCACCTCGTCTTCTGCAATTACTATCCGGCGATGGAAGACGGACAGGGTGGTATGCGTCCTGAGCTGGCCATCGATAAGGCGGTACACCCGAACGACGCCGGCTATGCGGTGATGGCGCCGATCGCGGAGGCCGCAATTGCCAAATCGCTCGCGGAGCCGAGACCCTAAGCCGGAAAGCAGATCGCCTTTCTCGGTAGAAAGCCCGGAGTTTGCACGCATTCGCGATCAAGAGGCCGCCAGATCTGCCAGATCTGGCGGCCTCTTGATCGTATGGAAGAGCTGCTCATGCAGGCGCATCGTGCGCATGCAAGGAGGCGGGCTATTTCGTCGTGGAAAAGCTGATCCAGGGGAAATCGGTCTTGGGCGCGGTGTAGAAGATGGCCGTCCAGTTGACGCCGCGGCCCTTCTCTCCCTCGATCTTGATGCTGGCACTGCTGGTGCCGATGATGGGATCGGGTACGGACCATGAGCCATTGGTGCCATCGCCCCAGTTGTCCTGGATCTTCCAGCCGACGATGATGCGGTCGGCATTGGAGTAGTTGAAGGTGTGGTTGCGGCGTTCCCATACGATGCTGCTGGCCTTCTGGGAGAAGGATTCGGCAGAGGGTTCGACGATGACGGAGACACCGCCCGGGCTGGAAACCGTGCCCTGGCTGTGCGTGGTTCTGCCGCCGTGGCTTTCGGAGTCCTGCTGCGTCTTGAGGTTGTTGTAGAAGCTGACCAGCGCGAGATAGGGGCGAAGACGTGTCACCAGGTCTGTCGTCCGCTGGTCGAGATCGTTAATGAGCTCGGGCTTGGTTGCCAGGACATCCTGCGCGGCCTCAAATTCGGTCTTGATCTTGACGCGCTCCTCGCCGAAGGTGACCGTGTCGTTGTATTGCAGGTTGAGGAAGTAGTCGGGGAGCTGCGAGGCGAGCGAATCCATGGAGGTAATGAGGAAGCTGAGGCCCTGGATATCGGCAAAGGTTGCCGGCTCGATCGGATAAACGTTTGTGATCTTGTCCGACAGGCTGGAGAAGTGGGTGAGGTCGGCGCGTACGGGGATGAAACTGAGATTGACGGGGTCTCCCTTGTCATCCTGTGTCAGGAACCACTGGAGAGCCTGGCTGATGCCGGCAGGCGTGTTCGGGAAGACAGGTGCAAGCTTGTTGAGCCCGAGCATGTGGAATTTGCAGTCCAGGGTTGCATTGTTGGCGTGGGCGTCCTGCTCGAACTTGACCGAGCCTTCCGCGCTCATCATGTCGGCCGAAACACTGACGTTCGCCTGGAACTGCATGAGGGACGAAGCGGAGGAGGTATAGACCTTGTACGTCGCAACGAAGCGCGCGCCGGCATACTGCGAGGAGATGAAGTAGTCGCCATAGCGTTCCCGAAAGGCCTCCTCTCCTTTTTCATCCAGATATTTTTTACCCGCCTCCGACAGGGCGAGTGAACTGGGATTCGTCTTTCCCGAGCCCAGGCTGCGAATGTCGTAAATGGCCACGATGGTCATCGAGGATTCGGAGTAGGTGGAATCGCTCAGAAACGATGCGGATGCTGCGACCTTGAGCCCGGAGGTGTTGTAGCTGCCCTTTGCTTCGACGCCGTAGGCCGTGTGCTGATCGTGCTCGGAGGAGATGCTGTAGAAGCTCGTTTTGACTTCGAGCTCCGGATAATTGGCCATGTCGAAGTCGATGACCGCGCCTGGGACGCTGCGCGCCCCGGTGATCGCGCTGATGCCGGCTCCAAGCTTGTAGTCGATCCAAGGCTGATTGGGAAGGACACCGGGCAGGCGGGTTTCGGTATTTTCCTGCGGTGTTTCAAAGAGGGTATACGTGCGCATCGTTCTCTCCAGTGGTTTGAGGGGGAAGCCGTGGGCAATGACGGCGCGTATCCGGAAGGATCGCGGTCATGCCAGGCAACGCAGACAGGGAAGAGCGCGAAGGGCGCGAGCAATACAGGGTGATGCGGAAGGATCTGGGCTGCTTGTTTTCATGCGGAGTCTATCCCCGGCCTGAGGCGGGAATCGAGAGGGCGTGAGGAGAAAATGCGGACGATTCGCGTTCATTCGTGAAGTTGCCACTCAGCGGCCGAGAGGCTTGCGAGGAAGTTTGCCGGCTTGGCCATGCCGGTGCACGAGCCGATAGATGGTCGAGGCTGCGCAGCGATGTCCGACCAGATGTTCATAGGCGGCGTGCAGGGATTTGACGTCGAGAAACCCCGTGCTCCGGGCGCGATCGAGAAAGCTTTTGAGCAGGCGCTGTTCGCGCTCGGCGGTGAGGTAGGCGTGGGTGCGGCCGCCGCGGATATGCGCATGGCAGATCGCAGGACCGGCTTTTCGGTAGGCGGAGAGCAGATTGTGTACTGTGCCTGGACTCCAGCCGAGCAGGTGGGCAATCTGGCGGGGAGGAAGGGCGCAATGCTTCCAAAGCAGGATGCACTGGGCACGTTTGAGGGCGGAGATGGAAGGCGGCCGGCGAACGAGCTGCAATAAGTATTCGAGGTCTTCGGAGGGTTCAGCGTCAGACGAGCTGGAGATCATGAGCGCATGGAACAGGTTTGAGAAGGCAGAAGTGGAGACGGAATTCACAGGTAGAACGCGAATCCCATTTCCGGAATCGTAGTGTCGCAAAGGGAAAACGCGGCGCCCAAGGGAGGCGACGGCCATGAGCGGATCTGCCCGTTGCTTGCGACGGGTCTGGATCTTCGCGGTGAAAGGTAGGATCTGGGGCGGGGCAAGTATATAGGCAGAGAATGACCCCGGGATTGAGGCATTTCGCGCGCCAGGCCCGGGGCTATGAACAGGATGCGGCCCGATGCCGGCTCTGTCGAGGACAGGAGCAGCCTTACCGGTTGATTTTTGCGATGGAGTCTCGGAAGAAGCCGAGTAAGAGGAAGGAACTTCGTATCTTATTCAAAAGATGGTAGGCACGATTGGATTCGAACCAACGACCTCTACCGTGTCAAGGTAGCGCTCTAACCAACTGAGCTACGCGCCTGCGTGTGATGACTTTTCTACTATAGCAATTTTTGCGCGTTTTTGCTCGCCGGGGTGGTGGGAAAACCGTTCTCGGCGCGGATGTTAGAGGCGATTTTTTGAGAATGACCGGCTGGTGAGGAATTCCATAGCGCGATAAAGATTCCCTATCCAGCCGGGTGGTCTCTGCTCCCGCTCCGGGACGCATCCCCGCCGTTCGCTGTTTTCAGCGGAGGCCTGTAAGGCAGATAAGGTACTATCGACGTTTGGACGCCGCGGTGCTCAGGCTACAAGGACGCGGCTAAGACTCATGCAATGAAAGAACTGCGCGCCGCGCCGAATCTGCTGACTCTCCTGCGCCTCTGCGCTGTCCCCTTTCTTGTCCTTGCGATCCTGGACCATCACTATCCCACGGCTTTCGTGCTGTTTATCCTGGCCGGAATCTCGGACGGGTTGGACGGCCTGCTGGCGAGGCTGCTTCAGCAGCGCACGGTGCTCGGGCAATATCTCGATCCGGTAGCCGACAAGCTGCTCCTGAGCACGCTTTTCCTGGTCCTGAATCATGAGGGGCTCATCTCCCGGCGGGTGACGGTGCTGGTCTTCGGCCGCGACCTCGGCATCGTCATGGTGGCGGCAATTCTTTATGCCAGCGTCGGCATGCGGAATTTCAAGCCCAGCATCTTCGGCAAGGCGAATACGCTGGCGCAGATCATCGCGCTGGTTTCGGTGCTGTTGAGTATGTTTTACGCGCCGCCCTTTATCCTGTGGCTCCGGCGTGCCTCGCTTGAGGCAACCGTGGCGTTCACCGTGATCTCAGGATTCCATTACGCCTGGCAGATTGCACGGCGGCTCAGCCCTGCGGAGAGCCCGGCTTCCTAAGTCGTATCCCCATAGAGCCATTCCACAAATTGTCATTTCGACCGGAGCAGGACAGTTCTATCGTCCTGCGGAGCGGAGGAACCTGCAGTTCTGCCAGTGCCGGAGAAAACTGCAGGTTCCTCCGCTCCGTTCGCCTTACGGCTCACTCCGGTCGGAATGACCATGCGCAAGATAAGTCGCTTATTTTCTGCCTGGATGCCCTAACACTGTTCTTTCCCGTACAGCGCTGGAAAGGGGATTGCGGCCTTCAGGCCTCATCCTCTTCGGCCTCTTCTTCGGCGGCCTCTTCGATGGCCATGTCACGGAATTCGTTTGAGTCGAAGACCTCGCCGCAGTCCTGGCACTCCACGAACTCGGCATCCTCTTCACGCGCTACGACGCGCACCTTTGGGTGTTTGCAGGAGGTTTCCATTTTTCCGGGTGTTTTGATCGTGAGGAATAGACGATACCGGAAGATTGTATCGAGCCGGGCCCTTCTGTCAAACGGCTTTCCGCCGAGCTGAGAAATGTGCGGTTTCCGGTGCGGAACAGGACCGGGAATTGAATTCGGACGAATGCGATCCTATACTGGAGAGTACCCGTCACGGACAGGGGATCCCGCATGCTGAGATTAACCAAAAAGGCCGACTATGGGCTCATGGCGCTGAAGTTCATCGCCGAGCATGAAGATTCTGTGTCGCTCAGCGCGAAGGACATTGCCGAGGCCTACCACATTCCGCCGCAGCTGCTGGCCAAAATCCTCCAGAAGCTGACGCGAGAGGGGCTTTTGCGCTCCCACGCCGGCATGAACGGCGGTTATACACTTTCCCGGCCGGCAGCCGACATCACCGCGTTCGAGGTGATCCGCGCCATTGACGGCCCGCTTTTCATCACATCTTGCGTGACGGACAGCGGTTCTTGCGACCTGACGAACAGTTGCACCATCAAAGAACCCCTGGCACGTGTGAATGACAGCATCTCGGACGTGCTGAAAAACATCAGAATCTCGGACCTGGCTGATCCCAGCCACAGTCCGATGGCGCAGCAGCTGGTGACGATCCGTACCACCAGCCGAGCCTGAGATCTGGGACGACAAAAGCGCAGCAAAGCAGGAGATACGATGAGCAACACGCAAAACGATACCGTTACTGTCCCGGCAGGGGTTCGCCTTCCTATCTATATGGACTATCACGCCACCACGCCGCTCGATCCGCGGGTGCTGGAGGCGATGATGCCCTATTTCACGACCGTTTTCGGCAATGCTGCCAGCCGCAACCACTCCTTCGGTTGGGAAGCCGAGGCTGCCGTGGAGAAGGCCCGCGAGCAGGTTGCGAAGCTGATCGGCGCGACGGCCAAGGAGATCATCTTTACCTCGGGCGCGACCGAGTCGAACAACCTGGCCATCAAGGGCATCGCGGAGATGTACCGCGAGCGCGGCAACCACATCATTACCCAGGTGACCGAGCACAAGGCTGTGCTCGATACCTGTAAGCGTCTGGAGAAGTCCGGCTACCGGGTGACCTATCTGCCGGTGAAGGCCGATGGCCTCATTGACATCGAAGACCTGAAGCGGGCCATCGACGACAAGACCATCCTGGTTTCGATCATGTTTGCCAACAATGAGATCGGTGTCCTTCAACCGGTCGCCGAGATTGGCAAGCTCTGCCATGAGAAGGGCATCCTCTTCCATACCGACGCGGTGCAGGCGGTGGGCAAGGTGCCGGTCAATGTGCAGACGATGAACATCGATGTGCTCTCGCTCTCCGGCCACAAGCTTTATGGCCCGAAGGGTGTCGGCGCGCTCTACGTTCGCCGCCGCAATCCCCGTGTCCAGATCGCCGAGCAGATCAACGGCGGCGGCCATGAGCGCGGCATGCGTTCGGGCACGCTCAATGTCCCCGGCATCGTCGGCCTGGGCAAGGCCTGCGAGATTGCCGGCGACGAGATGGAAGCGGAGACCAAGCGCCTGACAGCCCTGCGTGACCGCCTGAAGAACAAGTTCGAAGGCGCGCTCGACCATATTCATGTGAACGGCTCGATGGAGCACCGTCTGCCCGGCAGTCTCAACATGAGCTTTGTGTATGTGGAAGGCGAGTCGCTGCTGATGGGGATCAACGATATTGCGGTTTCAAGCGGATCTGCCTGCACCTCTGCGACGCTTGAACCATCTTATGTATTGAAGGCCCTGGGCCTGGGTGACGATGTCGCGCACAGCTCTATCCGTTTCGGGCTGGGCCGCTTCAATACCGAGGCTGAAGTGGATTACGTGGCCGACAAGCTGATCGACGTCGTGCAGAAGCTTCGCGAGCTCTCACCGCTGTACGAAATGGTGAAAGAGGGCATCGACCTTACCAAGATCGAATGGACGGCGCACTAATTCGGAAGTTATTGATTCCGGATAGGTTTATCGGGCAAGTTCCTAAGGAGAATTCTCATGGCATACAGCGATAAGGTCATTGACCACTACAACAACCCCCGGAACGTAGGCCAGCTCGACAAGTCGAGCGATGAGGTCGGTACCGGTCTTGTCGGCGCGCCCGAGTGCGGCGACGTCATGCGTCTGCAGATCAAGGTGAACCCCGAGACCCAGGTGATCGAGGAGGCCAAGTTCAAGACCTTTGGCTGCGGCTCGGCCATCGCTTCGTCCTCGCTCGCCACGGAGTGGGTGAAGGGCAAGACGGTTGAGGAAGCGCTGCAGATCAAGAACACCGACATCGTGAAGGAGCTCGCGCTTCCTCCGGTGAAGATCCACTGCTCGGTGCTGGCGGAGGACGCCATCCGTGCCGCCATCGGCGACTGGAAGAAGAAGAACGGCGTTGCCGAGGGCGCGGAAGCTCCGGCCGTAGCCGCCCACTAATTCAGCCTCGCGCATGCGCGGAGGACGAACGGCCTTATGGGCCGCCGCTCTCCGCGCATGTGCATCAGGATTTAGAAAAATGAGTACGGAACAGCTTCAGGTACTGAACGCCGACAATGCGGCAACCCAGCAGAAGGGCATCCAGGTGACGGAGCGCGCGATTCAGCGCATCCGCACGGCGATGGCGAAGGAGGGCATTTCGCCCGCCGAGGGCGGCCTGCGCCTGGGAATTACCGGCGGCGGCTGCTCCGGGCTCTCCTACAACATCCGCTTCGATTCGCAGCCCCGTGAGCGCGACCGCGTGTACACCTTCGGCGACGTGCGTGTCTTCGTCGATCCGAAGTCTTTCATCTATCTGCACGGCATGATCCTCGATTATGAGGAGACGCTGATGCGCCAGGGCTTCAACTTCATCAACCCCAACTCGACCAAGTCGTGTGGTTGCGGGTCTTCCTTCTCCGCCTGACTTTTTCCGGCGACGAGCCGGCCCGATAACGATCCGGAACGATGCCGATAGCTGAGATTCAATCCGTGAGCGCCGCCTGCTGGGCATGCGGCGCCTCTGTTGCGCCCGGACAGAGCTTTTGTCCCTCCTGTGGCAAGGTGCAGCCGCCTGCCTCCGGCGTCGACTACTTCGCCGTCTTCTCGCTGCCCCGCAAGCTTCACCTCGATACGTCTGCCCTTGAGCGGGCCTTCTATAAGCTGAGCCGCCGCCTGCATCCGGATGTCTATGCGCAGGCATCCTTGGACGAGCAGCAGTGGAGCCTGGAACAGACCTCGCTGCTCAACGATGCCTACCGCACGCTGAAGAATCCGGTCACGCGCACGGAATATCTGCTGAAGCTCGAAGGCGTGGAGATCGAGGCCGGCAGGAGCGAAGGCAACGCGCCGAAGGATTCGCGTATTCCGCCCGATCTTCTCGAAGAGGTCTTCGAGCTGAATATGCAGCTCGAGGAGATGCGCATGGCGAAGAAGATGGGTGAGGACGATCCCCAAACGCGCGCCGATCTCGAGAAAGCCCGTGTGCAGTTTGAAGCACAGCTTGCCGAATCCGATGCGCAGCTTGCCGCGCAGTGGACAAAGTGGGATGCAGCGCAGGACGCAGCTGGACAGCAGCAGGCGAAGGACGCGATGGTGGCTGTGCTCGATCGCCGCCGCTATCTCCGCAACCTTGTGCGTGACGTTCACGACGTGCTCGAAGCATAACGAAAAAGGATTCTATGCCGCTGGTAAGAGTTTCTGTCCATGACACGATGGCGCCGGAGCGCCGCCGCAAGATTCCGCACGCCGTCTATGACGCGATGCGTGCGACGATCAACATTCCTGAGAACGATCTCTTCGTGGTTTTGACTGCGCACGCCGAGGGTGAGCTGGTCATCGATCCTCACTTCATGGGCATGCAGCGCACCTCTGCCTTTACGCTGGTCCACATCACCATGCGCCGCGGCCGCACGCTCGAAATGAAGCAGGCGCTCTACAAGGAGATTGCCGCGCGGCTTCACGAGCACGCAGCCATTCCCGCCGATGATGTGATGATCGTAATCAGCGAAAACGAGCTGCTCGACTGGTCGTTCGGCCACGGCGTGGCCTCGTATGTTTCTGGTGACAATGTGCCCTCCGGTCTTCATCCCGCAGTGCCCTCCGTAGGAGGCGAGCGATGAATCTGACTCAAATCGACGGCCAGAACGGAAACACTCCGAGCCGTATCGTCGGCATCGATCTCGGCACTACGAACTCGCTGGTGGCGTTCATGCAGGGTGACCATCCTGTTGTCATCCCCGGAGAAGACGGCACGAATCTTGTGCCCTCGGTCGTGGCCATTCCCGAACCGCGCAAGATCGTTGTCGGCAATCCTGCGCATACCTATCTCGCAACGACGCCGGAGCGCGTGATCTATTCGGCCAAGCGACTGATGGGGCGCGGTCTCGAAGATGTGCAGGACGAGCTGAAGCTCTTTCCCTTCCAGCTGGCCTCGGATATTCAGCCCGGCGAGGTGCTGCGCATTCAGCTTGGCGAGCAGCAGTTTACGCCGCCTGAGATCTCCGCCTATGTGCTGCGTCAGTTGAAGAAGAATGCCGAGCGCTACTTCGGCGCACCGGTCACCAAGGCTGTCGTCACCGTGCCTGCGTATTTCAATGACGCACAACGCCAGGCCACCAAGGATGCAGGACGCATCGCCGGTCTCGAGATTCTGCGCCTCGTCAACGAGCCGACCGCTGCGGCGCTGGCCTACGGCCTCGATCGCCAGAAGGAAGGCGTGGTTGCGGTCTATGACCTTGGTGGCGGTACCTTCGATGTCTCCATCCTCAAGCTGCACGAGGGCATCTTCGAGGTCATCGCCACCAACGGTGACACGCACCTCGGCGGAGACGACATCGACAACCTGCTGATCGCCATTGCGCTCGATGACATTCGCGGCGAGCTGGGTGTCGATCTGCGCGGCCATGCGGAAGCGATTCAGGCGATTCGCAAGTCTGTGATCGAAGCCAAAATTGCATTATCTTCAGCGGATGCAGCGAAGCTTGACGTGACCTTGCCGGGCGGACAGCCCTATCAGCGCGAGATCACGCGCGAGCAGTTCGAGCAGATCATTCGTCCGGTCATCGATCGCACGGTCGGTCCATGCCGTCAGGCGCTCAAGGACGCAGGCGTGACGCCGGAGCAGATCGATGAGGTCGTGCTTGTCGGTGGATCGACGCGGATTCCTCTCGTCCGGCAGCTCACCAGCGAGCTCTTTCATCTGGCAGCGCGCGGCAAGAAGCCGCATATCGAGCTCAATCCCGATGAAGTCGTCGCGCTTGGCGCAGCGGTGCAGGCGAACATCCTCGAAGGCGGATCGAAGGCCACCGAGGATATGCTGCTGCTCGACGTGACGCCGCTCTCGCTCGGTATTGAAGCGCTTGGCGGCGTGGTGGCGAAGATCATCCAGCGCAACTCAACGATTCCTGCCTCCGCGACCGAGCACTTCACCACCGGTGTCGACGGCCAGACTAACGTCGCGATCCACGTGGTGCAGGGCGAGCGCGAACTGGCGAAGGATTGCCGCTCACTGGCGCGTTTCGACCTGAAAGGCATTCCTCCGATGTCGGCCGGACTGCCGCGCATTGAGGTCAAGTTCCTCATCGACGCGAACGGCATCCTGCATGTTTCGGCGCGCGAGCAGCGCAGCAGCAAGGCGGCGGAGATCGACGTAAAACCGACCTACGGGCTCAGCGATGAGCAGGTCGAAACGATGATCCTCGAATCGTTCGATTACGCGGAGCAGGATATTCAGCAGCGTCAGCTGATTGAAGCGCGCAACGAGGCGGATACGATCCTCGCCGCGATCGACAAAGCGAAATGGAATCCTGTGTGGCAGCAGCTGACGGAAGCAGAGCAGTTGGAGATTGCTTCGCTCTCCGAAAAGCTTGCGATGTTGAAGGACGGAGAGGACCTGCACGCTCTGCGCGATGGCACGCACGCACTGGATGCCTCGACGCGCCGTGTGGCCGAACTGATGATGGACAACGCGGTGGCTTCGGCGATCGGCGGCCAGACGATGGAGTCAGCCGGTGAATCACTTGGCCAGGGGCCGACGGCGCCCCACCCTTTTGCCCCCGCGGATATCGCATCAAGCAAAGAAGCGAAGTAAGAAACCGGCTTAGGAAGCCGAGTAGGAATCGAGATCAGTATGAGCGAACAGAAGACCCAGGAAATCGATCTGAGCAAACCGCCAGCGCCGAATATGGTGCGCGTCACCTTTCTGCCCGAGGGGAAGACGGTGGAGTTTGAGTATGGCACCATGCCGTACGATCACCATGGCAAGCCGATGTCGTTCCTCGACGTAGCCGAGAACTACAACATCTTCCTTGACCATGCGTGCGGTGGCGCCTGCGCCTGCACCACCTGCCACATCCTCGTGAAGGAAGGCGAGGCGGGCATCAGCGAGGCGGAGGATGAAGAGCTGGATCGCCTCGATATGGCGCCGGGCCTTGAGCTGAGCTCGCGCCTCGGCTGCCAGGCCGTGATCACCGGCCCCGGCACGTATGTGGTCGAGATCCCCAGCTGGAACCGCAACTATGTTTCCGAAGGCAAGCCGCTGGCGCTCGGCAACTCCGAGCAGCCGAAGAGCTAACTGCATTTCTCAAGGAGAGACCATGCCGCGCGAGATCATGTGGACCGATGCCGAGGAGATCGGCATTCAGCTGCAGGAGAAGTATCCGGAGCTGGACCCGCTCACGGTCCGCTTTACCGACCTGCATAAGTATGTAACCGGGCTCGAAGGATTTGCCGATGATCCCACGAAGTCGAACGAAGGCAAGCTCGAGGCCATCCAGATGGCATGGTACGAAGAGTTCAAGGATGCGGCGAATTAGCTCTTAGGTCCATCCTGTTTCTTCGCTCAATCCTGCCGGTGCCAGCTTTCATCGTAGCGATGAAAGCTGGCACCGGTATTTATGTTTTTTATTGTTACAAATTGGCTTTGATGTGCCTGATGGTGTGAAGAAAGTTTTCCGGCAGCGCAGGATTGCTGCGGAAATGCAGGTGTATGTAGCTGGCCAGGATGTTTCTGTAGCGGAATCCCTCCAGCTCGGTTTGGCCCGAGAGTGAGTACTGCACGCGATAGGACGTGGGAAGAGTGTCCTGTTGCTTCAGGCGCGAGTAATGGAAACTATGCCCTCGCATGGTGAGTCCTTGCGGCCCGAGCAGGCAATCCTCTGTGAACTCGAGATCGACATAGCCGAACTGAACCAGCTTTGAGGTCATCTCGAAGGCCAGCGGCAGCACACCCGCCATGGAGAATGCATGGCCATCGAGCGTGGTGAGGGATTGCGACAGGTAAATCATGCCTCCGCACTCGGCATACATGGGCCTGCCCGATTCCGCGAAGTTGCGTATGGCCTTAGTCATCCCCTGGTTGGCAATGAGTTGCTCCGCATGGAGTTCGGGATATCCGCCGCCAAGATACAAGGCATCGAGAGCCGGCGGAAGATTGCTGTCAGAGAGCGGACTGAAGGGGACGATCTCCGCGCCGCATTCGCGCAGAAGATCGAAATTGTCCTCGTAATAGAACGAGAATGCTTTGTCGCGAGCCACTCCGATGCGCGCATCCGAGAGAGTGGCGCGATGCGCGCGCATGGGGATTGAGGATTGCGGGTGAGACAGCTTCAGCAGCGGCGCGAGGTCGAGATACCGATGTGCAGCCTCGGCGAAGCGAGCGGATCGATCTGTGGTGTCTGTTTCTTCTTCCGCAGTGCGCAATCCTAGGTGCCGTTCGGGAATTGCCAATGCCGGGTTTTGAGGAAAGCGGCCGAGCAGCGGTATTGCCGAAATGGATTTGATGGCCGCCTGCAGGATGCGATCGTGCCCCTCGCTCGAAACACCGTTGAGCACGATTCCGGCAAAGCGCAGCTGCGGGTCGAAACTCTCGAAGCCTTTGACCACCGCGGCGATGCTGCGCGCGCTCTTTGCCGCGTCGAGCACGAGAACGACAGGCAGATCGAGCAGCTTTGCAATCTCCGCCGCACTGCCTCTTTCTCCCTCGCCCGACTTTCCGTCAAACAGCCCCATCATGCCTTCGACAATGGCGACATCTGCGTCGCGGCATGCGCTGTCAAAAAGCTCGCGATTCGCTTCGGCGGGGAGCATCCAGGTATCGAGATTGCGGGAGGTGCGCCCGCAGATTGCCATGTGGTGCCCCGTATCGAGGAAGTCCGGCCCGCACTTGAAAGGCTGCACTACCTGGCCACGCTCACGGAATGCCGCCATGAGAGCGAGAGCCAGGGTGGTTTTTCCCACACCGCTGCCGGTTCCGGCCACCATGAATGCGATCATGGGTGTGCCTCAATAGCGTTGTTGAGCAGAAGAGACGATATCATCCGCGCCGAGAGTTCATCACAGGCTCTAGAGACTGCCTTTTCCGACCGTCGATGCGCGTGCGATCAGCTGCGGCTTCATGCGGATTTCCTTTTCCACCTGACCGGCCTTGCCTGCAATGACCGCGAGCGCGATCTGCGCGGCGCGCTCACCCTGCAGCGCGCTCAGCTGATCGACGGAACTTAGCGGCACATCGAGATACGGCGCCAGGCGCAGGTTGCCGCAACCAATCACAGCCACATCCTCCGGCACGCGCAACCCATGCGCGCGAATGGCGGAGATCGCGCCGACTGCGGTCAGATCGTTGTAGCAGAAGACCGCATCCGGCGGCTGAGGAAGCTGCAGGAGCTGGTTCATGGCTTCGCGACCGGTCTGGTCACCCACGTCCTCAAGGCGCGCGCGCTTGAGGGTGAGCTCCTCACGAAAGGGCAAGCCATGGGCTTCGAGCGCGGCACGATAGCCCGCGAGACGGTCCGCCGCCGTGCTCATGCCTTCGCCGCCGATGTGCGCGATGTGCTTACGCCCAAGGCTGATGAGGTGCTCAGTCGCAATGCGCCCGGCCTGCAGATCGTCGGTGCCGACGAAGTGCGCATCGAGCTCCGGCAGCAGGCGATCGAAGAGCAGGTAGGGCCGCTTCGATTCGATCAGGGAGGCAAATCCTTCTGTGCTCGATTGACAGGAGGCGATCAGGAGCGCGTCTACGCCGCGGCCCAGCAGCTGATCGATCTCCTCCCGCTCCATCTCCGGATCTTCCTCGGCCGAGGCGAGGATGAGCTGATACGAGCGCCGCCGCAGCGCCTTGCTGAGGCCCTTGGCAAACTCCGCGAAGAAGGTGTGTACGAGGTCCGGCACGATGAGCCCGACGGTGTAGCTCTTGCCGGACGCGAGTCCGCGCGCCAGCATGTTGGGCCGGTAATTCAGCTCCTCCACGCGCTTGAGCACGCGCTGGCGAGTCTCTTCGCCTACGTCCGGCTTGCCGCGCAGCACCTTGGAGACGGTGACCATGGAGACTCCAAGATCTGCAGCGATGTCTTTCAGGCGTACGGCCACGGTTTCACTCCTCGCATCCTGAACACGATAACCGATTATACGGACGGAGGCTGCTGCCTGGCTGCGAGAGCCGCTGGCCACGATGCGCGCACCGTGGCCAGCGGCTGCCTGCGTTACGACTTGCCGAGTGCCTGCTTCGCCAGCGCGAACCACGCGTCGGGCCGCAGCAGCTCGAAGTCCGAACCCATGGCGTTGGCCAGCGATACGGCATCGGCCGGCATCATGTTCCAGGACTCGAGTCCCGCTGCTACGAACAGCGGCGCCGAGCTGTCCCAGCTTGAGGCGATGGCAGCAAGCTGCGTTTCCCCGCTGGAGAGATCGTTCACGCCGAGCAGTTGCGCGACCGGAAGGCCATCGATGAGGCTGATGGTGCTTGCCGATTCGTAGTTGTAGACAATGCCCTGGAGACCGGGAATATTTTGCCGGTAGAGATCGACCAGTGCGGTAGTGATGGTGAGGTCGGTGCTGCCGTTGCGATCGTAGGCAAAGAGGGTCTGCATGCCGGTGGCCTGCATATACTCGCCGCTTTGCCTCATATACTTCGGCAGCGTGGAGCTGGGCCACACTGCGGGATAGGTATACCCTGCGCCGGAAGGCCCGGCGACGAGCAGATCGTTTGCCGTTGCCGTTTCCTGGTAATAGCTGAGCATCGCCGGAGCAATATCGCGCAGCAGCACGCTGATGCTCCAGCCGAGCGGAACCTGCCCGCGCGTGGCGTCTTCCCACATCATCAGCATGCGGTGCTGGTTGTACTGGATGTTGTCGCCTTCGACCATGGTGAAGGAGATGTAGATTTTGTTCTCAACCTTTGTCGGCGGCTTCACAGGCTTCTGCGATTGCCGGATGGGCGCTCGCACGCCGCTGAGAGCCGAGCCGTTGTAGAAGACGTCGGCCGCGACCACATAGGTCGAGTTCTGGCCGCAGAGTGTGACGCCGGGCATCTCGTCGCCGTTCGGGAACCAGCCGAGGTAGGCCGTGTCGGGCTCGAAGGTGGCAAGGATCTGGCCCATCAGCGTGGCCTCTTCGGTCACATCGGGGTCGAGCCAGAAGACGGGCGCGCTGTTGGCCACGATGTAGTCGCGGAAGAGCGGGTTCACTACCTGGTAGCTCGGTTGCGTGCTTGTCGCGGTGACAAAATACTGGTTCCACATGGTCACGGTCAGCACGAGCTGCTTGGTGCCGGCCGGCGCGGTGAACTTGTAGATGAAGTACTCCGTATTGTCGGCGAATCGCCATCCGCCCGAGGCCAGCTGCGAGCTGCCATTCTCAAAAAGATAGGGTGTTTCGGCCGAAGTGCCGGGCTGGAAGGAAGCGATCGTTGTGCCATCCGCAGTGACCGTGACCTGCGATACCGATGGGCCCCAGCCGGTGTTCGAATAGGCATCCTGAAACTTCACATAAACCGTGGAACTGGTGCTCAGGAATGAGCTGAGATCCGCCGTATAGGCAGCCTTGTTCGAGGCGTCAGTGACCGGTGCGGTGACTTCGAGCAGCGTGGTCCAGTTCACGCCGCTTACCTCCTGCGTATTCGAGGGACCGATGGCGGTGACCATGCGCTTCGTGGTCTTCGGCCATACATTGCTCAGCGCATAGTTGTAGACCCCGAACTTATCCGTGAATTTGCCACGGAAGTCTTCGATGATGCGAAGGCCGTAGGTGGCGGCAAGGTCGGCCGTAGCGACGACGGCATTCTTCATGCCGGCAAGCGTAGTGGCCAGGTTGATGGTGTCCGGAACGTTAGGGTCGAAGACGATGGCGCCGTCGGCTTCCTGAATATAGCGATGAAAGAGCGACCACGGGTCGGTGCTTGTGGTGTAGGGAATCTTGATCAGGCTCAGCCAGTTCTGGGTTGTGGGATCGGTGCCCCAGTAGAAGTAGAGCCGCGGCTCCTTGCGGTTGACGATGCCCTGCAGCGATACCAGCAGCCCCTGCTCGTCGCCGGTGAGGGAGGTGAGGTCGGCGGCGTCGAGGTGGTGGGCTTGAGGGAAGATGGGCAGGGCGCGATCCGCGGGCCAGTAGGTCTGCGAGCCCTGCCCGGATTGGGCGAAGGCGATGCGGGGCAGGGCGCTGGCGCCGGCGGCGGCACCGCTGAGGGCGAGAAAGTTTCTGCGGGAGATGGGCATGGCTCTTCCTTTGCGTGGGGGGAGTCGGCGCCGCGAGAGAATCCGGGGCGAGGGGGAGTCTGCAATGCGGGCAGGAGGCATGCGTGGTAACGATTCCACCCGCGGTGGAAAAGTACCCGGGAGGGCATTTTCTTGTCAAGCGCTTCCATGCGTTTTGTCAGAACGTTTTATGTCGTGGGTACGGCAGGGACGAGCTCGGGCTGGGCAACGGCGGTAGCTTCCGGCTATTCGCCGGAGGGTGTTCGATAACCCTTCTGGGCAAGGTGCCTGCCCATTTCGCGATACGCGTTGGGGTCGCGCGGCTGCCAGGTGCCGAGGCCATCGACATAGCGGTTGTACATGCAGAAGGCCGCAGCGATGAGCACGGTGTCGTGAATCTCGAGGTCGGTCGCGCCCTCGGCTCGCGCCGCAGCGACATCGTCCGGCGTGACATGCTTGCCGTCGCTCTGAACCTTTCCGGCGATGACCAGAAGAGCCTTCAGCTTCGCGGAGACGGGAGCTGCATCCGGGGCGGCCTTGACCTCGGCCACCACCTGTTCGCCGTCTTCGCCCAAATGCGAGTTCAGATGAGCGGCCGCCGCGGCGCCATGGCTGGCCTGGCAGAAGAAGCAGTCGTTGAGCGAGGAGACATAGGTGGCGATGAGTTCGCGTTCGCCTCCGGTTAGCGTGCTCGGCTCATGCAGCAGGATATGCGCGAGCTCGCGCATGGGCTTCGCTGTTTCGGGGCGAAAATCGAAGCCGCCGGTGATGCCCGGCAGCCCTTCCTTGAGTGCAATGTGCGCCATGACTAGAGCCGTATCCCCATATAGCGATCGTAAAAGGCTGTCATTTCGACCGGAGCAGGACAGTTTCATCGTCCTGCGGAGTGGAGAAACCTGCAGTTTTCTCCGGTACTGGCAAAACCGCAGGTCCCTCCACTTCGCTGCGCTCCGGTCGGGATGACAACGATAAGGGTAAGTTCTTTATTTTCAGACCATCTATATGTGGATACAACCTATACCTTTCCTGCCGGTTCGGGCAGATATTCGCGGCTCATCGAGACGTAGCCTTCGCGGGCTGTCTTCTTGCCGCGCTCGCGATAGGTGGCTTCGTCGCGCGGCTGCCAGGTGGCGAGGCCGTCGACGTAGCGATTGAACATGCAGAACGCTGCGGCGATGAGCACCGTGTCGTGAATCTCCAGGTCGGTCGCGCCCTGCGCGCGGGCCGCGGCTACGTCCTCGGCGGTGACATGTTTGCCTCCGCGTTGCACTTTTCCGGCGATGACCAGCAGCGCCTTCAGCTTTTCAGAGATATCTGCATGCTGAAAGTCGGCTTTTACGCGCCGTACCAGCTCTTCATCGCCATCCAGATGCGCGGCAGCGATGGCGCCGTGCACGGTCTGGCAGAAATAGCAGTCGTTGAGGGAAGAGACGTAGGTGGCGATCAGCTCGCGCTCACCGCCGGTCAGTGCGTTTGGCGCGTGCAGCAGCTCTTCCGCAAGCAGGTTCATGGGCCGTGCGGTTTCGGGGCGAAAGGCCATGGGGCCGCGGATGCCGGGCAGTCCTTCGGGGAGGGAAATATGCGCCATTGGCGGCAGCTCCTCGTGTGGAGATTCGCGAGGATGCTAGCCGCCGGGCAGAATCATGGTCATCCATCGAAAGATGGATTTGGGGGTAGCTATTCCACCGGCGCCGGACGCCATCCGCTGCCCCACTGCGATGGCTGCGGGCCCATGACGAAATGCAGCGTGCCGCCGGCCTGGATCTGCTCCCAGGTGAGCACGGGAATGGTGAGCGGCTTGCCGTTGAGCGTCGCCGACTGAATGTACGGATTCGTCGCCGAGTTATTTTCCGCCTCTACGCGGAAGGTTTTGCCGCTGGCGAGGCGCAGCGACATGGCCGCATACATCGGGCTGCCGATCATGTAATCGCCGCTGGCCGGGTTCACCGGGTAGAAGCCGAGCGCGGTGAAGAGCAGCCACGAGGACATCTGTCCGCAGTCATCGTCGCCGTCGAGGCCGCCCTGATCGTAGCCATACTCCTTCGCCGCGATCTCGCGCACCTTGGCCTGCGTCTTCCAGGGCTCTCCGCCAAAGTCGTAGAGGTAGCCATAGTGGTGGCTTGGCTCGTTGGCGTGATAGTTATGGCCGCCGGCAAAGTGCGCGTCGAGCTTTGCGTCATAGGCCTGCGCGCCGCCCATCAGGTCGATGATCCCGGCCTGATCGTGCAGCGGCGACCAGGTGTAGACCCACGCATCGCCTTCGGTCCATCCGGCCTGCTGGCGATTGGATTCGGAGTCGCTCTTGCCGCCGAGCGGCGCCCAGGAGCCATCCGACTTTTTGCCGTTCATCAGGCCGACGGCAGGGTTGTACAGGTTGCGGTCGTTGAGCGAGCGATGCAGAAAGAAGCGATAGTCGTTCTCTTTGCCCAGCGCCTTTGCGATCTGCGCCACGCACCAGTCGTCATAGCTGTCTTCGAGCGTGCTCGAAGAGGCTTCGGCGGTCTTGTCGGTGGGGATGTAGCCGAGCTGCTTGTAGTAGGTGAGGCCGGCGCGCGCCTCGTAGGGAGTATGCGGTTCGCGGTCATACCAGCGCCGGGTGGTGTCGCCGTCGGGTGGCGTCATCGCATCTTTGTAGACGGCCTGCCAGGCCACGTCGCGGTCGAATCCATGAAAGCCTTTGCGGAAGGCCTCGGCGACGAGCGAATCGGCGTGGGTGGCGATCATGATGTTGGTGTAGCTCGGATTCGGCCACTTCGGCATCCAACCGCCTTCCTTGAAGTTCTGCAGGAGCGCGGTGATCATGCCATCGATGCGTTCGGGGGCCATCAGCGTGAGCATGCTGTTTTCGGCGCGGAAGGTATCCCAGATGGAGTAGGCGGTGTAGCTCTCGCCATTGTGGATGGTGTCGTCGAAGGCGCTGTAGTAGCGGCCATACTCGGAGAAGACACGCGGATAGAGCAGCGCATGATAGAGCGCGGTGTAGAGGCGCGACTTCTCGCGGTCGGTTGCGCCGTCGATCTGCAGGCGCCCGAGCTTCTCTTCCCATTGCCGATGCAGCTGTGCGCGCACGGCGTCAAAATTCCAGGCCGGAAGCTCGCGGTGGAGGTTCTCACGCGCCTGGTCGATGCTCAGGAAGGAGGTGCCGATGCGCACTTCGACTTCTGTGCCCGGAGTGAACTCGGCATAGGCGCCGCGGCTTTGCTTTGCGCTCGCATCGTCGAGCCCGTAGGTCTTCGCATTGCGCCATGCCTCGCGGAATTCCACGACAAAGTAGCCGCGAAAATTCGGCAGCGCAAAGGGACCGAGGTTGCGGTCGGTGCGGTCGGGATTGTAGCCGGTGATCTCGTGCGCCTTTGCATCGAGCGTGACCATGCCGGCGACGCTGGGCCGAGACGCCTCGACTAAGATGCGAGCAGCCGTGGTGGCATTACCGCCTTTGGGAAAGCGAAAGCGCATCAGCGCGCAGCGCTCGGTCGCGGTCATTTCGGCTGCGATTGCGCCGTTCTTCGATTGGAGCGTGACGGCGTAGTCATCGGGATGCGCTGTTTCGGAAGTATGCGCGTAGGGCAGTGCGCGTGCTTCGGGCGTGGTTTCGAGGGCTCCCGATTCCGGCATGAGGGTGATGTAGCCATAGTCGCCCATCCAGATGGCCGGCTGATGCGTGCCCATGAAGCCGGAGATGGTCGGGTCGTCGTAGTTGTAGGAGACGACGCCGAGCCGGTTCTGGCGCGTCTGCGGCGTCCAGTTGGTCATGCCGAAGGGCGGTGTCACGAACGGCATCGTGCCGCCGTAGCCGATGGCGCTCTTTTCCGTGCCGAGCAGCGGGTTCACGTAGGAGACGGCGTCCTGTCCGGCGGCGAGCGCGGCCGGGAGCAGGCAGGCGGAGAGCGAGAGCAGAAGAGCGGCTTTACCCATCGGCCGCAAGTATAAAGACCGCGGCGCACCATGCACAAAGGCAGGGCCACGGCGATGCTTATTTGCCATTGACGAACTTCGCCACGGCATCATTCCAAAGCACGGGCTGATCGACAAAGGCCATGTGGCCGCTGTTGGGCAGAATCACCAGCTTCGATCCCTTGATCTTCGCGTTCATCTCCTTCGACATCGAGGGATCGCATTCATCATGATCGCCGGCGAGAATGAGCGTCGGTACCTTGATGGTTGCGAGGCGGTTCACATACTCCACGCTGGTCAGGTTGCCATCGATGACAAACTCACCGTGTGAGCCCCACATTTCGCGGTAAACATCCCAGGCGATCTGCGTGTCCTGAGCGCCGGGATCATAGTTCGGATCGGGCCGCGCGCCATAGAGCTTCGGGAAGTAGCCGTCACCCCAGGCCAGCGTTGCGTAGGCCTGCGGATAGCGTCCGCGTTCCCATGGCGCGCCCTTTCCAAAGAGCCCCGCGTGCTCGAGCGCGGTGGCCAGGGCCTGGCGGTTCACGGGCATCTGGCTCTTGATCTTCGCCAGCACCTGGTTCATTTCCTTTGTGCTCGAGAAGGTCGAGGCCAGGATGAGGTGCGAGAGGTGATCCTGATACTTGAGGGCATAGGCCTGCGCCAGCACGCCGCCGTAGGAATGGCCGAGCAGGCTGATCTTTCCGAGGCCGAGCGCAATGCGCACCGCTTCTACATCGTCAGCCATGTTTTCGACCGTGTACTGATGCGGGTCGGCCAGCTTTTCTGATTTTCCCGAGCCGCGCTCGTCGATGAAGATGAGCTTGTTCGTTCGCGCAAGGGGCAGCAGGTAGGGCAGAAAGTAGTCGTGCGAGTCGCCCGGGCCGCCGTGCAGCACCAGGAGCGGCGCGCCGCGCCCGATCGTTTGGTAGTAGATCATTACGCCGTGCGCGTCGATGTACCCATCGCCGATTGGATAGACCGCAGACACGGCCGGACGATGCGCCTGGGCGCGGACGGTGCATGCTGCGGGTGAGAGAAGAACGAGAAGAGCGGCGAAAAGGCGCATTCTCATGGTGCGGTCATGATACGGCACCGGAGCGGATGCCGGTTGCTGCGCTACGCCTGCAACGCTTATGCCGATTCGAGGATGGCATCGGCGATGCGCGCCGCTTCCGTCATCGGCCGCACGGCATGCACGCGGACAATGTGCGCTCCGGCGAGGATAGCGGCGACATTGGCTGCGATGGTGGCGTGCTCGCGTGCCTCGACCGGCGCATCCTTGCCGCCGTGGAGATCGGCCAGCCTGCGTCCGAGGAAAGACTTTCGCGAGATGCCGACGAGCAGCCCGCAGCGGAGCTCCCGGAGCGCATCCTGATGCGCCAGCAGGGGGTAGTTTTCGTCGAAGGATTTTCCGAAGCCGTAGCCGGGGTCGAGCACGATATGCTTCTGCGTCACGCCCGCCTGCGTTGCCGCGAGCAGACGCGCGGCGAGGTCCCATTTGACCAGAGGCGCGACTTCGTCGTCGGCCAGTGGTGGCAGGCTGCGCCACTCTTCGGAGCGTCCGCGAGTATGCATCAGCACCACGCCGCACTGCGTCTCGGCGCAGACGGATGCCATGGCCGGGTCCCAGAGAAAACCGCTGATGTCGTTGATGATCTCTGCGCCTGCTTGTATGGCGGCCTGTGCGGTTGAGGCTTTATACGTATCGACGGAGATCACCGTATCGGGCCGTTCGCGCAGGACGGCTGCGATCACCGGCAGGATGCGCTCCTGTTCCTCCTCCGCGGATATCTCGGGATGCCGTCCGGGACGCGTGGATTCGCCGCCGATATCGAGGAGGTCCGCCCCTTCGTCGAGCAGGCGCAGCGCATGTTCCAACGCGGTCTCGATGGCTGCATAGCGGCTGCCGTCGGAGAAGGAGTCCGGCGTCACATTGAGGATGCCCATCACCCGAGTGCGATGGCCCAATGGCAGCGTGCGTGTGCGCAGCTCCCAGTCGAATCGGTCTCGTCGTACAAAGGGCATCTATGGCCATGCTACACTCCGCGCAAAGATGAAACTTCGCCGCTCCGCTCCCCTTGCCGTCTCGCTCTGCCTGCTGCTCTCGCTGCCTGCGCTTGCGGCATCCCATCACGCCAAGGCTCGTAAGCCTGCTCCCTCTGCGCTGTCCGATACCGTCAACGCGATTCTTGCCGATCCTGCTGTCTCCCGCGCGCACTGGGGCATCTCGGTTACGAATGCGAGCGGCGCGCCGGTGTTTGCGCTGAATGACGGGCAGTTCTTCGAGCCGGCTTCGAACGCCAAGTTGCTGGTGACGGCCGCGGCGCTGGCTCTGCTGCCCCCGCATACGACGTGGACTACCGCAGTCGTGACCGCAGGCGAGATCGACAGCGCAGGCACGCTGCATGGCAATGTTTCGCTGCTCGGAGCTGGCGACCCAACCATCTCCGGCCGCGCCTATCCGTACTCCGAACATACGGAGCGGCCCGATCCTCCGCTGGCTGCGCTCGAAGCGATGGCCGATCAGATTGCGGCCAGGGGTATTCGTCACATCGATGGTGACATTCTCGGCGATGACTCCTGGTTTGTGCATGAGCCGTATGGAGCGGGCTGGGGCTGGGACGACCTGGACTGGAGTTATGGAGCGCCGGTCTCTGCGCTCACGGTCAATGACAATGTGGTTTATCTGAACATCGCGCCCAATCCGGCCTCGGTGGGTGGCACGCCGACGTGGAATCCGGATACGCCTTACTACTCGTTGGAGAACTCGCTACAGTTTCTGCCCGGACGTGAAGAGGCCAGCACGGGAATGGACCGTCCTGTCGGCTCGAAGGTGGTGCGGCTCTTCGGCACAGCGAATCAGGGCGGTGTGCATGTGGCCCTGGCCATCGAAGATCCCGCGGAATACGCCGCGACGGCACTGCGCCAGATGCTGCTCGCTCGCGGCATCACGGTTTCCGGGCAGGCCCGCGCACAGCATCGCTTCTCGACCGACACAGCCGATTTTCGCGTCGAGGTGAACCAGCCGCTCGTTCTGCATCCGCTCTCGCTCGCGACGATTGAGCCGCCGGCGACCGCGATGCAGCTACTGGCCTCGCATGTGTCGGTGCCCTTCGAGCAGGACATTACGGTGACGAATAAAGTCAGCCAGAACCTCCACGCCGAACTCTATTTGCGTATTCTTGGCCGCCTGGAAGGTGGCGATGGCTCGCTCGCGCAGGGGCTGCGCGTAGTGCGGACTTTTCTGACAGCGACCGGCAGTCAGGGGCCAGGCGTCGATCCCGGTGATTTTGTTTTCTACGATGGCTCGGGGCTCTCTCCGCAGGATCTCATCACGCCGCGCGCGCTCACAAAGCTGCTGAGCTGGGCGGCCACGCAGCCGTGGGGTGAGGAGTATCGCTCCAGCCTGCCTGTGGGTGGTGTCGATGGCACGCTCGCCGGAAGGTTTACCGAGCCCTCGCTGCGGGGGAAGGTCTTCGCCAAGACAGGCACGCTCTCCGAGGTGCATGGTCTCAGCGGTTATCTGACGGCAGCGAGCGGACGCACACTCACCTTCTCGATTCTGTGCAATGACCGCACGCCCACCGGAGATGCGGCGCGTGTGGCCATGGATAAGATCGTTGCGGCGATTGCGGCAGCGAACTGAAGCCCTGTGATGATTGCTATGATCGGAGGCAGATTGCCGCGCCGTCTTTCATTCCTGTTTCTGGCTCTCGCGTCGCTCGTTGTGATTGCAGCGGGATGCGGACCCTCGCTGCCGCCGTCGAAGCCTCTCTCGCAGCTCACGCCGCTGGAGGCGCAGGGGTATCAGGTCTTTGCGACGCATTGTGCGGAGTGCCATAACGCCAGTTCCGAAAAGTCTCTGCATGGTCCCGGCCTGCAGGGACTCTATAAAAAGAAATTTCTGCCCAGCGGCGCGCCAGCAAATGACGATCGCGTGACCGATGCCATCCGTAATGGACGCGGACTGATGCCGGCGCTTGGCCATACTATGGATGACGCGGAATTAAAGGCGCTGCTGGCCTATCTGCATACTTTATGAGCGATTCCTCCAGGAGCAATTCCGGGAACGACATTGCGCCGAAGCAGGCGCCCGCTGCGCATGCCAGCCTGCTGCCGGGCATGGCGATCGTCTGCCTGTGGATGCTGGGCCAATGCGCGCTGGGGCTGATGGGCGTGATCACGCATCACCTGCCGCCGGTGGTCATGCTGATCTGCGTGGCCTTTGCCGTGGCTGCGAATGGGCTGCTCAAGCTGCGCCGCTGGGGATGGGCGCTGACGCTCGCAGCGGTCTTCCTTTCGCTCTGCTATGGATGCTTCATGCTCTTCCACTTTCACCAGGGGCCGATGATCGTGATGGTGGCGGTGAATCTGATCTTCTTTTTGTACTTGATCCGGCCTGAGGTGCTGGAGCGGGTGAAGTAGCGTTACTCCACGGCGACGAGCTGCTGAAAGAGCCGTTCGAGCATCGCTTCCGCGCCGTCCTCACCACAGATTCCAGTGTGTATCGCCGATGTCTGAATCACCGTGCTGCGTGGTGACGTCAGCCAGTGAAATCTTTCGCGCAGGGACAGCGACGCGATTTCTCCCTCTGCATCTCCTGTGCAGACACGCACGACCGCATCCGCGTGCCGCTGAATGAGCGCAACGTCCAGTGCCGGCCACAATGCGTGGAGCCGTGCCTCGTCTACCTGTACTTTCGCCTGGAGGAATCGTCTTTCGAGGCAAAAGACGATCACCCCGATATTCACGAACTCCTGACGCTCCACGCGCGGCACCACGCGCAGAACGGCGTAATCAAAGGAGGCGGTCATGGCTGCGTATCGCCTCCTCTTCAAAATGGGCCGAGGCTGCCAGCCTTCGCATCAGGTAGTCGAGATAATCGTTGCGTCTTTCCTGCGCCGTCCGCTGCTCGCTTTCAATCCAGGCATCCGGCACCCGTGCCAGGATGTCGCGCAGCACGTCCGCATGCAGCAGGGAGCGCGCTTGAGCGGCTGCCTCGGGTATCGTGCTCGCCCATGGCAGAAGCAGATGTTTCGCTACTTCCGGAAATGCCGATTCGGCCTTCGAAGCTGCCGTCTGCCAGTTGTGATGAAAATAAAGCGCGGCTCCCTGATCGATGAAATGCAGGGTGCGATGCCATACCAGCAGGTTGGGATTGCGGGCTGTCCGGTCGACGTTCTGGACAAAGGCATCGAACCACACTGCCATCGAGGCTATTTCGGGGGATGCGGTATCTCCCGCCTGGCGATCGAACATGATCGATCCCGGCAGGTAATCGAGCCCAAGGTTCAGCCCTACGCTCGCTTTCAGCAGGTGGCGAATTTCGGCATCCGGGTCGTTTCGTCCCAGCACAGGGTCTACATCGACGAAGACCAGCTCCGGAACTGCCAGACCCAGCCGCCGTCCTATCTCTCCGGCGACGAGTTCGGCTACCAGCGCCAGGGCTCCCTGGCCGGCGCCACGGAACTTGACCACATAAAAGCCCAGGTCATCGGCCTCTACCAGCCCCGGAAGGGACCCTCCCTCACGCAGTGCAAGCGCGTATCGCGTGGCTCGGACCGTACGTATCATCGGCTCATTGTATCGAAGCGAGGTGGGAAGAAATTAGGTGGGGATGCTCGTGTCATTTTGATCGCAGCGGTTGAGATTGAAGCTTTTGAGTGCATGTGGGGCAATTGATTCTTCACAAATTGTGAAGTATTATCGGTGCATGCATCTGGTCACTCGCAGGCATCTGAGGGAAGCTGCGGCCAGGTTTCCCGATGCGGTAAGCGAGATCGCTGCCTGGTCAACGATTGTTGCCTCTGTTCGCTGGCATCGTTTTGCTGAAGTGCGAGAGGTCTTTCCGGATGCGGATCAGGTGGATGGATATGTGATTTTCAATATCCGTCACAACCGGTACCGGCTGGTTACCGTGATCCATTACGCAAAGACGGCGCGCGGGCAACAGACTGAGGGGCATGTCTACATCCGGTCTTTTCTGACGCACCGGGAGTATGACAAGCGCAGTAACTGGGACAGGAGGTTTGGCAAAGCATGAGCACTCTACTCGCAGATCCGGCTAAGATGATTGCCCGCGGTGCGCCGCGGCTGATCCACACGGAAGAAGAACTTGACGCCTATACTGCTGCGCTCTTCCGCCTTACATCGCTGGAGGCGCCTTCGCCTTCGGAGCGCGAAGCGATCGAGCTGCTGACTGTGCTTATCGAACAGTATGAACAGCAGCACTATGCGCTGCCGAAGGCTGACAGCGGCACGGTGCTGCGTTTTCTGATCGAACAGCAAGGACTCACGCAACGCGACCTCATCCCTGAGTTCGGTACCGAGAGCGCCGTTTCCATGTTCCTGAATGGCCGCCGGAAGCTCACGCTCGAACAGGTCCGGAGGCTGAGTGCCCGCTTCGGCCTGTCCGCGGATGTGTTTCTGGATTAGTCTTGGCGCCGGACAGGACTCTTCCGGCCATTTACAATAAACGGTTATGGCTACTGCACCGAATCAGCCAGCCTCGGGTGATCTTGTCCAGATCAACCTCGCGCCGCGTAAGCCTGCTCCCAAGCCGGAATGGCTGAAGGCGCGCGCCCCGGTGGGCGACAACTACCACAATCTCAAGAAGCTGGCCCGCGATCTCAATCTGCACACGGTCTGCGAGTCCGCGCACTGCCCGAACATCGGCGAGTGCTGGAACCACAAGACCGCCACGTTCATGATGCTCGGCAACCTTTGCACGCGCCGGTGCGGTTTCTGCGCGGTGCCCAAAGGCAAGCCCGAGCCGATCGACATGGATGAGCCGCGCCGCGTGGCCGAAGCCGTTGCCCAGCTGGGGCTCAAGTTCGCTGTCATCACCAGCGTCAATCGCGATGACGATATTCTTGGCGGCGCCCGCGCCTTTGCCAAGGTCATCGAGGAGATCCGCAAGCAGGCTCCCGGCTGCCAGGTGGAAGTGCTGATTCCCGACTTCCAGGGCAACGAGGACGCGATCCGCATCGTCGTCGACGCGCACCCGGAGATCCTGAACCACAATACCGAATCGGTGCCGCGCCTCTATCGCGCCGTGCGCTCGGGCGCGCGCTATGAGCGCACGCTGCGGCTGCTCGAGTTTTCGAAGCAGCTCGACTCGACCGTGGTGACCAAGACCGGCGTCATGGTCGGCCTCGGTGAAGAGATGCAGGAGCTGCTCGATGTTTACCGTGACCTGCGCAACGTGGGCACGGATGTGCTCACCATCGGCCAGTACCTGCGTCCCTCGAAGGACCACCTGCCGATGACCCGTTATTACACACCCGAGGAGTTCGCTTTTATGAAGACCGAGGCGCTGGCGATGGGTTTCCGGCACGTGGAATCGGGACCACTGGTGCGTTCCTCGTATCATGCGCATGAGCAGGCAGACGCGGCCAGCGGAGTCCGGCTGCTGGTGTAGCCGGGCTGTGAGCCGTACAATCAACGTTTGAACTACGCAACCTGAAGGACGAAGACCTATATGCCACCAGCCGTCATGGCGAACATTCCCGCCCTCAAGGACAGCTATCTGCAGCTCAAGTCCCGCATGGACAAGGCCGTCGCCGATTTCCAGTCAAACCTGGCCTCCACGCGCACCGGGCGCGCCTCCATCCAGATGCTCGACCAGATTCGTGTCGACTATTACGGTACGCCGACGCCGCTCAGCAGCATCGGCCAGCTGACCACGCCGGATGCGAACATGATCGTGATCCAGCCGTGGGAGCCGAGCCTGATCGGTGAGATCGAGAAGGCCCTTCGCGCCTCCGACCAGCACTACAATCCGCAGAATGACGGTAAGGTGGTGCGTGTGCCGATTCCGCCGATGACCGAAGAGCGCCGCCGCGAGGTCGTCAAGCACCTCAGCAAGGTGCTCGAGGATCATCGCACCGCGGTGCGCAACATCCGCCGCGACGGCAACGATGTCATCAAGAAGGCCTCGAAGGACAAGCTGATCTCGGCCGATGAGGAAAAGCGCTCACTCGACGAGATGCAGAAGCTCACCGACGAAGAGATTCGCAAAATGGAAGAGATGTCGAAGAAGAAGGAAGCCGAGGTCATGCAGATTTGACCTCTGGTCTCCGCCGGAAACGCAGAAGGGGCGCGAATTTCGCGCCCCTTCTGCGTTATGGATAAGGATTGCGGTTGGGGGAGGGGTAAATAGGCAAAACCGGTTAAACCGAGTTACGACGCCAGGCTGAGCGGCGCGCCGCCGAGCATGGCTGCCCCCGACGACATGGCTGGGCCGCGCCAGGCAGGGATATTGAACGGCTTGGCGGGATGTACCGAGTTGTCCTTGCCCGACAGGTGATGCTCCTTGAGGGCGCTTTCTACTTTGCGAACTGCTTCTGCACGCTCTTTTTCGGACGGCCGCTCAAAATAGAGCTTGTACTGATGTCCGCAAACGGTGCAGGCGATATCGGCAGAGTCGTTGGTTGCCACGCAAAGAACTTGCATTGTGTTTCTCCCTGGGCTGTATTTTCTAGACAAAAATAAGGTAGGGCGGAGCACGAGAAACTGACCATGCTACTTCTGATCAGATGCGCTACAACTACCTTAGTGTAGCCTCACACGAAGGTGGAAGCGCCAGTGAAAAGTGCTGCAGAGCACTTCACTATTACCCATTATCGCATCCGCAGATAAAGATTCTCTATCTGGGCCCGCGATAACAGCAGTATTTCGCCATTCTTCATCTGCCTTTTATCTCTTATCGAACAGAAAACTTTCCCAGCATGTGGATTTCTCCGCGCGGAGTATTTATTTGCGCATTTTTTGCAACATGTACAGCGATCGTTGCATCGCCTGCAACGATCGAAGTTATGGAATGATGGCGAACATGTTTATGGTTGTTCGATAACTGCCGGCTTATGCCAATGGTGCGCAGTCCGATTTCCACCCCTGACCCATTCCAGCCCGTCGCGCAGTTTCCCGACGACGACTTCCGGACGGCCTGCTCCGAAGCGTTCCCGCAGCGCATCCTTGTCTCCCGCAGCGCCCCATAGCCCGATGAGGATGCGATTCGCAGGCAGGCCCTCGCGCAGCCGCAGCGCAAGCTTGCGCGCATGGGCAAAGGCGAAGGGCTGCAGAGCCGAGATGCAGAGGATGGTATCCGGTTCTTCGGCCAGCCGTTCGAGAATCTCTGTGGAGACGGCCGCGCCGGGCAGCATCAGCGTCTTATGTCCACATTGTTCGAGCAGCTGCGCAAACATCGTCGCTGCGATCTCATCGGCATGATCGTTCGCCGGGATGCACACGACCGGTGTTGCGCGCGCGGGGATGCTCTCTGGAGGGCATATGGGATCGACATTGGCCTGCGCGCGGTAATCGGTCAGCTCGGCGATCAGTTCTGTCGCGCTCTGGAAGAGATACGTGGCGCGAAGCTCATCGAGCACACCCTTGTGCCGGTCCTGCTCGGTCATGGTCAGCGCGGGCATTACGACCTCGTCGTAGAGATCGACCAGGGTGTGCGTTTCCAGGAAGCGGTCGGCGATGTGATGGGCCTCGGCCTGATCGGTGGCCAGCAATCGCTCGTAGAATTTGGCCTCCGGCGCAAGCTCCGCCTCGTCACCCAGCAGGATATGCAGGAAAGACATCTGCGGCAGGTAGCGGCCGAGCACGATGAGGCAGACGGTGAGGGGCGTCGAGACGACCAGGCCGGCCCAGCCCCAGAGCAGTGTCCACACCATGGCCATGGCCACCAGCGCCAGCGCTGAAATGCCGGTGCGGCTGCCATAGAGATATGGCTCGACGAAGTTCGCGATGACGATCTCCATGCCCGCGAAGAGCAGGAAGACCCACAGCGCATGCCACCAGGTGGTGAAGATGGCCAGCGTATAGAGCAGCGTGGCGGTGCCGACAATCATGGTGCCGACATAGGGCACCATGCGCAGGATGGCCAGCAGCGCACCCCACAGCGTGGCGTTGGGTACGCGCAGCAAATAGAGTCCGCCCGCGAAGAGAATGCCGTAACCGCAGTTCACCAGCGTGTTCATCACCAGGAAGCGGCTGATGCGCGCGGCTGCGTCGTTGAGCGCCTGGGTCATCAGATTCAGGCGGCCGAATCCGGCCAGCAGCAGCAGGCGGTTGCGCAGGTCTTCGCGCTTGAGCAGCATGTACACGGTGAAGATGAGCACCATGCCCAGCGTCCCCAGGGGATGCAGCATGGGGGAGAGATATTCGGCGATGTACTGGCGGCTGGTCTCTTCCGGGGAAATCACGGAAACCGGGACCGGCTTGCCTTCCTGTTCTTCTTCGAGCTTGCGTTCCGCCAGCTCGCGGGCGCGCCGCGTGCTGCCATGCACCATGGATGGAGTCGCAGGCGCGGCAGGAGCCGCGGATGCGGAGGGTTTCGGGGTCTGACCGGTGAAGGCTGCGGAGATGGCGCGCAGGCTGCTCAGAGTCTGTGAGACCTGGCCGTCGGCGGGAGCGTGCAGCTGCTCCATCTTGTCGTGGATATTGTCGGTGTAATTCGGCAGGTCATTGACCACGCTCAAGACCTGCCGTGTCACGATCCAGCCGACGCCTCCGATGATGCCGGTGGTGAGCGTGAGAACGAGAATCACTGCAGAGACGCGGCGGAGACGCAGCTTCTCGAACCGGATGACCAGGGGCGCAAGCAGGAAGTTGAGAGTCAGCGCCATGGCCAGCGGGATGAGCACCTCCCGCGCGAAATAGAGTCCGGCCAGCACGAGAGCCAGCAGAATGATCGGCTCGCTGGTGAGCAGACCCCGCCGGGGCCGGGAGATCGAGTTCGAGTTCATATTCGTTCGACGTACCTCGGGGAAGGGTGACGCGGTACCGGAGAAAAGAGTGCAGAAAACAACGATGGTGAGATGCGGTTACCATACCGCCGATGGTTGCCGGCTCACAAGAAACCATTGCGGACGGTGCTTCCTGGCCTGGAACAAGCATCGCGCGGTATACGTATTTTCTATTGACGACGCCCGATGCCCAAATATGCATCCGAAGATGCAGCTGGTTCTGGGTGGAAAGAGGAAGGAAGAGAGATGGTAACTACGGTGCCCATGATGGAAACAGGCTGGACCGATGAGCAGCGGGCCATATTTCATGCGCAGATGTCCGCATACCAGAAAGACGAGGTCGTTGGCGTTTTGCTGGCACTGTTCCTGGGGACATTTGGCGCGCATCACTTTTATCTGCGCAGGACGGGCCTCGGTATCCTCTACCTCGTATTTTTCTTTACCGGGATTCCGACCATCGTCAGCCTGGTGGAGTGCTTCTTCATGCCCGGCCGCGTGCGTCAGTACAACCTTGCGCTGGCAAACTATTTTGCAGCACAGATGGGGGCAGGGCCGGCTTATATTCCTTCCCTCGCCGCTGCATGGACACCGGCCCCGGCAGCCAACACCGCTGCATGGACACCGGCTCCGCCCGCTCCTGCACCCGGGATGACCCGGACCTGCGCAGTCTGCGGGGCAGTAATTCTGCCCGAAGCGAAATTCTGCGGCCGCTGCGGCAATAAGGTCGCCTGACGCCTGCCGGAAAGAGGTGCTGGCAGGGCCGTTTTCGGCCCTGCGGACGTTATTTTCGTATCCCCTTGACGCTCTGCCCGCCCTGGTGAAGGACGATATAGCTCGCCTGCCCTTTGTCATCCGGGAAAAACTCGACCTCGCCATCGACCACCGTCAGAAAGAACTTCGTCTGCGACTCGGGGTAGACGGGAAACTTCGGCTGATTCGTCGCCTGCGTCATCAACTGGTCGCCCTCGAGGGTGAAGGTGACGCGGAAGTTGGGATGGAGCTCATAGGTGCCTACATAGCGGGCCAGCACCGAGGGATCCACGTGAACCTGCGTTCGTGTCACTGGCTTCCAATCGGGCCAATCGTAGGCAAGCGCGATTGCGCTCATGATCTCGGCTGCCATGCGGCTGCCTCCCTGCGCATCGGTCATGACTGCCGCGCCGTTGCCATTGTGGTCATATCCGAGGAAGAGACTTTCATAGCCTGCATTCACGCCGCCATGCATGAACCAGGGATCGGACGTCGAACCGCCACGTTCCAGTCCCAGGCCCCAGTTTCCGATACCTGCGGTCAGCATGGTTTGCGTCGTTGCCTGGGAAAGAACGTGATTCGCCTTTCCAGCCAGGGAATTCTGCACCTCGAGGATGTAGAGGCACAGGTCCGAGGGCGTAGTCCAGAGGCCCGCGGCGGCCATCTCGGGGTAGGTGTGCGGACCACCCGGCACCGGTGTGCCATCGGCGTTATAGGGCATCGCCGCGTTGCTGAGGAGGGATGCGGGAAGCGGTTGCTGGTAGGTGCTGTGGCTCATTCCGATCGGAGCCAAAACGGTGTCGTGCAGAAATTGAGGATACGGCTCCTTCACCGTATCGATCACCATTTGCTGCATTACGGTGTATCCGCCGCCGGAATATCTCCACTCTTTCCCGGGGATGCTGTCCAGACGGATCGGCGCGGTGTTTGCCGGAGCTTCTCCGTTCAGGACCTGAACAAGGCTTGGAACGGGAACTCCCGATGCATACCCTGGAAAGCCATGCACGGTGAGTCCTGCGGTGTGGGTGAGCAGCTCCCGCAGCGTCACCACTGCTCCCGGCGCGCTTGTGCTGGCAGGAAGCTTCCAGCTGGTGAGCGTCGCATTGATGTCCGCATCGAGCGAAAGCTTCTGTTCCTGAACGAGATGAAGCGTGCCCATGGCAGCGACCGGCTTGCTGATGGAACCGGCCTGAAAGAGCGTGTCTGCATCGACGGGAGCTCCACCGGTCTGCCGCACTCCATATCCTTTGGCCCATGCGATGACGCCATTGTGGATCACCGCGATGCTCACGGCAGGAATATGAAGCTCAGCCATGCGCTGGGAGAGCGATGTGCAGGGTTTTGGCTCGTTCGTGACGATAACCGGTGGTGGCAGGCATGTTTCCACCGAGTGGATGCGCTGCGCAACCTGGCTTTCGGGCTCTGATTTTGCCGTCTGAGCGTGAACAGCCGTTGAAGCGATTCCCGCAACGAGGATGAACGCCGGATACCTGCTCCTTGCCATGCCTGCCTCCGCGACGAGCGCAGTATAGCGGGCAAAGCAAAACCCCGGCCATGGCCGGGGTTTTCTGTGTAGCCGTGTGGCCGGAAATTACATGTTGGTATGGCCGGCGCGCATCTCTTCGTTGAACGCAGGCTTGGTGATGGCGATGCCCTTTTCCAGCTTCTCTTCGAAGTCATGGGCCTGAGCCATCAGCGCAGGCGTCGCAGTGGCCGCGTCGCCCTGCAGGCTGATAAGGCCCTGGCGGGAGAGGTCGCCGGCAATCTTTTCGAGATCGGCGGGGGTGGTGTTCAGGTACTGCGCATCGCGTGGGTCGGAGATCCAGACCGGGGCGCCGTGGCCGAGCACGCCGGAGAGCCAGTAGACCTTGAGCAGCAGGAAGTTGGCGCGTTCCTGCTCGGTGGTGTCGGTAAAGACAAAGGTCTTCTTCCAGCGCGAGTAGTAGCGCGTGGTCACCGGCACCGGCTGGCGGTTGCCGCTCTTGAGCAGCTCCAGCTGGCCCTGGTCGAGCGTCTTGCGGATGGCGTTGTAGAGGAAGCTCTCGGCGTAGGGCTGCTCCATCGCCGTCAGCACTTCGGCGAAGGTGACCGTTACGGCGGCTGCGATCTTCGCATGCAGCGGGGAATCGGTGCCGTCTTCGAGGTGAAGCGTGCCGTGGACGATGTAGCTGTCCGCACCCGAGGTGGACTGGTGGAAGGGCCACTGGAAGGCAGTGAGCTGGACCGGGACGCCGTACTGGGTGACGTAGACATCGGGACGCGGATTCTGCAGGCGGCGCGCCTCTTCCTTGAGGTGCTGGGTCAGCTCGGGCAGCAGGGCCGGCTTGTCGAAATCGAAGTCCTCGCTCAGCTCGAGCGTCAGGGTCTGCTTGGGATCGGCATCGGGGGTAGCGGCCAGACGATAGCGTGCCGTGGGGCGCTTGTGAAAGTCGGCGCCGGTTTCGGTGGAAAGAACAACCAGGCCGGCCTCGCGGGCCGCCGTCTGGAGCTTCGTGTTCAGGACAGTGTCAGTCAAGGGCATCCAAATCTTCCGGTAAAGAGTGCTCGCAGAGATGCGAAGAAACCGTGCTTCTATTTTACCGTCCCGGGGCTTTTCCCGGTTACGGAGAAGAAAATGGCTTGAATGGAGCACCACGATGTGGGCATGAGTGAGAGTGATGAGGGAGACCCACCCATGACCAGCTTCGGTCATGGGTGGGTCTCCCGATTTATCTTTTCCTCTAGGAACTATCGTCCCGTGCCGCCCACGGTCATGCGATCCAGCTTGACCGTCGGCATACCGACGCCGACCGGCACGCTCTGGCCGTCTTTGCCGCAGGTGCCGACGCCCTCGTCCAGCTCTAAATCATGCCCGACCATCGACACGTACTTCAGCGCCTCCGGCCCGTTGCCGATCAGCGTGGCGTCGCGCACCGGTGCGGTGATCCTGCCGTCTTCGATGAGATAGGCCTCGCTGGCCGAGAAGACAAACTTGCCGCTGGTGATATCGACCGAGCCGCCGCCGAAGTTCACCGCGTAGAGACCGCGCTTCACGCTGCGGATGATGTCTTCCGGCGCGTCCTCGCCGGCCAGCATGTAGGTGTTGGTCATGCGCGGCATGGGGATCTGCTGATAGCTCTCGCGGCGGCCGTTGCCGGTGTGCGGCATGTTCATCAGGCGCGAGGAGAGCTTGTCGCTCAGGTAGCCCTTGAGAATGCCGTTTTCGATGAGCACCGTCTCCTGCGTGGCCGAGCCCTCGTCGTCCACGTTGAGCGAGCCGCGGCGGTTGGGCATGGTGCCGTTGTCGACCACGGTGACCTTCGAGCTGGCGACCTCGCGCCCGATGAGTCCGGCGAATGCCGAAGTCTTCTTGCGGTTGAAGTCCGCTTCGAGCCCGTGGCCGACGGCCTCGTGCAGCAGCACGCCGGGCCAGCCCGGGCCCAGAACCACTTTCATCTCGCCTGCCGGAGCGGCTACCGCGTTCAGTTGCAGGATGGCTTGCCGGGCCGCTTCGCGGGCAAAGTGCTCAGGTGTCTTTTCTGTCTCGAAGAAGTCGATTTCGACACGTCCTCCACCACCCGAGGTTCCACGTGCCGTGCGTTCCGCCTCCTTGGCCAGGACGAAGACGTTCAGCCGGGCCAGCGGCTGGGTGTCGCTGGCGAAGGTGCCATCGGAGGCTGCGATGAGGATGCGGCGCAGCTCGTCGGCATAGCTGGCGCGGACCTGCGTGATGCGCGGATCGAAGGCGCGGGCGGCCTTGTCGGCACGGTTTACCAGTTCGAGCTTCTTGGAAAGATCGGAGTCGAGATCGAGCGCCGGAGCCGGGTAGAGGCTGGGTGCCTTGGTCTCCTGAAAGCCGACCACCGGTTGTTTGGCCGGGCCGCTGGCGATCAGCGCCGCGGTGCGGGCGGCGTGCAGGAGTTTCTCGGTGGAAAGCTCATCGGTATAGGCGTAGCCGGTGCGCTCGCCGCTGAGCACGCGGATGCCGCAGCCGGCGCTGACGCCCTGGCTGGCAGATTTCACAATCGATTCATCGATGCCAATGGAGGTCGAGGAGACGGACTCGAAGTAGAGATCCGCATAGTCTCCCCCGGCAGAGAGCGCCTCACCCAGGCAGCGTTCCAGCAGGCGCTCGGTAATGCCAAATTTTTCAAAGAAATAGCGCTTGTGGCTGATTCCCGAAGCCGGGCCAGAAACTGGTCCCGCGGCCTGCGTCGTCGACTGGGTCATGGCTCTCCATGCGGCCTTGCGCCGCTGGTCTCTATTTTATGCCTTTGTGAATGGAGGCTTCATGGACCCGGTTTCATGCAGCGGACTTGCGTCAGGCTGCAAGACTTGCGCACCGGATGGTAACGCGGAAGGAACCTTCCACAGCCTGTGGCCTGCTTTGTTGCTACGATGAGCGCATGAAAAAGTTTGTTGTGTTCGCTCTTCTGCTGGTGGTTTCGGGTTCGGCCTTCGCCGCTCCGCACCATCATCGCCGTCATCACCGCCATCACCATCACGCCTAGGCCTTCGCGCAACGGCGCCGCGCATCCCCTCGGCGCCGGAAAGTCCGTTGCGCGGCCTATCCTCCGATATTTCCCCTCTTCATAGCGATCTTCCACTCCCGGCGTAGTCCGGCATCGTTGGGGTAGTGTCCGATGCCGTCCTCCAGGATAGAGACTGCGCGGCGCCAGTCTTCCAGGCGCGCCTGTAACCCCGCTGCCAATACAAAACTGTGAACGGAGGGCTGGCCGATCCGCAGCCGCTGCCGGGCCACCTGGGCTGCCGTGCGGATATCCCCGGCGAGCATCGCTGCCGCGACCCATATGTCATAAAGTTCTGCCGTCTGCGGTTCGCGTTCGACGGCCGCTTCGATTCTCGCCAGGCCATTCTCGGCCTTGCCCAGCTGCACCTCGCAGGCGCCCAGCTTGCAGGCTGCCAACGGGGACAGATCCGTATCTCTCCCCGCGAGCCGGTACTGCTGCTCCGCCTGCGCGATTTCCCCGCCATGAAAAAAAGCGTCGCCCTTTGCCTCGCAGAGCAGGGGATGGACCGGGCCATGCGGGGGCATCTTCTCTTCTGCGCGGGCGAGACAGGCGAGCGCCTGCGGATAGCGCCCTGACCGGGTCAGGCAGATTCCGGCATAAAGCCATCCCGGAGCAAATTCCGGGTTCAGTTTCAGAGCGTTCTCGAAGTTCGCGAGCGCCTGCTGCGGGTTATGGCGGTGTTCGAGCTCGCTCAGCCCCAGCTCATAGTGCGCCCAGTAGTCCAGCGGGTGAGCCTCGGCCTTGCGCAGGCCCATCTGGTGATACTGCTCGAGCTTTTCGCGGCGCTGCTGCGCGGTCTCCTCTGCATATCCGAAGTGGTGAATGACAAAGGGTGCTTCGGCGGTCCGAAGCCCGAGCTTATGGATACGCCGCGATACCGTCTCATGCACGGTGTATTCGAAGTACACATCCGGCCTGCGGCGAAAAAGCAGCGTGTTCGGACTGCGCGTGTAGGCGGGATAAGAACCGGATTCGGGCAGTATGCAGGGATTGATCCGCGCCGGTTCGACGCCGCTGCGGCTGGTCTGGGCGCGGATGTAATGCCATTTCCAGACCTCCCAGGCATCGACCTGCGATTGCGCCGTGAGCTGAGGAATACTGGCAGCCCCGGCAGGGTCCAGCATCTCGTCGGCATCGAGAATGAGCACCCAGTCTCCCCGGCAGGCCTGCAGCACGGCATTGCGGGCTTGGGAGAAGTCATTCTCCCAAGGCACATGGAAGACAAACGCGCCCATATTCCTTGCTGTTGCCACGGAGCTGTCCGTCGAGCCTGTATCTCCGATGACGATGCGATCCACGGCGGCCTGTGCGCTCAGGATGGCGCGCGCGAGGCCGTCGCCGCCGTTGCGCACGATCATGGCAAGCTCTACCACCGGTTTGCGGGCCACGGCATCTTTTCCTGGCTGAAGCTTAGAGGCCACGGTGGTTGCTGCAACAGCATTCACGCTCTATTTGTCGAAGCCTTTTCCTCTCCCGGCGTGGAGTGCCGCAATGGGAATGCGTGTGCTACCTTCAGAGCCATGGCCAGCCCTGCGACTACTGACCCGCGTTACCCCATCGGACGATTTACCCCTCCTGCTGTCTATACGCCTGAAATTCTTGAGGCCAGCATCGTTGCACTCGCCGCACTTCCGGAGAATCTCCGCGCCGCCGTCGACGGCTTCAGCCGCGAGCAGATCGACACGCCGTACCGCGAGGGGGGATGGACCGTTCGCCAGCTGGTGCATCATGTGGCCGACAGCCATATGAATGCTTACTGCCGCGTGAAGCAGGCCCTTACCGAGGATTGGCCTCCGGTCGCTGCCTACGATGAAAATCGCTGGGCGCAGCTGGCCGATGCCCGTACTCCGGTACAGATTTCGCTCGATTTGCTGGAGTCGCTCCATCGCCGCTGGGTGGCGGTCTTCTCGTCTCTTCAGCCTGAAGACTGGGAATCGCGCGGTTACATGCATTCGGTAGGCGGCCGGTCGACACTGGCCTGGGTGGTTGCCTGCTATGCCTGGCACTCCGATCACCATGTCGCGCACGTGACGGCGTTACGAAAGAATCGCGGCTGGTAGCTCCGCCGCTCCTATTCTCTTGATTGCCCGCCTTATGGCTGCGCATGATCGCAGCCATGGCTTCTCTTGCCACGCGTGCGGCTGCGCTGTCTTCTCAGGATGCGGCGTCCATCGTCCGCCTTCTCCATGATTTCCTGCTGGAGAATCCGCAGGCGCAGGTGCTCGAGGATGGCCGCGTCCTCTTCGATCTGCAGCTTGCCCGCTTTTCTCTGACCGCTGAACGTGGCCGCTGTCTCTGGCACCTGTGGTCCGAGGAGCGGAACCTGGTGCGGACGGTCTCCTCGGTGCGGGAAAGAAAGAACTCGCTGCGCATCGAGACCGTGCGCCTCGGACAGTCAAAGCCGCAGGTGCTCGAGCTGGTTTCAGGCCGGGATCGCTGCGCGCCTTCGACGCGGCGTATCCTCCGCGAGCGATTTCTCCGCGTCTTCGAGCGATTGCTGTGCCGGGAGTTTCCCGAGTGTGCGATCGATAGCCTGATTGCCGCGCCCGACCTTGAAAACAGCTTCGGCCCCGGCTATGTGCGCGGCCTTCTGCGCCGGGGACAGACAGCGTGGGCGGTGATTGCCGCAGGGCCTGAGGAGTCGCCGGCGACCATTGACGGCATCCTGACGCTGGGCATTCTCTGGCTGGCCTGGTGCCGGGCCCACGGCAACGGGCGCACGGTGCTGGCCGGACTGAAGATCTTTGTCCCGGAGGGGCAGGAGCAGCTCACCCGGCGGCGGTTGGCATGGCTTCATCCGCGCATTGCTTCGTGGGAGCTATATGCGGTGGATGCAAAGAGCGAAGGCTGCTGTTCCGTTTCTCCGGCAGAGATCGGACTGGCCGAACCCAGGCTGCTGCATGCCTTCAATCCGGCGGCTGCTATCGACCGTTGCCAGTCTGGGCTCGATCGCCTGAGCAGGCTGATGCCTCCGGGTTTGCGTGAGGTCGCGGAGGTGCGTGCCAACTCGCCGGCCGAGGTATCGCTTGCGCTGCACGGCCTGGAATTTGCCAGGGTGCGGCAGGGTTTTTCCAGCCATTCCTTCGCTCCGACGGATGAGATCACCTTTGGCGCGGGAGCCAACGAGACTCCCCTGACGGACGAGACCGAGGCTCTGTTTTGTGACTTGATTCAGCAGCTCGGGGAGCATCGCCGGGCAGGAAATCATCGCCGGAACCCGCTCTACCGCCTGCAACCGGAGCGCTGGCTTGAGTCTGTTCTCCGCCGGAATCTTGAGGAGATCGATACCGCACTCTGTCCTGGGCCGATCTATACACAGGTTGCAGCCATGGGCACAGCAGACCGCGGATTGCTCGACCTGCTCGCGGTCACGCGTTCGGGACGGCTGGCCATTGTTGAGGTAAAGGCCGACGACGACCTGCAGCTGCCGCTGCAATCGCTCGATTACTGGGCGAGGGTGAGGGAACTGCAGCAACAAGGCTCTCTGACCAGCCACGGATATTTCCAGGGGATGGAGCTCTCTGCGACGCCGCCTCTGCTCTATCTCGTGTCGCCGATTCTGCGCGTGCATCCGGCTACAGATACAGTGCTGGCCCATCTCTCGCCGGAGATTCCATGGCAGGTGGTTGGCGTGGGTGAGGATTGGAAGACGCAGCTGCGGGTGATTGCACGCAAGAAGAGCGAGGGATGGGCATCCAGACTCTCGTCTTCGATCTAGGGTGTATCCCCATAGAGCGATCGTAAAAGGCTGTCATTTCGACCGGAGCAGGACAGTTTCATCGTCTTGCGGAGTGGAGAAACCTGCGGTTCTGTTACGCGGAGGGCGAATGTGCCTTCGGCCTCCGCTTCCGTGGGTCGCGAGCTGGAGTGTTGCGGGCTAAACAAAAACGCAGGTCCCTCCACTCCGCTGCGCTCCGGTCGGGATGACAACGATATAGGTAAGTTCTTTCTTTTCAGGCCATCTCTATGTGGATACGGCCTAGCTTCTTCGGAGCCCCACCCATGACCAAATGCTTGTCATGGGTGGGGCTCCCGGTTCGTATCTGCCACCAACGGCTCGCGACCGGAGGGAGCGGAGGCCGAAGGCGTCCCGCCCTGCGCGGAGCAGTTATTCGACGTGGTAGTTCGGGGCCTCGCGGGTGATGATGACATCGTGCACGTGGCTTTCCTTGAGGCCGGCATTCGAGATGCGGACGAAGCGCGCGTTGGTCTGCAGCTCTTCGATAGATCCGCAGCCGAGGTAGCCCATGCCCGAACGCAGGCCGCCGACCAGCTGATAGATCATGGCCTCGAGCGGTCCGCGATGCGGCACGCGCCCTTCGATGCCTTCCGGCACGAACTTGGCCAGGCGGTTCTGCCCGTTGCGCTCGCGGGAGACGACACCTTCGGTGCGTTCCTGGGCCAGATCGTCCTTGCCCTGGAAGTAGCGCTCACCCGAGCCCTGGGCCATCGCCGAAAGCGAGCCCATGCCGCGATACGCCTTGAAGGAGCGGCCCTGGTAGAGGATGGTCTCGCCCGGGCTCTCGTCCACGCCTGCGAAGAGCGAGCCGATCATGACCGAAGAGGCCCCGGCGGCGATGGCCTTGGCCAGGTCGCCCGAATACTTGATGCCGCCGTCCGCGATGATCGGAACATCGAACTCCACGCCGGCACGGTAGGCCTCGCTCACCGCGGTGATCTGCGGCATGCCCGCGCCGGTGACCATGCGCGTGGTGCAGATGGAGCCAGGACCGATGCCGACCTTGACCGCGTCCGCGCCGGCTTCAATCAGGGCCTTCGCGCCGGCATAGGTGGCGATGTTGCCCGCCAGCAGATCGACGTCGGGGAAGGCTTTCTTGATGTCGCGGACAGCTTCGAGCACACGCGAAGAGTGGCCGTGCGCGGAGTCGATCGAGAGCACGTCGACGCGGTTCTTGACCAGCTCGGCCGCACGCTCGAGGTAATCGCCGGTTGCGCCGATGGCGCCGCCGACGCGCAGGCGGCCCTGCTCGTCCTTCGAGGCGTTGGGATACTTCAGCTTCTTCTGGATGTCCTTGACTGTGATCAGGCCCTTGAGCTCGTACTGATCGTTGACGACCAGCAGCTTCTCCACGCGGTGCTTGTGCAGGATCAGCTCCGCATCTTCAAGCGTGGTGCCGACCGGCACGGTGATGAGGTTTTCCTTGGTCATCACGTCGCGGATCGGAATATCGGCGCGGGTCTCGAAGCGCAGGTCGCGGTTGGTCAGGATGCCGACCAGCTTGCCGTTCTTGGTGACCGGCACGCCGGAGATCTTGTAGCGGCGCATGACGTCGAGGGCGTCGGAGATCAGCTGGTCCGGGGAGACCGTCACCGGGTCCACGATCATGCCGCTTTCCGAGCGCTTGACCTTGTCGATCTCGCTGGCCTGCTGTTCCGGGGTCAGGTTGCGGTGCACAATGCCCAGGCCGCCGAGCTGTGCCATGGCAATGGCCATGCGCGACTCGGTCACCGTGTCCATAGCTGCGCTCAGCAGCGGCGTGTTCAGTGTGATACGGCGCGTCAGACGAGTCTTCGTGCTTACCTGCGCGGGAACTACGTCGCTGTAGGCAGGTACAAGCAGGACGTCATCAAAGGTCAGGGCTTCGGGAAGCGGGTGCTCGATCATATAAAAAAGATGCACCGCGGCCGGAACCGGATACAGGGGGTTCTAGCGCGGTGATGGGTTCTATTGTAGAGCCTCGTCGCCCATGGCTACAAAACGCAGGCCCCCAAACCGGCTGGTCAGGACATAATTGGTGCGAATTTCATGCTCCGTCCAACCGCCTTCATCCTGTCTCTCCCGATGACTTTGGCGCGTATTTTCTTCATGATCCGTTGACAAGTCCGGTGGCGCAGGCGTTCCATATGCGCCGGATATCGCACGATCCTCCGGATCCCCTCTGATCCGGTCCATCGGCGTTCTTTCGGCTTTTCCCGGGGGCTTTTATGCCAAGTGTTCGCCGTTTGATCGCTTCATGCTCCACTCTTTCATCGATCCCATCCTGCGTCCTGGCCGCGTTTCTGCCCTTTCTGCTGGCCGCGTTTCTATTTCCGCGTCCGGTATCGGCGCAGCAGGATGACGTGCGCCGCTACGACCTCTTCGCAGGGTTTACCGGCTTTGAAACTCCGGAGCTGAATCTCGCGGAGCGCGGCTTCCATATGCAGTCGGGTGTCAACCTGAGGGGCTGGCTCTCCGCCGGTTTCGATTACTCCGTTGTCACCGGACACAATGCGCTCACGCCCAACCTGCTCAAGTCTTCTCTGCAGCAGGAGCTTACTTTGGAGCTGGAGGAGTTAGCGGAAGAGGGGCTGATTCCTGCTAACTATCAGCTGGTTGTTCCAACCAATGCCTTTTCGCAGACCTTTGCTGCCGGGCCGCAGCTTGAGCTGCGCCATTTTTCGGCCGTCACATTGTTTCTGCGCCCCTCCCTCGGTGCGATCCGTCAGCGCGTCACGCCTCGCCCGCAGGATGCTGTATCCACGCTGGTCGTCGAACAGCTGGTTCCTGCCGGATACAAGATTGACTGGTCCGGATTCTATGGCGTTGGCGGCGGTTTCGACTGGAATGCGACCCGGCACTTTGCCATTCGCATGCAGACCGATCTGGTGTATTGGCGACTGTTCGACGATCTGCTCGCTCATGGCACCTGGACTGTACGCTACTCGGTCGGGCCGACATTCCGCTTTGGCCGGAATATCGTCAGACAGTGATCCTGCGCCCGGCCTCGAAGATCACGCTCTCGAAGAGCGGGCTATCGTGGACCCACGAGGTCTTCGCATGAGCCATTGGAAACATGCCGGCTGGAATGCTATGCCGGTTGAGCAGTTGAACCCGCTCTTCGAGCGCCAGTTTGTTCATGGCAGGCAGGCTATGCTGGCGCGCATCGTGCTGCGTAAGGGATGCGTGGTGCCTGAGCACAGTCATGCCAATGAGCAGATCACCTATGTGATCGAAGGTGCGCTTCGCTTTCTGCTGGGAGAAGAAACTGGGCGGGAAACGGTGATTGTGCGTGCCGGAGAGACGCTGGTAATTCCGCCGCATCTGCCACACAGCGCCGAAGCGCTGGAAGATACCGTCGATCTGGATATCTTTGCTCCACCGCGGGAAGACTGGATAACAGGCACAGATGCTTATCTCCGTCGATAAGCATCTGGCCTGCTTTCTTCTGTCGCATGCGATGTCCGCCGCATGCAGAGCTTATGGCTTAACGGCCTGAAGAGCCGAAGCCCTTTGCGCCGCGATCGCTCTCGGCAAGATCCTCGACCACAACCACAGGGAGGGTGGTCTGCGCCTGGAAAGGGGACATCTGTACGATTTTGTCTCCTTTGCGAATGCGGATCGTGACATCGCTGTGCGTAAGCTGGACATCCTGAATGGCACCCGCGTGATCGCGGTCTACTTTCAGCGCATATACCGGCTGGTTCACATTGACCAGGCAGACGAGAAGCTCGCCGCGATATCCTGCGTCGATGCGGCCTCCTGCGTAAGTTACGCCTTTCGAGGCCATCGAGGACCTGTCTCCGAGAACAAAGCCGCAGCCGGGAGGGCCTTCGACCGCAATACCGGTATGAACCTTCACCGGGACCCCGGGGGGTAAGTCAATATCTTCTACGGAATAAAGGTCAAAGCCCAGGTCGCTGCCAGCGTAGGCCACCGTGGGGGGCTGGGCTTCGGGGTGGAGGAGTTTAACTTTCAGCATTCCCGGTTACTTCTTGGCCGGGGTCGACGAGGCTTCTTTCTTCTGCTTGGCCCAGCGCCGCTTCTGCGCAGCCGCGATCCGCTGACGAGCTTCGGGGCTCAGGTTCCGCTTGGAGGCAGGTTTGATGGCAGTATTGCCCTCAATGCTTCGACCGCTCGCGCTCTGCAGAAGCTTCTTAACCTGCTGGAGCCGTGCAATTTCTTCGTCGAGGGCCGCGATGATCTGTTCACGATTCATGATTTCTTAAGTCCTTCGTGTTTTTTTATTACTTGGTGCAACAGAGGAAGAAATACTTGCAACGCTCTTTCTGCGTTCTTGCTGCAGACAGGATAAAGCGTTCATCTCTTCCTGAAATCTGGAAGGTACTACACTTTATGGTACTGCCGAACCAGATCGGCGTTTAACGATAATTCGTTCTCTTTTAGCAAAACTTTAAGACACGTTTTGATCGTCACACGCATGATATCAGCATGATGACCCCATATCATGCTGCTGAACTGCCGCATGAAGCCAAGGGAAGCGGTCAGGTAGAGATGGAAACCCGTGTGTTGCCTATCTCTTTTCCTCTCCCCCAGGTGCCTGCTGTCCCTGTATTCCAGACCTCCTCTGAGAAGGGGAGATATGAGATCCGGGTTGCTCAGTCACTCGCCGAACGTGAAGCGGCATGCCGTCTTCGCTTCCGGGTCTTCAATATCGAACTAGGCGAAGGTCTTTCCAGTTCTTACTCCACGGGCATGGATCAGGACGGCTTCGACTTATTCTGCGACCACCTCATTGTAACGGACCGCACGCGCGGCGAGGTCGTCGGAACTTATCGCATGCAGTCCGGCGCGATGGCTCTGCGCAATATCGGCTACTACAGCGATCAGGAGTTTGACTTATCTCCTTATGAGCCTGTGCGCAGCCAGGTGCTCGAGCTGGGGCGCGCTTCCATCGACCGTGAGCATAGAACAAGCGAAGTGCTGAACCTTCTCTGGCGCGGCATTGCACTTTATGCGCGCAATCATGGTTTGCGCTATCTCATCGGTTGCTCTTCACTGAACTCCGAAGACCCGCTTGCCGGCTGGTCTGTGTATGAACAGCTTTCTCCCTTTCTGGTACCGGACTCTTTCCGTACACTGCCGCGCGCGGACTATGAACTTCCTCCCGCAGTGCTCCAGAGTGAGATACAGGAGAAAGTACCTCGCCTCCTCAGGGCGTACATTGGCGTAGGAGCAAGGATCGGCAGCACACCGGCATGGGACAGGGAATTTCGCACGATCGACTTCTTGACGCTGCTGGACCTCGAGAATCTGAGCTCGGCGGCTCGCAATCGCTTCCTCGGCGCAGGAGCCTGATCGCAGAAAGCAGGGTACGTGTGCGGGCCGCTGTGCGGGCGGTGCGTCTCCTCCTGACGCTGCTTGAACTTCTGCTGCGGTTTGCTCTGCTCTGGATGCGGTGTGGCGGCAGAATCAGCCGGATCGAGCGTGCTCTCTGGCTGCATGCATCCTGCCGGCGGGTCACTTCGCGGCTGGGCATGCAGGTTGTAGCCGAGGGCACAGCGCCACAGCGTGGCCTTGTTGTCTCCAATCACCTGAGTTATCTGGATATTCTGTTCTTCGCCACGCTCGGACCGTGTGTTTTTGTCTCTAAATCCGAAGTGCGTAGCTGGCCGCTGTTCGGATTATTGGCCGCATGTGGCGGAACGATCTTTGTCGAGCGTGGGCAGAGTTCGGTGCTCGCCTCGGTTTCTACCCGGATGCGCGAAGCCTTTGCTGCCGGGCTTCCTGTTGTGCTCTTTCCGGAAGGCACAAGCACCGACGGCAGCCATGTACTTCCTTTCTTCCCGGCGCTCTTCGAGGCTGCGCTGAAGGCGGAAGAGCCGATCACCGCTGCAGCCATTGCCTATCATGCAGACGATGCGACCGAGGCCGAACTTTGTTATTTCGGCGATATTACCTTTGGCCCGCATTTGCTTTTTGCTCTTGGCCGTCGCGGAATTCGCGCGCGCATTACCTATCTTTCATCCGAGCCGGCCTATCCCGACCGCCGCATCGCGGCGCGGCAGACGCGGCAATGGGTCATGGAGCAAAGGATGAAAGGAATAAGAGGCAATTAGAGCTGTTGCAGAGTATCCATGCCATTTCTGGCCTTGTGCAGGGTGGCGTTTTCTTGAGGAAAACGCCACTGGAAGAAAGCAGCTTCGAGATATGGCCGCTCTGCAACTGCTTCCGACGAAAGCGTTGTTATCGGTATTTCCGGGTAAGACTGTATGTCCCCGCATTTACTAACACGTTTTAGTGCGCCGGTACGAGCGAATAGACCCGCACATAGTCCACCAGCATTTCCTGAGGAAATATGCTGGTGCGATCCGGAGCGCCGGGCCAGTCGCCGCCTACGGCAAGATTCAGCAGCAGGAAGAAGCGCCTCGAATCGAAAGGCCAGATGCCGCCGGCCTTCAGGTCGGCCGGAGTATCGATAGCGTAGGGCCTGGATGGATCGTCCACATAGAAGCGGACCTCTTTCGGCGACCACAGGATGCCGAAGGTATGGAAATCATCGGCAAACTTCGCGCCGCCCGGCAGCGGATACATGCTGGTGATGGAAGTGCCGGTGAAGCCGAGTCCATGAATCGAGCCATAATTGATGGTCGGTGTCTTACCTACGCTCTCCATAATGTCAATTTCGCCGCAGGCCGGCCATTGCACGCGGTCGATATCGTCGCCGAGCATCCAGAAGGCCGGCCAGAGCCCCTGGCCAGCAGGCATCTTGATGCGTGCCTCGATGCGGCCATAGAGAAAGCTCTTCAGCCCCTGTGTCTTGAGCCGTGCCGAGGTGTAGATGCCTCCGCCGAGCGAATGCGCGACGATGTGCAGATAACCGTCGCCGCCGACATAGGCATTCGGGCTGGCTGGATTGCAGGGAGCTGCGTCGGACTTCCATCCGCAGTAGGTCTCAAGCTCGTGGTTGCCCCAGCGGTTTGCCCCGGTGTCGAAGGTCCAGTTCTGCGGATCGGGCAGGCTTTGCGCCGGGCCGTTGAATTCGTCCGACCAGACGAGCTGCTCCTGCGCCCGGGCGGTGCCTGCGAGTGATACCAGCATGGCTCCCAGCAGCCATGCAGCCGCACCTGCGGAGATACCCCGACGCTTCTTCATCCTGTGAACTCCCGGCTCATTTTTCTTAGGGCTCATTTTTCCTTGAAGGATAGTGCAGGGGAAAGGCATGGTCCACTCCGGGCGCCTTTTCGGTGGATTCCCGTTTCGCAGAGTGCCATCATGGATGCATTCCTTATGGCTACCGCGACCACGAAACTGCACCTCAGCCAGATTGCTCCCCACGTCGTCCAGTCCGAGATTCGCTCGATGAGCGTCGAGTGTGACCGCCTCGGCGGCGTGAACCTTGCGCAGGGGATCTGCGACACCGAGGTGCCCTCACCGGTGGTCGCGCGCGCGATCGAAGCGATCCACGACGGCTACAACATCTACACGCGCCTCGACGGCGTGGCGCCGCTGCGCCAGGCTATTGCCAGGAAGCTCGCCCGCGACAACGGGATGCAGGTGGATCCCGAAGCCGAGGTGCTGGTCACCTCCGGAGCGACCGGCGGCCTTTATGCGGCGGCGCTGGCGCTGCTCGATCCTGGGGATGAGGTCATCCTTTTCGAGCCGTTCTATGGCTATCACCTGAATACGCTGCTCTCGCTGCGCATCAAGCCGGTGGCTGTGCCGCTGGCGATGCACACCTGGGAGCTCGATCTCGACCGGCTGCGTGCCTCGATCACGCCGAAGACGCGCGCCATTCTCGTGAACACGCCGTCGAACCCCTGCGGCAAGGTCTTTTCGCGTAAGGAGCTCGAGGCCATTGCCGAACTGGCCATCGAGCACGATCTCTTCGTCTTTACCGACGAGATCTACGAGTACTTCGTCTTCGACGGCACGGAGCACATCAGTCCGGCCACGCTGCCCGGCATGCGCGAGCGCACCATCACCATCTCCGGACTCTCGAAGACCTTCAGCATTACCGGCTGGCGTATCGGCTATCTGGCAGCGGACAAGCGCTGGACGGGCGCGATTGGCTATTTCCATGACCTGACATACGTGTGTGCTCCGTCGCCCTTCCAATATGGTGCGGCTGCCGGACTCATGGAGCTTCCGCGTACCTTTTACGAGAGTCTTTCGAGTGAGTATCAGCTCAAGCGCGATCAGCTCTGCGCGGCGCTGACCGATGTCGGCCTGACTCCGGCGGTGCCTGCCGGTGCCTACTATGTGCTGGCCGATGTTTCCCGCCTGCCGGGTGAGACGGCTCGCGAGAAGGCTCGTAATCTGCTGCGGGAGACGAAGGTTGCCGCCGTGGCGGGTACGGCGTTCTTCACCGAGGGCCGGGGTGAGAATCTGCTCCGCTTCTGCTTTGCCAAGCGCGAGCATGATCTCGAGCGTGCCTGCGAGCTGATCCGCTCTCTTAAGTAATCTTTGCTGTTACAAATGAAAACGCCGGAGGCATTTGCCTCCGGCGTTTTCTGTTTAGAGCTGTCGTTATTGTGCGAGAACGGCTACACCATATTTTTCGAGGCTCACGGACGAGGTGTTGCCTCCGTGGAGCAGGTCGCGCATGCCGGTAGGCAGGCTCACCTGCTGCGTATCCGTGGTGTGGTTGATGAAGATGAGCACGCGCTTGCCGTCGCCGGAGCGCTCGCAGACTTCGACGCCCTCGGGCACGCCCGGAATGAGCGGCTTGATGCCCGCGTCATCGAGGATCGAGGCCGTCAGCTTGTCGAGCAGCGGCTGCTCGAGCCATGCGCCGATGTAGGTGATGGTGCCCTTGCCCACCTGCCGCGCGACCACAGCGGGCTGGCCGTCGAGCCATCCGTTGCTCGCGCCATAGCGCATCAGCACCTTGGTCTCCGATGAGGCCACGGCGATGGTTTCAGCCCAGATCTCTGCCTCGCCTGTGCCTGCGTCGCCTTCCACCGGTACCGGCTTGTCGAGCGCGTAGAACTGCGAGACGTTCGCCCCCAGCGCATCGGCCAGCGGACCCGGCTGGCGCTGAGGATTCAGCGCATCGTAGCCGTCCTTCATGCCTGAGCGCGGACCCAGCACCAGATGGCCACCCTGCTTCACGTACGCGAGCAGGTGATCGCCCACATCCTGCGGCAGCACGTTCAATGCCGGAGCGACGACCAGCTTGTACTGATCGAGCGGCGCATGCGCGCTGATGACGTCCACAGCCTGTGCGCCATCCCGCAGCGGGCGATAGAAGGCCGTCATCTCCGCGGTGGGCGAGAACTTTGCGCTGTGGCGCTGGAAGTCGATGGCCCAGCGGCTGTCGAAGTCGTTGATAAGCGCGACCTCGGAGTGGGGTGAGGTGCCGGCGAGCGCCTTGCCCGTCTTCTCGAATTCCTCGCCGACCTGTTTGACCTCGTCATAGACCGGTACCGGCTTGCCGTCGATACCGACCAGCACGCCGTGGTATTCCTCCTGCCCATTTGGCGCGGCACGCCATTGCCAGTACTCCACCGCATCGGAGCCGTGGCCGATGGCCTGCCAGGCCAGGTCGCGGGTCTGTCCCTTGTCGAGCGCGTTGTTGGTCGGACGCCAGTTGACGAAGGCCGGTTCGGTCTCCATCACCCAGAAGTTCTTCTGCTTGTAGCCGCGCGTCAGGTCGTGGCGCAGGCCGTTGTCATAAGGGTCGAGCACATCGGTGCTGATGTAGTCGTCCCAGGCGGCGATGTCGAGCACCGAATGCTCAATGTACGAATCGAAGCCGTCGAACCAGCCCATGGTGTTGGTCGTGATGAACTGGCGCTTGTCGGCATGTGGACGGATGGCGCGGATCTGGTTCTCCGAATAGCTCTTCCACGTCTCGCTGACGAAGTGCTTCCACTCCAGGAGCAGCGCCGGGTTCTCATCCGAGTTGTGGGCCGGAATCTGGTCGAAATCGTTGTACGACTGGCTCCAGTACGCGGTCGCCCAGTGCTTGTTCAGATTGTCGATGGTGCCGTACTTTGTCTTGAGATACGCATGCCACTGCGCGATGGCGTCCGGATCGAAGGAATCGGCGGCCAGTTCGTTGTCGAGCTGCCAGCCGACGACATCCGGATTATGACCGAAGCGCGTGGCCATCTCCTCGGCGATCTTGAAGCCCAGTTCCCGGTACTTGGTGCTGGCAAAGGAGAACTGCTGGCGGTTGCCATGTTCGTCGCGGCGGCCCCAGTTGTCGACACGCAGCGTCTCAGGATACTTCTGCGTGAGCCATGCGGGAGGCGCGGCGGTCGGTGTGCCGAGGATCACGCAGATGTGGTGTTTCGCCGCCAGCGCGATGGCCTTCTCCAGCCATTCGAAGTGATACTCGCCTTCGCGTGGCTCCATGGAGCTCCAGGCAAATTCGCCGACGCGTACGAGATGGATATGCGCGGCTTCCATGCGCTCGAGATCCGGCTCCCACTGCGATGCGGGCCACTGCTCGGGATACCACGCCGCCCCCACCAGGAGCGGTGGCTGATCGGCATACTGCGTGGCCTGCGCCGAGGCAAACGGCGCGGTCACGGTGACGCAAAGAGCCGCAACGGCAGCGCGGCGGCACAGCGAAGCAAATACCCGCATTCTCTCTCGCTCCTCTGGACAGCACCGTGGCGCTGTCCAGTTCGATATGGGCAGACCGGATGGCCTGCCGGGCTTATTTCACCAGCACATTCGACGCCCGGTAGAGGGTGCCGTCAAGTTCGGTTTCAATGACGGGCAGCGTCGGCGTCGCGGTGAGCACCTCGACACCGTTTCCGGTCACGATGACCGTGTCCTCTACCTTGGCGCCGCGCAGGCTGGGGTTATACGCATAGGCCTGCGGCAGCGTGACCCGCTCCTTGCCTTCGGGCGTGATGACCCATTCGCGCGCGACGTAGCCGCAGGGGCCTCCCTGGTGATGGAGACGGATGTCATCCGGCGCTCCGGCGGCTGCATAGGCTTTGGCCGCGGTGGAGAAGAGTTCGGCCGAGGTCACTCCCTCGCGCGTGGCATGATGCAGCGCGGCGTTGATCCGGGCTACGTGCTCGTAGTTGGCCAGCAGCTCGGCCGGAGGCTGGCCGAAGTGCACGAAGCGGGTGATGGAAAGGATCAGGCCATGCCGGCGCGCACAAAGGTTGAGCATGCCGTAGCGCTCCAGCACGCCGGCGCGGGGCACAGCGTGCTTGTAGCGATAGATACGCTCGTCGACGCCCATCAGCAGCACCGTCGGCGTAATGCCGCGGGCGAGCAGTTCGAACGAGACCTGCGCGGCCATCTCGTACTCGGTCACGCCCGGCTCCAGGTCTTCGAGGACCTCGACCGTCGCCTCGGCGGTTTCCTCGCCCAGCTGGCGGAAACGGGCGATCTCCGGCTCGAGCAGCGGTGCGCGCAGGCCGGTCAGGTTCAGGAGCTCCGCGTCGGGCCGTGCGGTATCCGCACCCAGGCGGCTGCCGGCCAGCTTCTTCAGCACTTCGGCCGGCGAGCCCCACCAGGGATAGGTTGCCAGCTCGTAGCCGAGACCGCCGAGCTCTTCGGCTTCGAGGCGGGGCGCTTCATTTTCCGAGGTGACACAATACTTGCCGCCTTCGCGGGTGATCAGCAGAGAGCCGACCGCGGTCTCCGAGCCCTGGGCTACGCGGGCTTCGAACTGTCCGGCGGTGATCCAGGCCAGATTTTCGTGCCGGCTCAGGAGCACGGCATCCAGCTTCCGCTCTTCGAGGAGGGAAAACAGGCGGTCGAGTTTGGTGGCGATTTCGTGTTCCCGGTCCGGGGAGCTGGCAAGCGTGGGCTGTTGGACGGTCTGGCTCATCGGTTTCCTTTATCTGCGATGTGCGGGATAGGGCGTTCGGAGACGCAGTTCGGTACGGATCGCCGGTTTGCAGAGGCGCGCAATGCTTCGATAAATCGTTTTCTTTAAGGAACGGCGATTGCTGCCACAAGTGTGCACGCCTCATGGGAGGCTTGCCAAGTCTCGGGCTTGGAATGGAGGGAAAAGAAAGAAGAGGAGAGGCTGGAAAAGATTGCTCAGGGAAGAAAAGCTTGTCGTTGCACCCTAACAGGCTCTAACTGCACAGCCCGTCTGTGCAGCCGATGGGCCGCAGGTACAGGCGGGCGGTCAGTACGATCAGGGCGATCCACAGCAGATCGGCGCCGAGCAGGTGCAGCATTTGCAGCGCCACCGGAGCCAGCAGCGCGAGGTCGGCAAAGCCGATCCAGTATTGCAGCAGCAGCAGGCCGATCACGCCGAAGCCGAGGCCGCGATGCGCAGGCGAGCGGAAGGCGCGAAGAACCATCCAGAGGATGAAGACGCCCGCCACCAGGCTGATGACCGGGTGCAGCCAGCGCAGATGCAGGAGCGTGGGAGCGTCGGTGGCGAAGTCCTCGAGGATGGCGGCGCGCAGCGTGGGCGAGGGATACAGCGTATCGGCCAGGGCAGCCAGCGAGCCGAAGACGCCGGTGACGAGGATGGTGAAGAGCCCGGTAAAGATCAGGCCTTTGGAGCGGAGTTCCACGCTGCCGCGCATGTAACCGCGCTGCCGGGAGAGAAAGTGTGCTGTCAGCGTAAGTGCCGCGACCATGAGCAGCGTGTTGGTCAGGTGCAGCGCGAGGTAGACACCGCGTGAGGCCGACTGGTCTGTGGCCACTTTGCCGAGCAGCACCAGCAGCGCGCCGAGCAGCGCTTCATTCAGCGTGAGTACGAGGGCGGCAATCGCGGCGGCGCGGGCCAGGTGCCATTTAGCCGTGGTGCGGAAGGTCCACCAGACGAGCCCGATGATGGCGATGAGAGCAACTCCGCTCATGGAGCGGTGCGCGAATTCGATCATCGTGGCGACTGTGGGGTGATGCTGCACCACCGAGCCGTTGCATAGCGGCCAGTGATCTCCGCAGCCGGCGCCTGAACCGGTAGCGCGCACGGCCACGCCATCGATGACGACGAGGACGTTATAGGCCACCACACCCCAGGCAAAGCGCCGCAGGGCGCGCGTGGGTTGCTGGGCTGGCGCGGAGGTCGCAGGGGCTGGTACGGAAACAGCGTTCATGGCCACTCCTCCTTTATTTTATGGCATCTCTGCCATGAATGATTTTTTAGCGGGCAGGGAGGCAACTCGGAAGGATGCGCGATAATCTGTGCATCGATATGAAGAACTCACGGGTTTTCAGCTTCCTGCTGGCCGCCACGCTTCTCGGTGGGACCGGTTCGATTGTGCTCGCGCAGGATTCGAGCGCAACGCAAGACGTCAAGAATGCCGGCACGGACACCAAGGACGCGGCCAAGGACACCGGTCACGCGGTGGCAACGGGCACGAAGAAGAGTTATCACGCGACCAAGAGCGGCACGCACACAGCCTATGACAAGACCAAGGAAGGCAGCACCAAGGGCTATGACCGCACCAAGGAAGGCACCGAGAAGGTAGCCGACAAGACCAAGGAAGGCACGGAGAAGCTCTTCGGCTCGAAGAAGGAATCCTCAACCGCGGCCAAGGACAAGGCTGCGCAGGCGAAGACCAAGGCCAAGGATCGCACCAAGGAAACCGACCAGAAGGTGAATGACTCTACGCCGCAGTAGCTTTCCGCGTCAGATAAGCCTGGCATAGAAATACGATCCCAGGCCGACGCTGAAGAGGAAGCAGCCGTAGAGCGCGTGCTCGACCGAAGAGGTCAGCAGCGATCGGGTGCGAAGCTGCCGCCAGGCAAAGAGCAGTCCGCCTGGGAAGGTCAGCGCCATCGCAACCCAGTTGCGAAAGACAATGTGCATGAAGGCAAAGGAGACGGCGCTGAGGAGAATCAGTGCTGTCTCCTTTTGCCTGCCCGGAGCCAACTCCCGGTACCTGTGCATAAGGAAGGCGCGGTAGACGATCCCCTGCGGATACACGGAGAACACTGGATACAGCAGCATGACCACGGCCCACACCACGGGGTGTTCGCGCGTGAAGGTGAAGAAGAGCGTGGGTGAGTTTTTCCATACCAGGGCTGCAATCAGCGCCGCGCCGGCGGCAAAGAGCATGCAGATGGAGGGGAGCGCGGCCGGAAAGGGCTTCCGGTTCCACAGCTCGCGGCGATGGAACGCAGGATCGCGGCGCAGCGCAACGAGACAGTAGAGTGCCAGTGCCCACAGCAGCGGCATGGGCGGAATAAAAGGCGGGAGCAGCGCAAGCAGGGCAGGGATGAAGAGAAAAAGGAGCAGGCACTCCATCATCAATCCCTGACGCGTGCGCAGTTTCATGAGCTTGCCTGCTCCCCGCTCCATGTTCTTGCTTCGACAAAAGGCATAACAGGCTCTAACCCGCCGCAAGCTCCTTGGCGCGCTGCGCGGCCCGCGTCACGGCCTTGATCAGCGTGATGCGCAGACCGCCTTCCTCGAGTTCGAGGATGCCGTCGATGGTGCAGCCGGCAGGTGTGGTCACCGCGTCCTTGAGCAGCGCCGGATGGTAGCCCGTCTCGAGCACCATTTTTGCAGCGCCAAAGGTGGTCTGCGCGGCCAGCAGCGTAGCGATGTCACGGGGCAGGCCCACTTTGACGCCTGCCTCGGCCAGTGATTCCAGGATGATGTAAATGTAGGCCGGTCCGCAGGCCGAGAGGCCGGTCACTGCGTCCATGTGCTTCTCGTCGACGACGACCGTACGGCCCACAGTCTCGAAGATGCGCTCGGCCAGCGCCATCTGCGCATGGCTGACGAAGCGTCCGCGGCACAGTGCCGAGATGCCCGCGCCCAGCAGCGATGGGGTGTTCGGCATCGCGCGGATGACGGGCACATCGACGCCCGCGGCTTCCTCGATCGCGCCCGTCGTTACCGACGCGGCAAAGGAGATCAGCAACTTCTCCGGCGTAAGTGCCGGGCGAATCTTCGCGATCAGGTCGGGCATTTGCAGGGGCTTCACGCCCAGCAGGATGATGTCGGCCTGTTTCGCAACGGCGAGGTTGTCGGTCGAAACTTCGACGCCCCATTGTGCGGAGAGCACGGAGGCGCGCTCGGGGTGGGCGACGGTGGCCAGCAGCTGCTCTGGCGTAAGGATCTGCTGCTTCAGAAATGCCTGCAGCAGGATGCCGCCCATCTTACCGGCGCCGAGCACGGCGACACGCAAGGAAGAAAGATCAGGATTCACTGCGGAGTTCATGGTGCATCCAGACTAACGCACTGCTCCGCGCAGGGCGGATCGCCTTCGGCCTCCGCTCCCTTCGGTCGCGATCCGGAATCTTCGCAGGGGAATCGGAATGGGTGCCCCGTCCAAGCTCTGCTTGGGCGGGAAGGCACAAAGCCCCTTTGCGCAGCTTGGCGGTCTTTGTGTCTTGGTACTGAAGGGATGCGGAAGCAGCGGAAGCTTGAGTGGGCTACCGTGTGGGAGCCGGCTGCTATTTGGCGGTAACAGCCTGCTGCGCAGCCCACGCCTTCACCCGCTGTTCGAGCACGTCGAGCGGCAGCGCGCCGGAATCCAGCACCTCGTCATGAAAGGCCTTGAGGTCGAACTTGGGGCCGATCGTCTTCTCCGCGTCGGCGCGCAGCTCGAGCAGTTTCAGCTGACCGATCTTGTAGCCGAGCGCCTGCGCGGGCCATGCGATATAGCGGTCGACCTCGGATTGCACCGTGGCGTCGTCGAGACCGGAGTGGTCCTTGAAGTACTGCACCATCTGCTCGCGCGACCAGTGCTCGGAGTGCACGCCGGTATCGACCACCAGGCGGACGGCGCGGAAGACATCGGTCTCAAGGCGTCCGTAGTCGGAGTAGGGGTCCTGATAGAAGCCGACGTCCTTGCCGAGGCGCTCGGCATAAAGCCCCCAGCCCTCGGTATACGCCGTGTAGCCGAGATACTTGCGGAACTCGGGCAGGCCGGTCAGCTCCTGCGCGATGGAGATTTGCAGGTGATGGCCGGGCAGGCCCTCGTGGTAGGCGATCGACTCGACGTTAGCCAGCGAGCGATGCTGCACATCGTAAGTATTGACATATACCGTGCCGGGGCGGCTGCCGTCGGGTGTGCCGCGCTCATAGTAGGCCGGGGCCTGGTCTTTTTCGATGAACGCCGGAACGGCTTCGACCGCGAGCGGCGCCTTGGGCAGGCGTCCGAAAAGGTCGGGCAGCTTGGTCTTCATCTGGTCGATATCGGTGCGATAGGCGTCGAGATACTGCTCCTTGGTCGTCGGATGCAGCTTCGGATTCGCGGCAATCGAAGCGCGTAGATCGGCGATGGATTTGAAGCCGAGCTTCTGCGCAATCACCAGCATCTCCGCCTCGTCGCGCTTCACTTCGTCGAGGCCGATCTGGTGAATCTGCTGTGGCGTGAGGTCGGTGGTCGTCGATTCATGCACGCGGAAGGCGTAGTACTTATCGCCGTCGGGCAGAGACCACACGCCGGGGTCGGTGCGTCCGGCAGGGATGTACGTCGCCTTAAGAAAGCGCCCGAACTGCTGGTAGGCCGGAATGACCTGCTTCTCGATCGCGGTGAGCACCTCGCCCTTGATGCGCTCCTGATCGGCCGCCGGGATCGATGCCGGGAACTTCTGCAATGGCTGTGCGAAAGGCGTATCGGCAGGCTTCGCCGTGGCGATGGCGTTCACCTGTACCAGCACCTTTTCGAGCAGATACTTCGGCGGCACGCGGCCATCTTCGATGCCGGTGCTCATGTTCGCGCTGATCTGCTCGAAGGCGGTGGGAATCTTCTTGAGGCGCGCGATGTAATCGTCGTAGTCCTTGATCGACTGGAAGCTGAGCCGGGAAACAAGTTGCGGCAACTCGCTGTGCAGGCCGCTGAACTGGTTCACCGGCATCTCCCAGGGCTTGAATTCGGCGGCTTCCTGCTGATCGACAAGCTGGCGCACCAGCAGATCGCGGCTGAGAATCTCCTGGTCGCTCATGCCGGTGGTGTCGATGGAGCCGAGCTGCACAATATAGTCGCGTCCGCGTGCCAGCTCCTCGTTATACGCATCGACGGAATAGTCCGTGAGCTGGTCGTTGTAGCGCTTGTCGCCGATGGTCGAAGCGAATTCAGGTTCGTGCTTGAGGCGGTCCTGCCAGATCTGATCGAAGAGCGCGTTGAGCGCCTTGCGCCGGTCTTCGAGTGCGTCCGAGGCCGGCGCGATCGTCGGCGTGGCGGCTGTGGTGCCCATCTGCTTCTGTTCTGCCGCGTGCTGCGCGGCCTGCTGCTGCACGGATTTGGGGAAACTCTGCGCAGATACGGGCATGGCCAGGGCGAGGAGGGCGGCGGGAAGCAGTCGATTCATAGTCTAAAAGCAGTGTACTGCTGCGCGCAGCGCGGGACTGGCCGTCCAGGCCTTATGCCTTCGGCTGCTTCGCGCAGGGCGACCCGCCTTCAGCCCCCGCTCCCTTTGGTCGCGATCCGAGGCTTGCTTTCTCTGCATGGGCAAAGAAGCGGGGTGCCCCGTCCAAGCTCCGCTTGGGCGGGAGGGGAGAACTCCGGGTGCCCCGCGTCTCGCCGTTGAGACGTGGGATTTTTATCTGAGCCCTGAGCCCTTATGCCTCTTCGTGTGCTGCTTCTTCGGCGTCGAGCAGGCGATAGAGCGTGGAGCGGCTGATGCCCAGCATGCGCGCTGCGCGGAGCTTGTTGCCCTCTGCGCGCTCCAGCACCCGATGCACATGGCGCTGGATGGCGTGGTCGAGATTCGGGTCCTCGTCGGCACCCGCCGTGGGTCGGTGCGTGGCCTGGGGATTGGCTGCTGAGGTTGCGGACTCGGTGCCGGGTAAGGGGTCGGGACCGAGCGGGGGAATGTCGATAGGGCGAATCCACTGCCCCTGGCAGCTGAGCGCGGCGGCATGGATCACGGTTTCAAGCTCACGGATGTTGTCCGGCCAGCGATGGGCGAGCAGCCGCGCCAGGGTCTGCGGATGCAGGCCGCGAATGATGCGTCCCTGCGTGGCGCCGAAGCCCTGCGCCAGTTCGGTGGCCAGCAGCGGAATGTCCTCGCGGCGCTCGCGCAGCGGAGGGATGAGGAAGCGGATGACCGTAAGCCGGTTGGCGAGATCGATGCGCAGCGTGGCAGAAGAAACCAGGCGGCGAACCGGCACGCTGCTGGAAAAGAAGACCTGCCGCGGGGCCGAATCCGGCAGGTGGCGCGCATGCTGATGATCGAGCCATTGCAGGAACTCGATGAGCCGCATCTGTTGCGGCGAGCTGAGAGCTTCAATGTGCGTGAGCAGCAATGTGCCGTCACGGGCCTCGCGAATGATGGCCGGAAGCTGCTCGAAGAATTGCGTGGCGGGGCAGGGAAGGAAGGCGTGGCCGGCTGCCGGTCCCAGCGCATGCAGAGTGCGGGCAGCGGCGGTCTTGCCGGTGCCGCTCTCGCCCTCAAGGGTGGCAATGCGCAGGTGCGTGGCCGTGGACCGCATCTGCGAAAAAAGCCGTTGCATGACAGCGCTGCGGCCGTTGAGAAAACCCAGCGTCCACTCCGGATGGTCCGTGGAAGTCGTCACGGCCGCATCCATTGCGATTTCTTCTGCGTGCTCCAGAGACTCCAAGCGTGTGACCCTCACGGGCCATATCGGCCAGAGGGGAGAATCCCTTCAGCGTGGGGCCGTTGCCGGTCGCTGGTTCTCAGTTGCCAGTTCTCAGTTACTGGGGGACTGACAACTGAGAACTGGCAACGAACAACTCACTCCTGCGGCCGCTTCACACGGGAAGAAGGCTGATCGGAGAAGATCTTGCCGTCGCGGATGTGCACGACGCGATGCGCGTACTCGGCGATATCCGGCTCGTGGGTGACGAGCACAATCGTGTTGCCGCGCCCATGCAGCTCGTCGAAGAGAGCCATGATCTCATCGCCGGTCTTCGAGTCCAGGTTGCCGGTGGGCTCGTCGGCCAGGATGATCGATGGGCGGTTGATGAGGGCGCGCGCAATGGCTACGCGCTGCCGCTGACCGCCGGAGAGCTCGTTCGGCTTGTGGTGCATGCGCTCACCGAGGTTTACGGCCTTCAGTGCATTCTCCGCCCGCTCCAGCCGTTCCGACGCGGATGTCCCGTTATAGATCAGGGGCAGTTCCACATTCTGCAGTGCCGAGGCGCGCGCCAGCAGGTTGAAGGTCTGAAAAACAAAGCCAATCTCTTTATTACGGATGCGGGCCAGTTCGTCGTCATTCAGCTCGCTCACCAGGTGACCGTTGAGCCAGTACTGGCCTTTGCTCGGTGAGTCCAGGCAGCCGATCAGGTTCATCAGCGTCGACTTGCCGGAGCCCGACGGGCCCATGATAGCGACGTACTCGTTGTGCTTGATGCGCAGCGAGACGCCCTGCAGCGCGTGCACCTGCTGCTCGGAGCCCATGTCGTAGGTCTTCCAGATATCGTCGACCACGATGACGTCGCTCGGCTCTACGGCCGCGGCGGCCCTCGCTTCTATTTCGTTGGTCGTTCCGGTCGTCATCCTCTGGTCCTCAATCCCCATAGCTTCTTTAGACTACTCGCCCGCGCATTCTCAGCAAGGGTTATGAGCCTGACCCGCTGCTGCTGGTGGTGGTGGTCTGTGGGGTGGTGTCGCGCTTGATGAGGGCGTCGTCCTTCAGGTCGCGCAGCACGCTGAAGCTGCCGGTCACGATTTCATCGCCGGTCTGGAGGCCGCTCAGCACCTCGATGTCCGTGGTGCCGGTGATGCCGGTTGAGACAGGAACGAAGTGGACGCGGAGCTTGCCGCCATCATTGCGTACGACGAAGACGCCCTGCTGCTGCTTCTGTGCGGCGCCGTCGGCGCTGGCCGCTTGAACCGTGGCGCCTGTGCCGGTCTTGCCTGTGCTCGGAGCTCGGAGCGCGAGTGCCTGGATGGGAATTGTCAGCACGTTCTGCTTGTGCGCGGTGACGATCTTGGCCGTGGTGGAAAGGCCGGGCCGTAGCTCATCGGATGGCACGTCGAGGGTGACGACCACCTTGAAGTCCTTGGCCTCTTCCTGGCCGCTGGTCGAGGTGCTGGTTGCCTGACCGGTTGAGCGCAGCAGCGCCTGGTCGCCGACCAGCGTCACGTGCCCCTTGAAGACCTTGCCTGGCAGGGCGTCCACGGTGACATCGGCCTCCTGGCCGAGCGCCACGTTCACGATATCGGTTTCGTCGACCTTGACTTCGGCGGTGATGACCGACATATCGGCAAGGGTCATCAGCGTCGAGCCTTCTGCATTCTGGATACCTTCGACCACGGTTTCTCCCTCGCGGACGGGGAGGTTGGTCACGATGCCGTCGAAAGGTGCCGAGGCGACAGTTTTGCCGAGCAGATCGACATTGGCGCGCAGGGTGGCTTCCTGTGTGGTCAGGTGGCCGCGGGCAGAGTCGGTCTGCGCCTTGGCCTGCGCCAGGGCAGCGTCGCTCTGTGCCAGGGTTGCTATGTCGAGGTCATAGGCGGCCTTCTTGGCATCAAAGTCCTGTTTCGCCATGATGCCGTCCTTATAGAGCGCCTGGGCACGTTCGAAATCGAGCTTCTTTTGCTCAAGATCGGCCTTGGCATGCTCGATATTGGCCTGCTGCGTCTTCTCGGCGGCGATGTAGGAGGCGATATCGGTCTGAGCAGCGGCGATGGCGGCCCTCTGGCCCTCCACATTCGCTCCCTGCTGAACATTTTCAATGGAGGCCACGACCTCGCCCTTGTGAACCTTATCTCCTTCTTTTACATAGAGATGGGTGATGCGGCCAAAGGCTGTGGCACCCAGGTTCACATAGGTTTTAGGCTTGATCTGCCCGGTGCCGCTGACGGTCGAGACCAGGTCCTGGCGTACTACTTTGCCGGTATAGACCTTGGTGTAGCCGGACTGTGCCCGGACGATCGTCAACACCACAATGCCTGCCACCACGACGACCGCAAGTACGCTAAGAATGATTTTTTTCAAGCTTTTATCCCGTAATCAGACGCTTACGCGCCACCTCTCGGCAGAAATACGCAACGGACCGGGCATCGGTTCCATGGCACAGAGCCGGAATGTACGAAACCGGACGGTCTCAGATATCCACAGGGCATCGCTGTCCTTTTCCTGCCGCCCGAGTCTTATCTTCGAGCCGGTCTGGCGAGAGACAGGACTCCGCGTCAGCCATCATAGCAGCGCGGATTGTGAGCCATCTGGGCATGGGCGAAGCGTGGAATCCGGGATGTCATCTGGGGATTTGCACCTTTTCCACAGGCCGGGCGGGTTGCCTGGCAGGTTGACGGAAGCGGCTCCGGTGCTTGAATCTCTTATTTCAAGCCCGTAAAATCGGATAGCTGTAGAGGAGCAGTCAGACGGCGTATGTCTAAGGGTCGTACCTCCGCCATTTTTGCGATCGCCATTGGTGCGTTCCTGTTTCTTCCTTCTGTTCGAGCCCAGCAGGCCGACCCCCAGGCGTCCGCGGACAGCCAGAGCCAGGACCAGACTCCTGACCCGCTCAAGCGTCAGCTCTCCGATAAGGAAAAGTTCAAGCAGCAGAAAGAACTGAAGCAGGAGCTGCACGGCATTTATAAGAAGTGGGTCGACGAAGACGTCCACTGGATCATCACCGACCAGGAGCTGAAGGCCTTCAAGAGCCTCAGCAACGACGAAGAGCGTGACTCCTTCATCGAAGCCTTCTGGCAGCGCCGCAATCCGAACCCGGATTCGCCCGAGAACGAGTTCCGCGAAGAGCACTATCGCCGTATTGCTTACGCAAACGAGCATTTTGCCGCCGGCAAGCCTGGCTGGAAGACCGACCGCGGCCATATCTACATCGCCTTCGGTCCGCCAGACAGCAAGGACGAGCATCCTTCGGGCGGTATGTACGACCGTCCCATGGAAGAAGGCGGCGGCCAAACTTCGACCTATCCCTTTGAAGTGTGGCACTACCGCTATCTCGAAGGCATCGGCGAGAACATCGATATCGAATTCGTCGACACCTGCATGTGCGGCGACTATCACATGACCATCGACCGCTCGGAGAAGGACGCCCTGCTGCACGTTCCAGGTGCGGGCGCGACGCTCTACGAGCAGATGGGCATGGCCAAGCAGGCCGACCGCTTCAAGGGTGGACTCGAGAACCTGGGCACCGGCCCGATGAGCTCGCAGCAGCAGAGCAAGGAATTCGACCGGCTCGAGCTGTATGCCAAGCTGCAGGCTCCCCCGCCGGTCAAGTTCAAGGACCTGGAAGCCTTTATCTCGGATCACAAGCTGCTGACGGGGCCGGTTTTCCCGTTCGAAGTGCGCACTGATTATGTGAAGGTGACCGACGATACGGTGCTGGTGCCGATCACTCTGCAGATCAAGAACCGCGATATCACCTTCCAGACGAAAGAAGGCGTTTCCAAGGGTGTGGTGAACATCCTCGGCCGCGTCTCGACGATCACCGATCACGTCGTCTACACCTTCGAGGACCCGGTCGAGGTTGAGCAGCCGCAAGAGCTGCTTGCCAAGACGCTCGATACGTCGGAGCTCTACTGGAAGGCGATTCCGCTGCGTCCGGGCCGCTACCGCGTCGACATCGTGATCAAGGATGTGAACAACCCCGATCACGTCGGCATGTGGGCACAGGGCATCACGGTGCCGAAGTATGACGATGACAGGCTCTCGGCCTCGTCGCTGATCCTGGCCGACAAGATGGAGCGCGTGCCTTCGAAGCAGATCGGCACCGGTAACTTCATCATCAGCAATACCTTCATCCGGCCGCGCGTGTCCGCGGGCCCGATGGACCCGGTGACCTTCCACCGCGACCAGAAGCTGAACTTCTGGATGCAGGTATACAACCTGGGCATCGACGAAAAAAGTAAGCAGAACAGCGCGACGATTACTTACCAAATCATCGACGTTGCGTCCAATAAGGCGCTGCTGGATACGCAGGAGGATTCCAGGAAGATGAGCGCCAATTCCGACCAGCTGACGGTCGAAAAGAGTCTCCCCCTCGCAAGCCTCCAGCCCGGCAAGTACATGGTGAAGGTGCTGGTGAATGACAGCGTCTCCCGCCAGGAGATCGCCCAGTCTGCACCGTTTACCGTGGACTAACCCGGAAGTCCTGCAGAGGCGGCCACAGAGCCGCCCTGTTTGTTTGCAGTATGTTTTGGAGCTGGCGGCCAGGAGCAATCCATAAAGTTGAACCTGTGACGAGAAGGCTGACCATTTACGTCCCGATCTTCGTGCTGCTGTGCGCGGCCCTGCAGCTGCCTGCCCGCGCTCTGAGCGATGGCGCGGTCTCGGGCGTGGTGCGCGATGCCGGCGGTGCTCCCCAGATCGGTACTCTCGTCCAGCTTGTCCGTCCCGATCTCAGCGTGATCTCTCAGACATTTACCGATGACCGGGGCCACTACTCTCTGCCCCGGATCATTCCTGGCGTCTATGGCGTCAAGGCGACAGCTGCGCTCTTCCTGCCCACCCTCCGCGAAAACCTGCATGTGGCCCCGAGCTCGAAACTGGTCGTCAACCTTACGCTGACCACCCTCTACGAGGCCTTCCGATGGCTCCCGGCACAGCCGCGCCAGGTGGACGAGCCTCAGGACGACTGGACCTGGACGCTGCGGCTCTCTGCCAATCGCCCGTTGTTGCGGGTCCTCGGCGACGGTCCGCTGGTGGTGCTGCAGGAGGCCGATGGGCAGAACCAGGCGCTCAAGGCGCGGGTTTCGGTGCGTGGCGGCGAGAGCGGGTTTGGAGACGGAGGCGTACACAACGGCTTCGAGATGCGCCGCAATACCGACGACACCAAGCAGCTGCTGGTCCGCGCCGATCTGAGTCAGGCCGGAAATACCTCGCTGAATACCGTCGTTGGATATGAGCAGCAGCTCTCCCCGGTAAGCACTCTGAAGACCGTAGCCGCCTTTCTCGATCGTCCGGAGATCGCGGGTGGACCCGATGCACAGGGCCTCGAGGCGCTGGTATTCCGCTCGGCGGAGAGCCTGGATCTTACCCCTGCCATCCATCTGGAAGGCGGAAGCGAATTTGAGGCCATTCACCTGGGCGGGACGGAAGTTGCCAGCCATCCCTTTGGGGTGGTGCAGGTGAAGGCCGGGGATACCTCGCTGGCCTATCGCGTTACCACCTCTCCCGGACTCGAAGGCTCCGGGCAACTGGACCGCGAGAGCACGCTGGTTCCGGCTGTCGGGGAGGCGGATGGGCATCTTCTCCTCGAGCACGGGCTGCATCAGGAGCTGGCCCTCAGTCACGAGAGCGGCAATGTTCGCTGGACGATGGCTGTCTACCATGATCGCGATGAGCATCCGATGATCGAAGGCGGCGGAACGGTCAGCGAAGCCGACTGGAAAGAGAACGACCTGCTCTACGACGCGTCCACGGATACCCTCCGGATCGCAGGCGAGGGCTATTCCACCAACGGCATTGTTGCGGAGCTGCGCGACGTGCTGCCGCAGGACATGTGGATCTCCGTCGCCGCGGCCATGGGCAACGCGATGACGATGGATGCCGCATCGGGCTCGTCGTCTGCTGCACCGGCCTCGCTGCAGCAGACGATTGCCGCAATTCACCCCGGCCGCGCGGAGACGGTGGCTGCCTCGTTTGGCGGCAAGCTGCAGGGAGCCAAGACGCAGTGGCAGGCTTCTTATCGCTGGCAGCCGGGCAATACGCTCACCGCGGTCGACTCCTTCAACCGCAGCCTGGCCGATCCTTATCTCAGCTTCTACCTTCGCCAGCCGCTGCACTACCGGTGCCTCCTGCCGAACGGCATGGAGGCGATGATCGATGTGCGCAACCTGCTGGCACAGGGCTACAGGCCGGTGCTCACCAGCGATGGCAGCCTGCTCTATTTTGCGCAGGAGTCGCGTGCCATCGAAGCCGGATTGGCGTTTAGTTTCTGATCGCAGCATCGCGAGAGGCTTCTTTCCGGTTTTCCACGGAGCGACTGGCGCAATCTAAACTTTGTGCTATATTCATAGAGGCGGTTGAGTCACGACAGTGATTCCCGGCCAACGAAAGCCTTCGCTGTAAAGCGTTGCTTCTCACAATCTGGACGCGTAGCTCAACTGGCAGAGCATTCGACTCTTAATCGACAGGTTGTAGGTTCGATTCCTACCGCGTCCACCATCTTCAGATCCCAAAATCTCATCTTCCGACGAGCTTGTCCTCTTCCTAGGCCGTATCTCCATAGAGCGCTAGTAAAAGGCTGTCATTTCGACCGGAGCAGGACCGTTTTGTGGTCCTGCGGAGTGGAGAAACCTGCGGTTCTGCTGCGCGCAGGGCGAATGTGCCTTCGGCCTCCGCTTCCGTTGGTCGCGAGTTGGAGTGTTGCGGGCTAAACAAAAACGCAGGTCCCTCCACTGCGCTCCGGCCGGGATGACAACGATAAGGGCAAGTTCTTTAGTTTCATATCAGCTCTATGTGGATACGCCCTAGGCTATGATCGTTTGCTTTGCGCGGAGCTTTTCTTGTGTAGCCCAGGCCTTTGCGGAAGCATCGATAAAAAAGCGTCCTGCTGCTGCCTTGTTTCAGGCAGCAGCAGGACGCTGTGCGCTCTTCTTGCGGTGATTCAGAACTGCAGCTTCAACGACATCTGAATCTGGCGCGGGAAGTTTTGTTCGGTTGAGCCGATGGTGCCGTATCCGGACCATGAGCCCGGCTGGTTATCACTGGCTACGCTGGTATTGCGTGTGACCTCCTGATCCGGCGAGCCGGTGTTCGGACCGCCGAAGATTGCTGTGTTCGTCAGGTTGAAGGCCTCGGCTTTGAACTGCAGGGTTGTGCCTTCACGGATGCGGAACTTCTTCTCAAAGCCGATCGCCGTCTGCTGTGCCCAGGGATTACGAATCTTCGTTGTAATCGGCAGCTGGGTCACAGCCGTGTATTCGGCGAAAGTTGAGAAGCAGGAAGAATCGGAATTGTTGATGTAGCTCTTCCAGCTCTTATGCGTGGAAAGGATGTTGTAGTTTCCGCAGTTATAGTTATAGCCATTGGGGAAGCCGACCGGTGTGCCGCCGTCATTCTGGAAGATCCATTCCATCTGCCAGTCGTTGACGACCTGGCCCAGGATGCCGTGCGCGTCGGAGAATAACGCTCCACCGCGGCCGACAGGCAGGCCCCAGAGTCCGCTGAATGCGAGATCCCATGGCCGGTCGCCACCGTCGGTGGTGTAGTAGGGCTTCGGATCGGCCAGTCCGGCTCCGTTGTTGTTGAGATAGCCTGTGGCCGAGAGCAGGTGCGACCAGGTGAAGGAGGTCAGGAAGCTGAGCCCCTTTGACAGTACGCCGGTGCCGGAAAAGCGCTTCTCGAGCTTGGCCAGCAGAGCGTCGTAGTTGCTGTAGCCGCCGGGATAGGTGTAGTCGTAGATGTTTCCATCAAAGGCCGGATACGGAACCTTCAGGTAGCGAGCCTGGATGGTGGGATTCTGCCCCAGTGAGACCGTGCTGGGCAGCACTCCATAGAACGGGTTGGGAACTTGCTGATCCAGATAGTTCGGGTTGGCGTGGCCTTCTGCGAAATCCTGTGCGCTGAGAGCATTGAGCTGCTTCGAGGCGCGCAGATTGTCCCCGTGGATTCCCAGGTAGTCGATTTCGCCGAGCATCTGGAAGGGCAGAGCCTGCTGGATGCCGAGCGTCCACTGATGCACATGGATGATCTTGCGGTCGCGCATGTCGATGCCGAAGCCGGTTCCGACCAGCGCCAGCGCGCCCTGCGAGTTGCCGGGCGGCGTGACATAACCGTTCGGGAACGGATTGCCGTCGATGAAGCCGGTGCCGGGATGCAGATTGCCATCCGGCGAATCGTTATATCCGGTGGACTCGTTCCACGCCGAGGCACCGCCAAGCTCAATGCCGAAGGCTTTGCTCAGTGTGTATCCGGCGTGCAGCACCGTATTCCTGCTGAAGCCGTAGGAGAGACCGATCTTCGGCTGCCAGTAGGCGGTGTTATTCGGATAGGCCGGCTGGCTGCTGCTGGCGAAGAGCACGGTCCCATAGAGCGGTGCAAGTGATGGCACGCTGTTGGAGATAGGGTTGACGCAGGTGAGGCACATGCCGGCCAGCAGGCGGTTATGCCGCTCGATGGGAGAAAACTCTTCGTCCCAGCGAATGCCGGCGTTGATAGTAAGGTTCCGGCTTATCTTCCAGTCGTCCTGAACATAGCCGGCAACATAGCGGTAGGACTCATACGGAGCGATGTTATAGTCCACGCCCCCGGAGTCAGAATAACCAAGCAGCAGGTTGGCGATGATCGAGCCGTCCTCGTGCTGCTGGAAAGGATTCTCCTGTGTGAAGTCGGTGCCGAATCCGAAGTAGCCATTCGGCCGGCCGATGCCGGAAGGCACATCATGATAGAGCGACCACTCGGCGCCATAGTGCAGGTTGTGGTTACCCAGTACATGCGTGAGCGAAGGACCTACGTCGTAGGTCTCAAAGATATTCGGATTTACCTGGTTGCCGATGATATTCGGGAAGTTATCTCCGAGAGAGAGTTCTGGCGCGTAGTCTTTGTCCGTCGTAGGAATCTTCGGCATGGAAAGCCCTACGTCTCCAGCTGTGAGAGTATTCAGGCCGGCGGAAACAGTGCCATCGGGATCGGCATAGTAGTAGCGGTTGAAAGAAACGCGGATATCGCCGATCAGCCTGGGACTGAAGGTGTGCGTTAGATCGAGTACCTGGGTCAGGCTGGAGCGATAGTTGTCGATGTCGCCGGTGATGGCCGGACCGACAAGCCCATTGCTGTTGCGGTATTCGTGGCCCGACCACCATGCGAAGATGCCGTAGAGCTTTGTGCGGTCGGTAAAGTCATAATCGACGCGCGCGATCGGCATGTTATAGCGATAGCGGTCCTTGCCGTTGAAGACGTAGTTATTCGTATAACCGGAACGGTTAGGCGCGGGGAAGAGCTTCATAAAGGCAAGACCGACCGAGCTGATGCGGTTGGCAGGAATGATGTTCCCGGCAAATTGCTGGCGTCCATATGTCGTGCATCCGGTGCTGCTTTCCACCATGCAGGCCGTCGTCTCCGGATCGTAGATGCCTCCGGTGCGGCCGACTGAGGTGAGATAACTCGAAAGATCGACAGAGCCATCACTGCCCGGATAAAGATCGGCTGTAGGAACGGTGGTGACTACGCCGGCCGGGAGCACCTGCCGATAGCCTTCGTAGCTGAAGAAGAAGAAGGCATTGTGTTTGAGAAACGGTCCGCCCACCGTGCCGCCGAACTGATGCTCGTTATGAAAGGGCTTGGCTTCGTTCTCCTGGTTGAGCTGGAAGGTATTCGCATCGAGGACCGAGTTACGCCAGAAGTCATAGAGCGTACCGTGAAAATGCGGTGAGCCGTTCTTGAGGATGATATTGACTGCGCCACCGCCGACGCGGCCATACTGCGCATCGAAGGTGATGGTCATGATCTTGAACTCCTGCACCGCATCGATCGTCGGCGAGATATTCCAGGTGCCGGCGGGGCCGCCTCCTTGTACCGAGATAGGAGCACCATTGAGCAGGAATTGATTGGTTGTGCCAGGCTGGCCGCTGATGGAATAAGCATTCGATGTGTCCCATCCGCGAGTGCCGGAGTAGCCACCAGGGCCAAACTGCGTCTGCGTGAAACGAACGCCTGGCGTGAGGCTCATCAGCATATAGACCTGTCGGCCGTTGAGGGGTAGGTTCTGTACTTTTTCTGAGTCGATGACTGTTCCGCCCGAGGCGTCTGCGGTGCTCAGCTCAAGAGCATTTTCACTGACTGTGACGGTCTCACTCACCGAGCCAATCGGCAGTTGAAAGTTATCGGAGACTTTAGCCGAGACTTCGACGACTACGCCAAGATGTGCGACGGACTTAAAACCCGGCGCATCGACCTTGATCTGGTAAGTGCCTGGCTGTACGTAGGGGATGTAGTATTCGCCCTTCGCATCTGTCTTTCCCCGGTAGGTGTGCTCGGGGCTGCTGGCGACGACGGAGGCATTCTGAATGATGCTTCCTGCCTGATCGCTTACCAGGCCGGTGATGGTGCCGCGATATTCCTGCGCCGATGCGCGGTAAGGCGCAACCAGGGCCAGGCTCAACAGGAAGAAGAAGGCAAAGAGACTGGCGAGGGTGCGCATAGTGCCGTGGGTTTGGGGTGAAGTTGGTCTCACTGATAAGCGTGGGTGATTTGCACGTGGGGTCATATCGAGAGGTCTCCTCTTACTGCGCAACACTTGATCTGGAAACGTGCTGAAGCAAAGAAGGCGATCGTTGTGATTAGACGGCCAGGCGAACGTGGCCGTGCATTTCGGCAAAGCACACGCAGGCGCAGATCGAGTTTCTCGTTCGAGAGAGCTCGATACGACGGCTATACGTATGCATGGGTATGCAGCAGTGCCGCTGAAAAGGCGCACCTGCTCCGGCCAGCGGTATCTGCGATGCCGGCGGCTATCGATGTGCAGCAGTGTTTGCCTAAGTGATGCGTGCTTTTAAAAGTGCAACACCGTTCGATGCCACAGCGCTGCCAGGATCATCCGGCAAGGCTGTAGCGAAAGCGGAATACTGATATGGGACAGCAGTGATGGTGCTGCGTGCTCTATGAGTCCGGCACTGGCGATACGCTACAGAGGATCTCTACTCACTGGTGCGTGAGCAGGAACTCTGTAGCGATATAATCGGCAACACGGTATTCGTGGAAACGATTCCATGGGACGGCAATCATAGTGCCCGCATTCTTACAAATTCGTCAAGCGCTATTTTTCAAAAAAACAGATTGCCGGCCTGTGTTTCACCTGCTGGCTGTCGAGGCTGTTCTAGAGGGTGTTATGGACTTTCAGGTGGCCGTCGTTGCTGGGGAAAATCGGCCCAGACGAGGCGGAGGACGAAGACATAGGCTATTCCTAGGCGAGGCCGACAACGAAGTATGGGCCGATTTTCCCCGCAACCCTTCAGGGCTGGGGCCAATTTTCCCGATCTCTTCGTCGCTCGCTGCTCGGATATAACCCGATATCCGTCGCAACTCGCTCCTCGACCTCGTAAAAATTGGCGCCCAGCGACGACCGCCGGAAAGTTCATAACACCCTCTAGCGAATGAGCCGCAAGTTGCGCGAACAAGGACAGGTCATGCACGCACATCGAAGCAGAAGAGAGTTTCTGAAATATGCAGGATTATCCGCAGCAGCCATCGCATCGGCACGACCGGCGGCGTTTGCCACGGCTGCTGCTCCACCACTGCGCGGCCGCTTTCTTACGCATGTCTCTGTTGTTCGCGTGAACCAGGTGGAAGTTACCCGAACCCGCTCCATCGGTGAAGACGAATCGGCGGATAACAGTCCCGCTCATATTCGTTCGCGGCGCGAGGCTCTTGCCCGTGGTTGTCCGCAGGCGCGCATGACATGGGCAATCAGCTGGCTCGCCCTGCAGGACACGCGCGCAGAATATCAAGAGGCACGCCGCCTGCTGGCTTCCTACCACGACCGTTATGGAGATGAGATCACCTTCATTCCAGGCGGATATTTTGCACCCATGTACAATACGCGCGAGGAGAATCGGCAGACGATTCATACTGCGCTCGGGCAGATCTCGAAGATGGTTGGCGGCGGGTATCGTCCACAATGTGTCGTTGCCGGATTCCTCGATGCGCAGAACCAGTACTGGCTCGCACACGACGAAGGCATTCATGTCTGCCAGGGGCAGATCTGGAGCCAGCACGGCATCGATCACGGCGACGGCGATGGAGGCATCTGCTATCCCTATTATCCGAGCCGCGAGCATTATCTCAAGCCCGCGCAGGGCAAGGAGGATTTCATCGATTGTGTCTGCCTCGATGGCTGGACCTGCGATTTTCTTGCAGCGCGCCGCGAAGGCTTTCAAAATGGCTTCAACAGCCGCATGGGCGTGGGGCCTATCGAGACCGTGCAGGATCTCGGCCGCGATATGGGCCGCAGGGAGATGATCGACACCACGGCTGTGCATTTCGACCGCGGCTATTCGCTGAATGGCTTTGGCTGGGTGACTGGCATATGGGAGACTTCACTCGGGCACGACGAAGATCTCGCCTGGTGGCTGCAGGCAATCATGGAGCGCTGGCCGGATACGCAGGTGCTGACCGAAGGCGAGTTCGGTATGAAATGGCGCGAGCATCATCACGACAATGCTTCGCTCAACTATCGTTTCGAGGAGCAAGGGACGGGTGCGCCTGGCTCTGAAAAAGATTTAGAAATCGAGTGGTACATGAACCAGGAGTTTCGTCTGGCCTTGCTGCACTCGCTGCGTGGAAATGCGCCGCACCAGGTGATCGACTTTACCCGCTATGATTTGCCGGCACAGGAACCTGCAACGCCGCAGCGGGAATGGAGCCTGATGAACGTGCTCAATCAGAAGGGAACCCGGCCACAGGACAAGCCGATACGGCTGCGCGAGCTTTCGCAGGAGGATCAGCGCCGCATTTATGCCCGCTATCCGGAATTGCGCGCATGGAGTTAGATCGTCGTATTACTCTTGCGCGGCCATCAGCGCCAGCCCATACGCGACCGAGGTGAAGGCTTCGCCGCTCTGCACGCGGTCTTCGCCGAAGCGCGAGGTAAAGATGCGCCGCACGGCAGGCACGAGCGAGGTACCTCCAGTGAGGAAGACGCGATCGACCTGATGAGCGGCGATGCCGGTATCCTGCAGCAGACCATCGAGGCTTTCGGACATGCGTTCCAGTTCGGGCGAGATCCACTCTTCGAATTGTGTGCGGGTGACCGCTGCGCGCAGGTGCAATAGCTCGGCATGGAGAACGAACTCGGCCTGCTCATGGCGTGAGAGCTCGACCTTGACGCGCTGCACAGCCTGATGGAGGCGGTAGCCGAGATCGTGTTCGACGATGGTGATGAGCGCGGCAATCTGTTCACGCTCGGGCGCCTTCTTCGCGGCGGCGCGCTTCTCGGCCATGCGCAGCATGTCCATGGTGGCGTGCGTGCGCAGGAAGGAGAGCGTATGCCAGCGTTCGAGGTTGGCGTACACCCATGCGGGCAGCACGGGCAGCTTCTTGCCGGCCGAGAGCGTGACCGATTCCGAGCCGAGTGCGGGCGAGATGAGGCGGCGCACGATGCGCGCGTCGAAAGCGTCACCGGCAATGCCGACGCCGCTGTTGCCGAGCACCTGGAGTTGTCCCGATGCGCGTGCTGCTGGGCCTACGCGCAGCAATGAAAAATCCGTAGTACCGCCGCCGAAGTCTCCGATCAGCACCAGCTCGTCGCGCTCGACTGCGGATTCGTAGGCGTAGGCAGCTGCCACCGGCTCCATGGCGAAGGTGACGTCGGTGAATCCGGCTTGCTCGAAGGCCGAACGCAGGCGATTTTCTGCGAAGGCGTTGTCGTCCTCATTCTCTGCGCCGACAAACATGACCGGGCGGCCGGCGATGGCGCGCTTTACTTCGAAGCCGAGTGCTTCACTGGCGCGCAGACGCAGGTTGGCGAGGATGCGGGCGACGAGATCCTCAAAGCGATACTGCTTGCCGAAGATCTCAGTGCCGGTGAGGGTGCGCGCCGAGAGATAGCTTTTGAGCGACTGGATGAGGCGGCCCTGCGCCTCGTCGCTGAAGCCGTCATGGGCGAGATACTTCTCGATGCCGAGCGGGCCGGTCCAGACGGAGACGGGCTTGCGCGGAGCGTGCATCTGCCGCTCGAGATAAAGCAGCGAGCGCGAGGAGAAGGTTTCTCCGCCTGTGCCCAGAGGGAAGGACACCATGCGGACCTGTCCATCCTGCGCGAAGGCGACGGAGCTGTTCGTGGTGCCAAAGTCGATGCCGATGGTATTGCGTAATTCGTTCTGCACTCTCTTCCTATTGTCGCAAGAGTGCGGCGGGCATCGGAAGCGATGCCCGCTTTGCGCGCTGCTACTCGTCGTCTCCCATGCCCAGGCGGCGATGGAAGAAGGTATAGGCGAGGCCGAGCAGCGCATGTGCGAGCTGTGGATCGTAGCGCGGGCCTTCGTCGCGGAGGAATGCGTGGGCTCCGTTGACCTCGTGCCAGTTGAAGGTCACGCCTGCCTCGTTGAGCCGGTTGAGCACGGTCATGCGGCCTTCGAGCGAGATATGCGGGTCCTGCCGTCCCCACACCATCATCAGCTCGCCCTTGATGTCGCCGGTGCGGGCGAGCGAGTCGTCGTTCATGCCCTTGGCCAGGCTGCCTTTGTGAATGTCGGTGGCATAGAAGCAGACCGTGCCGCGCACCCTGGGGTCCATGGCCGCGCGGTAGGCGAGATGGCCGCCGAGGCAGATGCCCATCGCGCCCAGCCGCCCGGTGCAGTCCGGCCGCGAGGCGAGATAGTCGAGCGCGGCCTTGGCGTCGGCGTCGAAGCTGGCCAGCTCCTTGGTGGTCTTCAGCGCGTTGCCGCGGTCGGAGCCGGCCTGGTCATAGGCGAGCACTGTGCCCGCGGGCTCGAACTCGTGGTAAACCTCCGGCACGGCCACGATGTAGCCCTGCCCGGCAATCTGCGAGGCCATGCGGCGGATGGGCCCGGTGACCTGGAAGATTTCGCTGTAGAAGACGATGCCGGGATACTTGCCCGCGGCCTTGGGGCGGAAGATGTGGGTGCGCATCGGGCCATACGGCGTAGGCAGGTCGACGAATTCGTTATCAGTGATGATCATCGCGTCTTCATCTTACTGCGGGGGCGTGGAGGGAGCCGTTGGTTTGGGACTCTTGGAGGGGAATCGCTGATGAGAACGGCGTTTATGAGGAGTTATGCTGTTTCCAAAGTCCAGATGGCTTTTAATGGAGGCTTGATGAGGTTTCATGGCGTAGTCTGGCACGCAACCGTCGCACTTGTCGCAGCAGCGAGCTTGTCAGCGTTTGCTCAAACGTCCGTGCCATACGTCGGGTGCCCTGGAGACGGCCAGACGGGCTCCTTCTCAGCTGCGAAAGGCTCACCGAAGCTGGTAAACCTTTCGCCTGAAATCGCTAACAAGCTAGCGTGGTATGAGTACAAAAGTGACGCAGGTCAGTTCGGAACGCTCGGTCCACGAGGCTGGAACTGTTTTGTCACAATCGGGTCTGATGGCGAGACTCTGTATGTGGCCCCTGAGGCACTAGATAGCGCAAAGATCCTAGAACACAAGGATTGGAAGGGCTTCACGGGTCCAGTCATTCAACTCTCCGCTTGGGATGGCGGCACATCGGGCCGCTTCGAAGTGGCGCGGACGGTAGCTCGTGTTTTTCCGGCGTACCGCAACTACGCCCGCAAGATCATCGCAGAAGGCTTTGGTCCCGCCTCGGACTATACTTTCGGTCCTTTCCCATCCGATCACCTCACATACAAAGGTAAGAAGCTCGTCGAGTTCACCACGCCCGGTCACCATAAAGGGCTCGGCACGATGTCCTGGCTTCTGCCGTCTGACCAACCCATCACTGGCTTTGCCCTGCTCGCCGACACACCTGACCTCGACACGGGACTTTTGCAGTTGAGCGTGCGACTGCCGCTCTCGATTTCTTTCCTCTCTGCGACCCTCATTCAACAAGCTGAACCGGCCGGCTCAAGGTAAGACCCACAGAATACGGATCTTTCAATTAGTCCTGACATGTCGGCTTATCGTCAGTCATTCAATATAAGAGCATTCTTAAATTGCCTAACTACGATGCGAAACCACAATATTTAGATTTAGGGCCTCAAATTCAGGCAGTGCCGCACGTGTAATTGGTCCCGTCTTGCAGCATAGTGCAGCCGCCCACTACTCTGGTTCCCGATGCGTTTTCTCGCTGCGGCACTGCTCTCAATCTTGCTGACCATGCCTGCTGACGCGCAGGCGAAGCCGCAGCTCTTCACGCTCGATCATCCGGCGATGGGCACGACGTACACGCTTTACATTTACGCTGCTGACCGCGCGCAGGCTGAGGCCGAGGCCGGGCCGGTCTTCGATGAGATCGATCGGCTGGAAGAACTGCTGAGCAACTACCGGCCGTCGAGCGAGCTGTCGCGCATCAATCGCGAGGCGTATCCCGGTCCCGTCACGACCGATCCCGAGACCTTCGCCTTTCTCGCAGCGGCGCAGCACTGGAGCGAGGTGAGCCACGGCGGCTTCGATATTACGGTGGGAAAGCTGATGAAGGGCTGGGGGTTCTTCCGGCACGAGGGACGCATTCCATCCGAGGCGGAGCTCGATCAGCTGCGCGCGGAGACGGGCTGGCAGAAGATGGTGCTCGATGCGGCGAATCGCACGGTGCGCTTCACTGCGCCGGGCGTGGAGCTGGATCCCGGCGGCATCGGCAAAGGATTTGCCGTGGACAAGGCCGTGGCCATCCTGCGCGAGGAGCATGTGCAGGCAGCGATGCTCTCGGCGGGCTCGAGCACGATCTATGCGCTGGGTGTGCCTCCGGATGCGCCGAAGGGCGAGCAGGGATGGAAGGTGGTCGTGCCCGATCCCAATCACGCGGGCGAGGCCGTCTCGACGATCACGCTGCGTGACACTTCTCTATCAAGCGCGAGCTGCGCGGAGAAGCACTTCATCCTGGGCGGGCATCTCTATTGCCACATCATGAACCCGGCAAAGCTGCGGCCGGTGGAAGGCATGCTGCAGGTGACGATTGTCGATCCTTCGGCGACGGCCAGCGATGCGCTCTCGAATGTGCTTTTCGTGGAGCCGGTGGCGGAGAGCAGGCGTTTGCTCACGACGCTGCCGGAGGATCATGCGCTGGTCATCACGGGAGAGCCCGCTGCCGATGTGTCATCCGGTGCAAGTACGGGGTCCGCGTGCCATCCCATGCGCTGGCGCGATACCATCGATGCGAGACGTTGCACGCTCGACTTCAACCCCTAGTCAAGACCCCTGAGGAGTCATCGTTGCTCAATCGCAGGCAGTTTGTTCCCGTCGCGGCCGCTGGTTCGGCCATGCTTCTCGATTCGCTGAGTGCGAAGGCCACGAATTCCCCGAATGACCGCATCCGCATCGGCGTGATCGGGCCGGGCAGCCGCGGACAGGAGCTGATTCGCCAGTTCCTGCACCTGCCGGGCAACGAGATTGCCGCCGTCGCCGATATCTACGAGCCGCGCTATGCGCAGGTGGACAAGCTGGTGGGGCGCAGCGTTCCGCATTACAAGGATTACCGCGAGCTGCTGGCACGGACAGATCTCGACGCGATTGTGATCTCCACGCCGGTGTCGTTGCACGCCGAGCATGCGCAGGCCGCGGTGCGTTCCGGCCGTCCAGTGTATTGCGAGAAGGCGCTGGCCTTCACCGCCGGTGAGTGCCGCGATCAGGTGAAGACGGCGGAGGCTGGAGGCCATGTCTTCCAGATGGGTTTCGAATATCGTTATGCGGCGTGGGTGCAGGAGGGCGTAAGGCGCATCCAGGCGGGACATATCGGCGAACCAACACATGTGTACGCGTACTGGCATCGCAACAACGACTGGCGCAGGCCGGTGCCCAGTCCCGATCCGGACAAGAAGCTCGAGCACCTCATCAACTGGAGGCTCTATCGCGAGACCTCGGGTGGGCTGCTGACCGAGCTCGGCTCGCACCACATCGACATTGCCAACTGGGTCTTCGATGAGCCGCCGGCGCGTGTCACCGGCACGACGAGCATTGTTCGCTGGCAGGATGGGCGCACCGTCGGCGACAATGTGCAGGCCATCTTCAGCTATTCGAAGGGGCGGCGCATGGTCTTCAGCTCCATCACCGACAACGCCGAGATGGGCAACCAGCTCTGGGTGTATGGCACCGAGGGCACGGTGCAGTTCACGATCGAAGACGCGACCTTCTACTACGAGCCGAAGAAGCCGAAGGCGGCGCCTGCAGGCGCCGAGGTGGTAGAGCGCGGCATTACGACGGGGGCGTCGTACTCGCCCAGAGGCGAGATGCCCTATCGCGGTGAAGGCGAGCGCCTCTCGACGCCGAATGCGGAAGATCCGACATTGGCCTGCTGCCGTTCTTTCCTCGACTGCGTGCGTAACGGCAAGAAGCCGGTCGCGGATGTGCGTATCGGCTACCACTCTGCCATTGCTACCGTGATCGGCAACCAGGCGTTGTATGAGGAGAAGTCGTACGCGATTCCGGGGCTGACTTAGATCGAGTGCAGGAGGAAGCATGAGCTTCTCGCCGCTGGGACTGACGCCGTTGATCGGCGTTTTCGACATGCATGCGTCGCTTGCGTTCTACCGGGATGTGCTCGGCTTCTCAGTCGTGAATGCCTCACCTGCGGTGGAGACGCGCGAAGGCCGCTTTTCGCACTGGATGTGGCTGCGCTTTGGCGAGGCCGAGATCATGCTGAACACGATCTATGACTCGAACGAGCGGCCGCCGGAGCCTCCGGAGCGAAGATCGGGCGATACGGTGTTCTACATCCACTGCGCGGATATCGATCTGGCTTACAAAGAGCTGACCGGCAGGGGGCTCAAATCCAAGCCCCCGCAGATGGCTCGTTATGGGCTCCGGCTCTTCAGTGTGAAAGATCCGGACGGCTACATCGTGGTCTTCCAGGAAATCGCGAGCAGCGAACGCTAATTACTCGCGAACTCGCTCCGCTTGCGGCTGTAGAAGAAGTAGATCACCAGGCCGATGGCCAGCCAGACGAAGAAGCGGAGCCAGGTCATGATCGGCAGTCCGGCCATGAGCAGGACGCAAAAGATGATGCTCAGAACCGGCAGAACCGGTCCACCAGGGCAGCGGAAGCTGCGGTGGCGATGGGGTTCCTTGTAGCGAAGGATCAGCACGCCGGCCGAGACCAGCACAAACGCGAAGAGCGTGCCGATGTTTGAGAGATCGGAGAAGGTGCCGATGTCGAGCAGGCCGGCCGGTATGCCGACGACGAACCCCGCGACCCAGGTGGAGACGGCCGGGGTCCGGAAGCGCGGATGCACCTTGCTGAAGATGGAGGGCAGCAGGCGGTCGCGCGACATGGCAAACCACACGCGCGCCTGGCCGATCTGGAAGACGAGGATGGACGAAATCATGCCCATCATCGCGCCGATGAGGATGGCGAGGCGCGTCCAGTTGAGCGTCGCGCTGGGGTGCGCGAGATAAACCTTCTTGAGCGTATTGACGACCGGTGCCGCGTCGTCGACCAGTGAGTCCCACTTGATGAGCCCGGTGAGCACCACCGCCACGCCGATGTAGAGGATGGTGCAGATGACCAGCGTGGCGATGATGCCGATGGGTACATCGCGCTGCGGGTTCTTGCACTCCTCGGCGGCGGTCGAGACGGAATCGAAGCCGATATAGGTGAAGAAGATGATCGAGCCGCCGGTGAGCACGCCCGACCAGCCGCTGGGATAGAACGGCTTCCAGTTGGAAGGATGCACGAAGTGCGCGCCCACGCCGACAAAGGCCAGGATGGCGGCGATCTTCAGCAGGACCATGATGTTATTGGTCTCCGCCGACTCGCGGATGCCGCGCACCAGGACCATGGTCAGCAGCATCACGATGAGGAAGGCCGGAATGTTGAAGCCGAAGTGCCAGCCCGAGGCATAGAGGTCGTGTCCCTGCAGGTCCTGCAGGCCGGAGGGCAGATAAGCGGGCGAGATCCATCGCAGGCTGGGATGGATGCCGAACCAGTCGAGGAAGCCGACGGCGTGCTCGGCGAAGCCGACCGAGACCGCCATGTTGGAGACCGCGTATTCGAGGATAAGGTCCCAGCCGATGATCCACGCGATCAGCTCGCCAAGCGTGGCATAGGTATAGGTGTACGCCGAGCCGGCGATAGGGATCATCGAGGCCAGCTCCGCATAGCAGAAACCGGTGAAGGCGCAGACAATGGCGACCAGGACGAGCGAAAGTGCCAGCGCCGGGCCGGCTCCGGGACGTCCGACGAGCGCCGTATGGTGCACAAGATAATCGAGGAGCGGGGTGTTCAGGATGGAGGAGGTGTCGAACTTCTCGCCGGAGATGGCCGTGCCGATGACGGTGAAGATGCCCGAGCCGATGACGGCGCCGATGCCGAGCGAGGTCAGGGAGACCGGTCCCAGTGTCTTTTTCAGACTTGTCTCGGGGTTTTCCGACTCCTGGATGAGCTTGTCGATCGATTTACAGGCTAAGGCTTGGCGCGGCAGGGTACGACTCCTCACAGGCAGTTTCTTCTCGGGAGTGTAACAGGGCAGACATAAGGTTCAGGTGGAGTTTTCAGAGGGAAAGACAAACGCCACATCTCGCGGGAGATGTGGCGTCCGGTGAATCGAAGCCGGTCGCAGATGCAGCGACCAACGGGAGCGGAGGCAAGAGCCGGTACCGTCCACACAGGCACAGACGCGCCGAAGGCGCCGTTGCCTGGACGGCTAGTCCTAGCGCTTGCTCTGGCCGCGTGCCAGCTTCTTGGTCTTCTTCTTGTTGGAGCCGCGGGGCGCAGTGCGCTTCGCCTTCGGAGCGGCCTTCTTGCGGGCGGTGCGCTTGATCGCTTTCCGTTCCGCCTTGTCTTCAATCTTGGTGGTATTCGCCATGGTTGTTCTCAGCCGCCATCGGAATGGGGCTTCTTTCTCCAGAAATCTCTTCCTTTAGATTAAATCATGCTATTCCGCATAGGGCGAATCGCCCTATGCGGCTGCGCGCAGGGCGATTTCGCTTCGCGTGGCGCTCCCGTTGGTCGCGGCACTGGCCGTGCGGGCTTATCGCCTTCGGCTGCTTTGCGCAGGGCAAACCGCCTTCGGCTGCTTCGCGCAGTGCGAACCGCCTTCGGCCCCCGCTCCCGCTGGTCGCGAGAGTGAACTTAGTCCACTGGACTTAGTTTAACTAGAAGATCGAGTGAGTGGGCGGGTGCCCCGTCCAAGCTCTGCTTGGGCGGGAAGAATAAGTCCGCCGGTTGCCGGGTGCCCCGGGAAAATCGGGTGAGCGGCTGCCGTCGTATACTTGCCGGGCCATGAACGTGTCTGCCTTTGGCCTCTTCCTGCTTCTCCCCCTGCTTTCTACCGGCCAAATCCCTGGCCAGACCATGTCCTCCATGCCCGCGGGCCACATGCCCATGGACAAGGCTTCGCCCGCTCTGCCTGCGGGTGAGAAGCTGGGCGTGGTTGCTTTTCCTGTTTCCTGCGCTCCGGCTGTGCAGCCGGCATTCAATCGCGGCGTCGCTCTGCTGCATGATTTCTGGTACGCCGAGACGGAGCCGCAATTCCGGCGCATCGTGGCCCAGGACCCGCATTGTGCCATGGCCCACTGGGGCGTGGCGATGAGCCTCTACCACCAGATATGGCAGCGCCCCGACGCGGCAACGATGGCCGAGGGCTGGAAGCAGATCGAGCAGGCGCAGTCTCTGGCCGCACCCACGCCGCGCGAGCGCGCCTACATCGCAGCGCTGGCTGACTTCTACCAGCCCGGCTCCCAGGCTTATCCCGAGCGCGTTCAGGCCTATGCGGCAGCTATGAAGGAGCTCTACCGCCAATATCCGGACGACGTGGATGCGGGCGCGTTCTACGCGCTGTCTCTTCTGGCGGCCAAGGCTCCTGACGACACCACCGTTGCCCCGGAAGAGGCTGCGATGCAGGTGCTCCGGCCCTTGTTTGTGAAATATCCGGATAATCCGGGTGTCGTGCATTACGTCATCCACGCCTGCGACAACCCTGAGCTGGCACCGCAGGGCCTTGCCGCCGCAGACCGTTATGGGCTGATCGCCCCTTCGGGCGCGCACGCCGTGCACATGTCCGGACATATCTACGCGCGGCTGGGGCTCTGGCCGCAGGATATCGACTCCCAGCTGGCCTCGATTCGCGCCTCGGATGCGGCGGAGGCGCACCGGCTTTCCGGTCTGATGGATGAGCCGCACTCCTATGATTTCCTGCTCTATGCCTACCTGCAGAGCGGCCATGATGCCGAGGCCCGCGCGGTGCTGGCGAAGATGCCGGCGGTGCTGGCGCGGATCGACGCCATGCCGGGCATGGGTAGCGGCTTCATGTCCGGTATGGTCGCTTACTACCAGGAGAAGCTGCCCATTTTCTATGACCTGGAGATGCAGGACTGGGCGGCGGCGGCGAATCTGACTCCGGCGGCTGGTGCTCCGCCGGACATTGCGGCCATGGCCTGGTGGGCGCGGGCAGTTGCGCACGGGCACCTGAAGCAGGCAGCCGCAGCCCAGGCGGATCTGGCCGCATATGACCGGTTGATGGCCTCGACCAGGGGGACGCCGCGGGCTTATGCGGCGGAATCGACGGGAGCCCGCATCACGCGTGATGAGATCGCCGCATGGGCGGACTATGCCGCGGACAGGCCTCAGGACGCCGTGGCAACGATGCGTGCGGCGGCCGATCTGCAGGACAAGGTAGGCTAGGGTGAGGTCGATATCCCGGCGCGGGAGATGCTGGGCGACATGCTGCTCGCCATGGGACAGCCGCAGGCGGCGCTGGGGGAGTACCGGGTTTCTCTCCGGCTTAGCCCGAACCGCTTCAACGGGCTGGCGCATGCCGCCGATGCGGCGGAAAAGTCGGGCGACCACCAGGACGCGGGCCAATATTACGCCGCCCTGGTCCAGTCGGCAGGACAGGCAAGCTCGGCACGTCCGGAGCTGGCCGAAGCACGGCGCTATCTCGAACACAGCAGCGTAGCTGCGAAATAGGCAACGGGACTGGCCGTCCAGGCGTTTCGCCTCCGCTCCCGCTGGTCGCAAGTGAGGACTCAGGCAGCGGGGATAGGGGTATCCCGTCCAAGCTCCGCTTGGGCGGGAAGGTAAACCCTCCGCCTCGCGCCGGGTGCCCCACATCTCGATTTTGAGATGTGGGTTCGCAGGATGACGGCGGCCAGCCGCGGTTTCACTGGCCGTCTTTATGGCTGACTGCTGGCCGTTCCTGCTGCCCCTCGCGCGAAGATCGTGAACAGGCTCTTACAGCTTCTCCAGGTTCGCGAACTTTTCCACCAGCTTCTTGGTGCCGAACTTCGCGAACTGCACGGTGAGCTTGGCATCGTCACCGTCGCCTTCGCGCCGGAAGACCACGCCATCCCCGTACTTGGCATGGCGAACACGCTGGCCGCTCTTGAAGCCCTTGCCGCCGGAGGGTTCAGGGGCTTCGACCTTGGGTCGTGAACCGGCGCTCGAGCTGCTGTAGCCGCCCTTTCCGCCAAAGAACCGGGCGATGTTGTCGAGCGACTCGCCGCTGCCGGCTTTGCCGGACGAACCGGCTCCGCGAGAGGAGTTCGAAGTTCCATAGCTGGAGCCGCCGCGGCTATAGCCCGACCCTCCGTAGCCTGACCCGCTGCGGCCGCCGTAATTCGAGCCGCCGCGGTTGTAGCTCGAACCGTAGCTGCTCGCGCTCTGGTCTTCGTCCTCGTAGCTGTAGTGGCCGCCGCTCTGATCGTCGCCGCGCCCGCCGTAGTTTGCTTCCGCCCGGCGCATGCTGCCGGCGGCCTCTTCGATCAGCGCCGAGGGAATCTCTTCGAGGAAGCGCGAAGCCATGCTCGCCTCGGGCGAATCGTTGCCGTAGCGGCGGCGATAGCGCGCGCGGGTGATGTAGAGCGTGTCCATGGCGCGGGTGAGGCCCACGTAGCAGAGCCGCCGCTCTTCTTCCATCTGGTTTGGATCGTTGAGCGTGCGCGAGTGCGGGAAGAGACCTTCCTCCATGCCTGCCAGCAGCACGAGCGGGAACTCGAGACCCTTGGCGGCGTGCAGCGTCATCAGCGTCACGCGCGACTCGGGGTCGTACTGGTCGGTGTCGCTGGCGAGAGCTGCATGGTCGAGGAATTCAGCCAGTGTTTCGCCGCGCTCCTGAGCGTCCTGCGCCGCGTTGGCCAGTTCTTTCAGGTTTTCAATGCGCGAGATGGCCTCGGGCGTGCCTTCTTCCTCGAGCGAGCGGATGTAGCCGGTGCGATCGATGACGAACTTGATGAGCTCGGGCAGCGTCGCGGCGTCTCCCGGGGCGCGGAAGCCGTCAATGCGGCCGCTGGTCTCGAGGCTTGCGCTTGCTTCTTCCTGCTTCGGCGCGAGCTTGTCGGCACGCAGCGCACGGCCTGATGCCGCAGCGTGCGGTACGGGCGGCTCGTCGGCAAAGGGATTGAAGGCCATTGCATCGACCAGGGTTTCAGGCTCGTCTCCGGGGCCGGTATGACCGGGTGAGGAAACGGGTTCGGAGGCACCGAAGGCGAAGCCGGTCTGGAATTCGTCGCCGAAATCGAAGCTGGTGGCTTCCTCGGCGGTGCTCGCCTCGGCCAGGATGCTGTCTTCTTCGGCGGCATCGCCGAAGCCGAAGCTGGTGTCGGTTTCCGGTTCTGCTGCGTCGCCAGCTTCTGTGAGCTCTTCGGGCGCGACATCGGCCGCGAGCTTGTCGGCGAAGTTCGGAGCAAGCAGTGCGCGCGAGTCTTCGATGATCTTGCGGAAAGTGTCGAGGGCGATCAGCGCGCGCGAGGGCAGCAGCTTCTCATGGAGTGCGCGTTGAATCGCCGTCCAGGTGCTGGTGCCGGTTTCGAGCGCGATGCGCTCCAGCGTCTCGACTGTCGTCTTGCCGATGCCCCGTGCCGGCGTGTTGATGACCCGCTGCAGAGCGACCGAGTCGTCCGGGTTCTGGATGAACTTCAGGTAGCAGAGCAGATCCTTGATTTCGGCGCGCTCGTAGAAGGAGAAGCCGCCGACCATGGTGTACTTGATGCCGTAGCGGCGCAGCGCCTCTTCCACCAGGCGCGACTGCGAGTTGGTGCGGTAGAGCACCGCCGCGCGCGGCTCTTCCTGCTCGGGGCCGACCTTGCGGAAGTATTTCTGGATGGTGTCGGCGATGAACAGCGCCTCGTTCTCGCCGTCCGGCGCCTCGTAATAGCCGATGAGCGAGCCGCCCTCGCGCGAGGTCCACAGGTTCTTGCCCTTGCGCTGGGTGTTGCGCGAAACCACGGCCGATGCAGCCTCGAGGATGACGCTCGTAGACCGGTAGTTCTGCTCCAGGCGGATGATCCTGCCGCCGGGGAAATCCTTTTCGAAGTCGAGGATGTTGCGGATATCGGCGCCGCGCCAGGAGTAAATGCTCTGGTCCTCGTCGCCGACGACGCAGATGTTCTTCGCTTCGCCGGCGAGGAGTTTCATCAGCTCGTACTGCGGGCGGTTGGTGTCCTGGTACTCGTCGATCATGACGTAGCGGTAGCGGCGGTTGTAGCGCTCGCGCACCTCAGCCGATGACTTAAGCACACGCACAGCCTCGAGGAGGATGTCGTCGAAGTCGAGGGCGTTGGCCTTGCGCAGCTCCTTGCGATAAGCCTCGAAGATGTGCGCGATGCGCTCGCCGTTGGCATCCGCGGAGTTCAGGTAGTACTCCTGCGGATCGATCATGTGGTTTTTCGCCCAGGAGATCTTCGAGAGCACGGTGCGCGGGGTGAGCTGCTTGTCGTCGATGCCCATGCGGCGCATGGCGGCTTTGACGATGTTCTGCTGATCGCTCTCGTCGTAGATGACGAAGTCCTTCGTCAGTCCTTCGTTGCCGATGCGCAGCACTTCGATGTCGCGGCGCAGCAGGCGCACGCAGAAGGAGTGGAAGGTGGCGACCATCGGTTTCGCCAGCGAGTTATGGCCGATGAGCTTGTCGACGCGCTCGGCCATCTCTTTCGAGGCCTTGTTGGTGAAGGTCACGGCCAGGATGGCGTCGGGTGCGACACCGCGCTCCTCGATAAGGTAGGCGATGCGATGGGTGATGACGCGGGTCTTGCCCGATCCGGCGCCGGCGAGCAAAAGCACGGGGCCGTCGACGGTCTCGACGCCGGCGCGCTGCTCGGGGTTCAGCTTGTCCAGTAAATGCCGCAAGGGGGATGTGTCCAATCCTGAAGGTGTCTTCTCCATTTTATCGCCTGCTGGATTCCTTACCTTTTTATAAAAGTAAGGAATAGAATGAAGCGTAAGGAGTGCATATGGCTACGGCTACTCTTACTTCGAAAGGCCAGATTACTGTTCCCGCGAAGGTCCGGGAAGAGCTTGGACTGAAGGCCGGAGATCGGCTGGAGTTCGTTCGCAATCAGCGGACTGGCCGTTACGAGATCATTCCCGCGACTATTTCTGTTCGTTCTCTGGAGGGAATGCTCCATCGGCCTGGCAGGAAGCCTGTGTCGATTGAAGAAATGAATGAGGCGATCGCTGAAATGGGATCTGGTCGAGGATGATTGGGCTCGACACGAATGTACTGGTCCGTTATCTGGCCAAGGATGATCCTGCGCAGATCATTCGTGTTCGCGTGTTTATGCATGCTCTCTCTGCCGCATCCCCCGGATTCATTTCTCTCATCACTCTTGCAGAAACGGCTTGGGTCCTGGGCGGAAACTATGAATTTGATCGCAAGATGATCGTCGCGGTCATTACAGCTCTTCTGCAAGCAGAAGAGCTGGTGGTTGAGCAAGCCGAAGTGGTTCGCGAAGCGCTCCATCTCTTCGAGGAGTCCCGCGCCGGTCTTTCCGATTGCCTGATCGCGCAGCTTGGTCGCCATGCCGGATGCGAATACACCGTGAGCTTTGACCGCCATGCTGCGAAGCTTCCGGGTATGAAGCTGCTCGTCTAACCCCTCTCATGCGGCTGCGATAGGATGGCGGGAGCATGAATCTCCCCCGACACAATATTGCTGTCTTCTGCGGATCGGCCTCCGGCAGCCGCCCTGCATATCTTGAAGCCGCCCGCGCACTTGGCCGCGGGATCGCTACCCGTGGGCATGGCCTGGTGTATGGCGGAGCGACTGTGGGCCTGATGGGCGCGGTGGCCGAAGCTGCGCTCGCGGACGGGGCTCCGGTGATCGGCGTGATTCCTGACGTACTCGCCGGCCGCGAGATTGCGCATCGCCACCTGACCGAGCTGCACGCCGTGGGCACCATGCACGAGCGCAAGGCGCTGATGGCCGAGCGGTCACATGCGTTTCTCGCACTGCCGGGCGGGTATGGCACGCTGGACGAGTTTTTTGAGATCGTGACCTGGGCGGTGCTGAAGATTCACGCGAGTCCGTGCGTGCTGATCAATATCGATGGCTACTGGGACCCGATGCTGGCGTTTCTGGACCATGTGCTCGCCGAGGGGTTTCTCAAGCCGGAGACGCGGGCGCTGGTGCAGCTGGCGGGCAGTGTGAACGAGGCGCTGGATCGGGTCGAACAGCACTGGGCGGCGCATCCGCATGCCGGGCTCATCGGCGATCCTTCGGTGATTTAGGTCAGAGTTGCTATCCTCCTTCCATGGCCCTGCTCGAAGCCCGCAGTCTTGCCAAATCCTATGGACCCGACGCACGCGTTGTCGATGATGTCTCCTTCTCCATTGCCGAAGGCGAGACACTTGGCCTCGTCGGGGAATCGGGCTCGGGCAAGTCGACGATTGCGCGGATGGTGCTGGGCCTGATCGAGCCGACCTCGGGTGAGGTGCTTTTCGACGGCCAGCCCGTCGGAAGATCCGGCCAGCGGGAGTTGCGGCGGCGGATGCAGGTGGTCTTTCAGGATCCCTTTGCAGCGCTGAATCCGCGGATGAGGGTACGGGAGCTGGTGGCCGAGCCTCTGGTGATCCACAAGACATGCGCGGCAGGCGAGTTGCGCGGGCGCGTGACGGAGATGCTGCGCGCGGTGGGGCTGGATGAATCCGCGCTGGAGCGCTATCCGCACGAGTTTTCCGGTGGCCAGCGTCAGCGCGTCAACATTGCCCGGGCGCTGATTCTGCGGCCGAAGATGCTGGTGCTCGATGAGCCGGTCTCGGCGTTGGATGTGAGCGTGGGCGCGCAGGTGATCAACCTGCTGCGTGAGCTGCAGCGGGATTTCGCGCTGACGTATCTCTTCATTTCGCACTCGATGCCGCTGGTGCGCTATCTTTCCACGCGGATTGCGGTGCTGCATCGCGGGAAGCTTGTCGAAGAAGGCCCGAGCCTCGAACTGTGCGCCGCTCCGCGCGAGGCGTATACGCGGTCGCTGCTGGAGGCGACGCCCAGCCTGGCTAGCTTTTAGCTCTTAGCTTCTAGCCTTTAGCTTGTTCGTGCCGGTGCGGGCGGCTTCGACCCTTTAGGGGAAAGAAAAAGGGTCCTTCCTGCCGCGTTGGGCTTTTTCCCTGGAAGCTAGAAGCTGTTTTTGCACGCCTCGCAAATGCAGTTGCGTCGCAGAAAATCCCAGGAGTAGATGCCGCTGGAATGGCCGTCATTCCAGTGGAAGCTGATGGCGTAGCGGCCGACCGGAGTCACGGTCTCAGGGCGCGGCGGCGCCTGGTACATGGGCAGCAGCTCGACAGGCTTCGCCTTTGGCTCGCCGGGCTTGCGGCCTTCGCGCTCGCGCTCTTCCACGCAGGTGGCGCAGGGGCAGGCGAGGCGCAGCCATGCGAAGGTCCATGCGCTGCGATGGCCGTCCTTCCAGTCGATCTCAACGCCGGTGCCTTCGGTCTTGTGGACGCGTACCTTGGCCGGGTCTGTGGCCTCTTTCGGCAGTGGCCGGTCGGCTTCTTCGGCGCGGCGGGCCTCTTCGGCCGACACCATCCTGATTCCTTCGTGGCTCATGCTTTCATTGTCCCTCAGAATGACATCGCTTGCGCTTAGTGCGCGTTCCGCCAGAAAAAGTAGCCTGCCATGCTGAAGCCGATAGCGATGACGAAGGCCCGCGCCAGCCGCGGATCGAGGCGCTTCCCGCCTTTTGCGCCGAGATAGCCGCCGAGCGCCGCGGTCACCATCATCAGCAGGCAGTGCTGCCAGAGCACCTGCCCGCGCACGATGAAGACGACCACGGCGATACCGTTGGCGAGCGTGGTGGTGACCACCTTCAGTGCGTTGATCTGGTGGATATTCTGAATGCCGAAGAGGGCGAGCAGGCTCATGATGAGGAATCCCGCGCCGGCGCCGAAATAGCCGATATAGAAGCACACCACGATCATGAGCAGAAAGAGCGGCAGCATCGGCGGATGAACTTCCGTCTCTTCCACGCCGCGTCCGCGCTGGTTGAGCCAGCGCGAGATGGGACCGCTGGCCGCAAAGAGAATGGCTGCGACGAGCAACAGCCAGGGAACCAGCTTCATGAAGGTGCTTTGCCCGGTATGCAGCAGGACCAGTCCACCGGCGCAGCCTCCGATGAGCGCAGCCGAGCCGAGCGGCCCTATCAGCTTCAGATTGTGTTTCAGATCTTCCCAGTAGGCGGCAATGGAGGTGAACTGTCCCGGCCACAGAGCGACGGTGTTGGTTGCGTTGGCCTGGATTGGAGGCACGCCGACACCGAGGATCGCGGGGAAGGAGAGAAAGGAGCCGCCGCCTGCCACGGCGTTGAGCGCTCCGGCTAAAAATGAGGCCACCACCAGCCAGATGCCGGCCAGATCGAAGGACATGTGCATGGAAGGATATTTTATCGGCGGGATGGAGTTTGGCTGGAGGGCAGCGCTGCCTGTGGTTTCTTCTCTTTTGCGATATGAGGGTGTTGCTATCATCGGGGTGTCCGAGCGATGGACAGAGGAGAAATATGCCAGCTGCACCGGTCTCGCCGTATGAAGCCCGACGTATGGCTGCTGTCCATAGAGTTCGCCTGCTCGGTACGCCAGCGGAAGAACGATTCGACAAGATCACGCGGCTTGCCCGGCGCATGTTCGATGTACCGATGGCATGCCTGGATATCGTCGGGGAGAAACTTGCCTGGCTGAAAAGCGTCCAGGGCTTCGATGGCCTCGAAGGGCTGCGGAAGGATTCGTATTGTCACCACACCGTTCTCGATGATGGGGTATGCCTGGTGCAGGATGCCCGCACCGACGCGCGCGTCTTTGACAGCATCCTTGCGGATTTCTGGGTTTTTTACGCCGGCGTGCCGCTGCACTTCGATGGAGAGCGCATCGGCGTGCTCTGCATCGGAGATAGCAGTCCTCGCGAATTCGGCGCGGACCAGCTTTCCGCCCTGTTCGATCTCGCCGAGCTTGCCGAGCGTGAGCTTGAGATCGCGGCGCTGTCCGAGTCGCAGCTGGCGTTGGCTGCTTCCAACGAAGAGCTCGAGATGAAGGCACGCATCGATGTGCTGACCCATGTATGGAACCGGGGAGCGATTCTGGAGTTGATGGCCGCTGAACGCGCCCGCGCCGAGGCGGCCGCTGCCACATCGGTTCTGATGATCGACATCGACCACTTCAAGAAGATCAACGATACCTTTGGCCATCCAGCCGGCGACGAGGTATTGCGGGTAGTCGCTTCCAGGCTGCGTGCCAGTATTCGCGTGCGGGATGCGGTGGGCAGATATGGCGGCGAGGAGTTTATGGTGGTGCTGCCGGAGGCCGACATCGAGGTCGCGGTTCAGGTGGCGGAGCGAATCTGCCAGGCCATAGCCGTGGCGCCCGTTCCATTCGAGCAGCACTTCATTCCTGTGACCTGCAGCGTTGGCTGCGCTGCGTCTTCCGCGACTTCACTGGACGATGTCGACACGCTTCTTGGGCATGCCGACCGCGCTTTGTATCAGGCCAAGACCTCCGGCCGGAACCGGGTGGAGGTGCATGAAGATGCGCAACGCACCTCCCCGGGAACCTAGAGCCTGTCCGGCTCTCTGCGTTAAGCGAGCCTGGGATGCGACGTGTGAAATCCTGTCGCTTCCTGATAGGCCCGGGCAAAGGCACATAGCTTCGCATCCTGGTAGTGTCCGCCGAGGAAGGTGAGGCTCACCGGTGTGCCCGGTCCTCCGACCTGATCGTCGTCTCCGGTGTTCCTGACTGGCGCCGTGGGAGCATCGGGACCGCGCAGGCCGTTTGGCACAATCACCGCGGGATGTCCGGTCAGATTCGTCGCTGTTAATTGCACGCTGCTCGAGGCGGCGACAATAATATCGACTTGTTCAAAGAGCGTTGAGATCTCGCGGATAGCGAGGGTGCGGGCACGGTTGGCCTGGATGTATTCGACCGCGGGATAGAAGCGGTGGATGCGGAAGAGATTCGGCCAGTCGTCTTCTGTCTGACGGGTGAGCAGGCGGTCGCGGCCGCTGCGCGTCAGCTCGTCGAAGGCCGCGGCGGCTTCAGCGGTGAGCAATGCGGCCATGGCATCGTAAGGGAGCTTCGGAAGTTCTACCGGCACGAGGGAAACGCCCATGGCGCGCAACTTATCGAGCGCGGCGAGATCATAGTTGCGATCGTAGGCACGCCGGGCGTGGCTGGCTTCGTTTTCGCGGCGGGCAGTTTCACGCTGTGTTCTTTCTTCGGCTGTCTCGTCCGGCTTTGCTGGCTGTTCGGGCTCAGGCTTGTCGGCTTCAAACTCGCTGACAATGTATCCGACGCGCAGCTTTCGCCAGTCGAGATCGGCATTCCAGTTGAAAGCCGCCTCGCGTGCGGCGAGATCTTGGCCATCGGGACCATAGATAGCCTGCATGACGATGGCGCAGTCTTCGACCGCGCGACAGATGGGGCCGAGCTTGTCCATGGTCCAGCTCAGCGTCATGGCGCCGGTGCGCGGCACAAAGCCGAAGGTCGGGCGGAGTCCGGTTACTCCGCAGCGTGTGGAGGGTGAAGAGATAGAGCCAAGCGTTTCGGAGCCGATGGAAAATGCGACGCAGCCGGCAGAGGTCGCAGAAGCGGGACCGGCCGATGAGCCGCTCGAGCCTTGCTTCGGATTCCAGGGATTGCGCGTGCGTCCGCCGAACCAATAATCGCCCATAGCCAGGGCACCAAGGGTGAGTTTGGCAACGAGGACAGCCCCGGCGGCGTCGAGACGCTGTACGACGGTTGCATCTTCGTCGATGACCTGGTGCTCGAAACCGCCGGCTCCCCATGTAGTCGGATAGCCCTTGACGGCGAGCAGGTCTTTCGCGCCCCAGGGCAGGCCATGCAGCGGTCCGCGAGAGTGGCCGCGGGCAATCTCCGCATCTGCATCGCGGGCCTGCGCGAGTGCCCGCTCTCTGGTGAGGGTGACGGCAAATTGCAACGTGGGGTTGTAGCGTTCGAGGCGGCGAAGGTACATCTCCGTCAGGTCGAGAGAAGAGACTTTCTTTCTTCGGACAAGATCGGCCAGCTGTGGCACGGTCGCAAAGGCCAGGTCTTCGAGGTCGGTTGGCATGGTGGCGACGGCCTGGCTGTAGACGGGAGTTTTTTTCTGCGTATTTACGACTGCACCCGGGGGCAGAGGATCAAAGATATAGGCGGGCGGAACGCTATTGGGCAGATGGAGCTTGCGGATGGACTCATAGCCTTCACGCTGCTGAGTAAGGCCGGCGATGAGCATCTGCTTCTGGTCGGGTGCAATGGTGATGCCGGCGAGAGCAGCGGCCTGATCGATCATGTCGGTTGTGATCGGCTTGAGAGCTTGCCCGGGTTGCGCGTCCTGCTGAGCCTGCGCGGCGAGCGTGAAGAGCGCTCCGGGGAAGAGCGCGGAGGCGATGCCGAGGCGTGAAGTGACGGCAAGCAATGTACGGCGATCGAACAGCGTCTGGCTGGGCATGCAGGCGGAAGACCTCTGTGTACGGATTGTTTTGCAGTATACGGAAGAGAAGGTGATGGGCGGAGCTATGCTGGCTGTGGAGAGGACCTTTTCTTGATGCGCAGATCGACAGGTGGGTGGGCACGCATGTTGGGTTCATGGATGATTGCCGCCGCTGGTGGCGTTTGGCTGACAGGCACAATGTGGGCGCAGGACTCGACCGCGCAGCTGAAGCCGCAGGGAACGCCTCCGCAGGTCATGATTCCGAGCGAGCCGCAAAGGAATGCGCGCTTCCAGCCGCAGGCCATTCCGGCGATCTTTCCGGAGGGGCAGCCGATCCAGCAGGAACTCGATGCCATTGCCGGGCCGATGGCGAAGATTCCTGCCGATCCGCTCTATCAGCGCGATCCATTGGGCTGGCCGCTGAAGCCTTTTCGAACAGCAGGGAACTGGGCGGCAAAGACTTCGCATATCAACTTCGGCGCAACCTATACCTTTCTGAACCAGTACGCGACGGTGACGCCGGAGAGCGTGCGGCACGATCAGTTGAGTGGGCGTCTCGATCTGAATGGGAACTGGGCGGTGTATAGCTCCGAGTCCACGGCAGGGTCGATCGGGTTGCTGGTGCGCTCGGGGACGAACATCGGCATGAGCCAGCAGTGGAACCTGAGCGATCAACTGGGCTCCGGGCTGTATCTGAACTGCCTGCAGGGCGGCGGCGAGCAGGAGCCGATCACGCTGAACATTCTGTACTGGCGGCAGGACTTCCTGGCGCGGCGCCTCTCGTTCTATGTGGGCAAGCTGCATCCGAATCAGCACATCAGCCTGTCGATGTTCAACAACGACGAGCGCACGCAGTTTTTGAACGGCGAAAACGACGGCGATCTTGCTATCGCCTCGGATGGAACGTATGCCGGCGGCGCGGCGATGGAATTTCAGGCGACGCCGCGTTTGTTTGTGCATGCTCTCGCTGTCGATACCGAGGGCGCGCAGCAGCGGAATATCGGCACGCTGGCGGACCGCAAGTATCTCGAGGCCATCGAGGTCGGCTGGTTCAAGGGCTTTCCCGGCAGCAAGTGGGTGAACTATCGCGGTGTGCTGTGGCGCAACGATACGAAGACGCTAGGCAGCGGGCACGGCGGCGGCATCGGCTTCGATCATGAGTTCGCCAACGGTTGGGCGCCCTTCGGCCGCTTCACGCAGGCCACCGACAAAGGCACGGCGACCAAGCAGATCGAGTCGGTGGGCGTCGTCAACACCAAGCCCTTTGGACGGCAGGGTGATTTCTTCGGCACGGCCTTCAACTGGACGAAGCCGAGCACGGGTCAGGGCAAACGCCAGGAAGGCGTGATCGAGACCTTCTATCGGTTGCGTCTGACGACAAGCATGGAAGTTGGGCCGGATATGGAAGTCTCGATCCATCCGACAAACGCGGCGAAGGCGTACTCGACGGTGCTGATGGGCGCGAGGATGCGGATCATCTTCTAACTGGTTCTGGCGTCAATGCCCGTGGGCGTGGCCATGAAAGATTTTTATCCAACGAGATAAAAAGCTTGCGCGTGGCATACGCGCGTAGTAGTGTCTACTACCACAGTAGTAAATCAGGAAAATATGCCCAATCCCAAACTGTCCCGTCTCGAGTTTCAGATCATGGAGGTCTTCTGGGCGAAGGGTGAGCTCTCGATCCGCGAGATCCAGGAGTCGCTTCCGGCTAAAAAGCGTGCTGCCTATACGACTATCCAGACCACGGTCTACCGGCTGGAAGCCAAGGGTGTGCTTCAGAGGGTTCGCAAGGTGGGCAATTTTCATCTCTTTGCCGCGGCCATCTCCCGCGAATCCGCGCAACGCACGCTGATCGATGATCTCCTGTCGCTGTTTGGAGGGCGCTCCCAGCCGGTGATGGCGCACCTGATCGAATCCGGAAAGCTTTCGCTCGACGATGTGAAGGATGCAGAGCGGGTGTTGCGTGATCTGGCCCGCGAAAAGGGGAAGAAGTCATGAATGTGTTCATGCTCTTTGACCATGCCTGGCTTTCAGCCCTTGCCGATCATCTGTGGCAATCCACGCTGACGGTTGCCGTTGCATGGCTGCTGACTCTTGCGTTGCGCCATGCCCCGGCCCGCGCACGCTTCTGGGTGTGGATGGCCGCGTCGATCAAGTTCCTGGTGCCACTGGCGCTTGTCAGTGCTCTCGCTGCGTCTGTTGCCTCCTGGTCGCATACCCAGTTTGTTCTGCCAGCGCATGGCACAGAACATAGCGCTGCTGTATGGATGCAAAGTGTTTCGCAACCGCTGCAGCAGCGCGCTTTTTCTTCTTCAGCCCGCAGTGAAATGGGAGCTGCTGTTGCGAATCCGTGGCAGCAGGTGAAGCGGATTCTGCTTCCAGCGCTGGTTGGCATGTGGCTCGTCGGTTTCGTTCTTCTTGTCTTGTCCTGGTTGCGGCAGTGGTTTGAGGTGCGTCGCTTGGTGCGTGCTGCGATGCCCATCGAGCTCGATCTTGCTGCGGGTATCGAGGTGCGTCTCTCTGACACCGCACTGGAGCCGGGCATCTTCGGCATCATGCGTCCTGTGCTGCTGTTGCCGGAGGGTGTTCTTTCTCATCTCTCCGAGCCGCAATTGCGTGCCGTGATCGAGCATGAGCTGGCACATATGCGCCGCCGCGATAACCTGACCGCCATGCTGCATATGGGCGTGGCAGCATTGTTCTGGTTTCATCCTGCTGTCTGGTGGATCAGGACGCGCCTGCTCGCAGAGCGTGAACAGGCCTGCGATGAGGCTGTGCTGCAGTCGGGCAACGCCGCAGAGCTTTATGCGGAGAGCATTTTGAGTGTGTGCCGTCTGTATGTCGAGTCACCGCTGCCGTGCCTTTCGGGCATCACAGGTTCCGACCTCAAGCGGCGCATCGTGTACATCATGAAGGGTGAGGCGCCACGAGCGCTCGGGATGCGCCGCAAATTGCTGCTTTGCGTCACGGCGTTTGCCGCGGTGAGCATTCCGGTGCTGCCTGGCCTGATACAGATAGATCGCGTTCATGCGCAGGCGGCCACATCACCTGCAAAGGTACCAACGGCGTTTGACGTGATCTCCATTCATGTCCATAAACCGGGGGCCAATGACGGCATGGGCATTGGGTTTGGCGATGGGAAGTTCGACGGTACGAACGTCGATCTGGTGACACTGTTTATGAATGCCTACGACATTCGCTCCGGTCTCATCTTTGGAATCCCTGCCTGGGCAAAAGGGAAGGACTGGGATATTCACGCCAAGACCGTCGATCCAACCCCGGAAGAGGTGAAGAAGATGAACCTCACGGAGGAGCAGGAAAGACAATTCGCGGTCAATATGCTGGCTGAGCGCTTTCATGCGAAGGCGCACTGGGAGACGAGAGAGCTTCCGACCTATGACCTTGTGCTCGAAAAGAACGGTCCTAAGTTCTCGGAGAATGCGGCGCAGAATGCAGCCGATGTGAAGTCCATTCCCTCCGGCGGCATGTCTTCGAACTGGTCTCCCACGGAGCACAAGATCAAATTCAATGGAGCCCCCATGAAGTCGCTGGTATTCAGTCTCGCCAGCGATCTCAATCGCGACATCATCGATCAGACAGGCCTCACCGGAAAATACAGTTTTGTGCTGAAGTTCACGCCGCAGGATGCACCGCCAGATTCGAGCGACTCCGGTGCAGGCGACGCTGGACCCTCGATCTTCACAGCCTTGCAGGAGCAGTTAGGGCTGAAACTGGTTCCCTCAAAAGGGCCGGTGAAGGTATTGGTCATCGACCATGTCGAAATGCCGACGGAGAATTAGGAGGAGGCGGTGCGAGCTATGTTTGCAGTCCACGGTGCGATCGTTTCTGCAGATTCTCCATGGCCGGCTGCAGTGTTGAATCATCTCTGGCAGTCCACCGCTGTTTTTCTTGCTATATGGTTGTTGGTTGCGATGCTGCATCGTGCGCAGGCGCGTGTGCGCTATCGCTTGTGGATGATGGCCTCTGTGAAGTTCTGCCTGCCTTTTGGACTGTTTCTCTCGCTCGGCAGGTGGGTGGGGATGCGGTATGCCTCATGGCGCTTCATCGCAAAGCCGCATGATGCGGCACTGACTGCAGGTGTGGTGCGGTTTTCAATGCCGTTTCCGCAGCAATCCGCATACCCGGTGAATCTCTCTAACGCGGCTGCAGGCTCTCACGCGTCGATTGGTCTTGCACTCTCGCTCCTGGCCACAATGTGGCTGTGTGGCGCAGGCATCGTTGTGTTTCTATATGTTCACGAATGGAATCGCATCCGCACTTTGCTGCGCGTTACGCTGCCGCTGGGCCGGGTTTCCGGTGTTTCGATCCTCGCGCATGAAGGCAGCGTGGAGCCTGGTGTGGTCGGCATTGTGCGCCCGCGCATCCTGATTCCGAGCAGCCTGCTCCAGGATTTTTCGCCGGCGCAGGTCGATGCCATTCTTGCGCATGAGCTCTGCCATATCCGCAGGCGCGACAATCTGACCGCATTCCTGCACATGTGCATTACTGCCGTTTTCTGGTTTCATCCCGCGGTCTGGATGATCCGCGCGCGGCTGCTCGAAGAGCGTGAGCAGGCCTGCGATGAGGCCGTACTGTGTGCCGGGAGCCGGCCAGAAGTCTATGCCGAGAGTATTCTCGGCGTCTGCCGCTGGTATCTCGAATCTCCTGTGACGCCTATGGCCGGAGTCACCGGAGCCGATCTTAAGCGGCGGGTTGTGCGCATCATGACAGGCGCTATTGCGGACCGCATGAGCGGTCGCGCAAAAGCCGCTGTGGCTATTACCTCGATTCTGGTTGTCGGCTTTGCCGTGGCGCCAGGGCTCTTCGGTGATGCTGTTGCTGCCATGCAGGATGTGGACACCGCAGGTCTGCCGCGTTTTGCGGTTGTATCGATACATCCGACGCATGACGATCGCGGCAACTGCGGCTTGTCAAAAGAGGGCTATCACTGTGAAACCGAATCGCTCAAAGCCTTGATCGAGTCTGCCTATGGCATCGATAAGAGCTACCAGATCGATCATCTGCCAGCCTGGACGAACTCAACCCATTATGCCATCGAGGCAAAGGTCGATGGCCCGGATATTCCGGTCATAGAAAAGCTCCACTACAAACAGCGTCTTCATATGCTCCAGCCTGTCTTACTGGATCGCTTTCATCTCAGGGCGCACTGGGAGACCCGGATGCTGCCGGTCTATCTCCTTACCGTTGCGAAAGGCGGATCGAAGCTAAAGCTTCCATCTCCGGACGATGCGTTGCATCGGCCAAAGCTCGGCGACGCGATTGGCGGACCAGGCAGTGTCATACAAGGGATCGATGGTCAGACGATTGGACAGTCTGTGCCGCTGAGCATGATTGTGCAGATACTTAATGCTTATACCGAACACAAGATTATCGACCGGACAGGACTGAATGGCTCCTACGACTTCTCTGTGCAATTTCCGGGCTCGAAGCGAGGACCGGATGGCAGCATTCTTGTCGGTGACGCGAATGAACGTATGGTTTCTGCCGAACAGGCTGCCGAGGCAGATCCATCCTCTTCGGCAACGCTCTTTACTGCGGTCGCGGATATGGGGCTGGAGCTGAAACCAGGGAAGGCCCCGTTGCCGGTACTGGTCATCGACGAAATTCAGCCTCCAAGTGAGAATTGAGCGTATATCTCGAAAGACAGCGATAAGAAAATTGTCTGTCGGGGATTATTTTTACAGCTATTCCTGCTTACGAATGCGGTGTTGATACATCCAATAGCCGCCTGACAATCCTGTTCGACACCGCAGTCCCTGAATATACGCAAGCAAAACCCTGTAGCCTTCGGAGAGCTGAATCAGGATGATGCAGAAGACACTCGGCTGGCGATGGAGGCAGTGGAGCATCGCCGCATGCTTGCTCTGTCCGCTGCTGTTACAGGCTTCCGAGCAGCATGGTCATATTGAGTCGAATCATTTTCCGGTTCCGGGAGCTACAGTAGTGGCCACGCAGGACGGGAAAAAGTTTGTCACCACATCGGATGAACATGGCAACTATTCCTTTTCCGATCTTTCTGACGGCAACTGGAAGATTACCGTTACCATGCCGCTCTTCTCGCCCGTAGAGCAGGAGATTGCCGTGCATGCCGGTGCACCGGCGGCCAGCTTTGAGCTGAAGATGCTTCCGGCCGGGCAGATGCTATCCAATCTGAAGGTATCGGAGGCGCATGCCCCTGAGGCTGCTTCGCCGCAGACGGCAGAGGCTTCCGCGGGTAAATCCGCGGCACCACAGGTGCCAGCTCGCCGTGACGGCCTGGTGGTCAACGGCAGTGTGAATAATGCGGCGACTTCGAAGTTCTCGCTCGACCAGGCCTTTGGCAATACACGCAATCATTGGCGTGGCCTTTATAACGGAGGGCTCGGGATTATCTTCGGCGACTCGGCGCTCGATGCCCGCCCGTATGCGCTCTCCGGTGCTGAAGCTGCGAAGCCTGGGTACAGTCAGTTCACCGCGATAGCCTCGTTCGGCGGGCCGTTGCAGATTCCGCATCTCTTCCGGCACGGTCCGAATCTTGCGGTCAATTATCAATGGACGCGGGATAACAACGCTGCGAATAACACGGGCCTTGTTCCCACGCTTCTTCAGCGGACTACTACCGTCAGCAGCATGGATCCTGTCGCGCAGGCGCTGCTGAATCTTTATCCGCTGCCGAATGTTACTGGCGACGCAGCCTATAACTATCAGCTTCCCGTGCTGAATGGGACTCATAAGGATGCTTTGCAGACGCGCGTTGAGCGCGGTATCGGAGGCCGCGATTCGGTGACTGGGACTTTCGCCCTGCAGAGCACGCGGGAAGATACGACAAGCCTCTTCGGCTTTCGCGATGCGACCTCTACGCTGGGGCTGAATACGGAGATCGGCTACCGGCATCGATTTTCCGGAAATCTCTTCTCGAATCTGCAGTACCGCTTCAGCCGTCTACGCGCGCAGGTTACGCCTTTCTTCGAAGACAGGATCAATGTTTCGGGAAATGCGGGTATGACCGGCAATAATCAGGAGCCTGCGAACTGGGGACCGCCTACGCTGGTCTTCTCGAGCGGTATCGCTTCGCTGACTGATGCGCAGAGCTCCTTCAATCGCAATGAGACGAATGCCATCGGCGGTTCGATGGAGTGGTACATCCACAGGCACGACCTTACCGCCGGTGGAGATTTTCGCCGGGAAGAGTTCAATGACTATGCGCAGCAGGATCCACGCGGCACCTTCACCTTCACGGGCAATGCTACGGGATCGGATCTGTCGGACTTCTTCAGCGGGATTCCAGATACCGCCTCGCTCGTTTCGGGGAATCCGGACAAGTACCTGCGCCAGTCTGTTTATGACCTCTATGCGGTAGATGACTGGCATCTGGCTCCCGATCTTACGATGAACATTGGCGTGCGCTGGGAGTATGGCGCACCGATCACCGAGTTAAAGAATCGTCTTGCGAATCTGGACATTGCGCCAGGGTTTACAGATGTGGCGACGGTCATTGCCAGCAATCCGACGGGATCGCTCACCGGGCAGCACTATCCCAGTTCACTGATGCGTCCCGATCGCCGCATGATTGAGCCGCGCCTCGCTCTATCCTGGCGCCCCTTGCCTGCCTCTTCGCTGATTCTGCGTGCGGGCTACGGCATCTATGCCGATACTTCGATCTACCAGAACATTGCGTTGGAACTGGCACAGCAGGCGCCCTTTGCTGCCAGCATCAGCGCCAGCAATACGATCTGCCCCCAGTCGCTGAAGACGGGGCCGAATGCCTGCAGTACGACCACCGCGGATACTTTTGCTATCGATCCGAATTTCCGTGTGGGCTATGCGCAGGTATGGCAGGCAAGCGCGCAGCGGGATCTTCCGGCTGCGCTGCAGATGGTGGTGACTTACCTTGGCGTCAAGGGATCGAATGGTGTGCAGCAGTTTCTCCCTAACAGCTATCCCATTGGCGCGACTGATCCCTGTCCCTCCTGTCCGTCAGGGTTCCTTTATCGCACCTCTTCGGGAAGCTCCTCGCGTGAAGCCGGAACCATACAGCTGCGCCGCAGGTTGCGCAGCGGACTCACAGCATCGGTGCAGTACACCTATTCGAAGTCGATCGATGACGATGCGGTACTCGGCGGCCAGGGACCGCTTGCCGGTGGTGCGACCAGCGCCGCAGCGACCAGCATGGCTACTGCACAGAACTGGCGCAACCTCTATGCCGAACGCGCACTCTCTACGTTCGATCAGCGCCACTTGCTCAATGCGACGCTGCAATACACCACAGGCATGGGGATACGAGGCGGGACGTTGATGGGGGGATGGATGGGGCGTGTTTACAAAGAGTGGACAATCCTCAACACCATCGCCGCGGGCTCCGGTCTGCCGGAGACCCCGGTCTATCTGGCAACTGTTCCCGGCACGGGTTTCTCCGGGAGCATCCGTCCGGACCGTACCTCTGCGCCACTTTACACCGCACCTGCCGGACGTTTTCTGAACCCGGCTGCCTTTGCTGCACCGCAATCCGGACAGTGGGGGAGTGCTGGCCGTGATTCCATCACTGGTCCTGACCAGTTCACCTTCAATACGTCGCTTTCGCGCACCTTTCGCCCTTCGCAGCGCACCTATCTCGATATTCGTGCGGACGCGACCAATGTGCTGAATCACGCTGTCTACGCAAGCTATAACGTCACCGTCGATCCTACGACGACCAATTCGCTTTTTGGAGTTCCTGCATCTGTAAACGCCATGCGCAGTCTGCAGATTACAGCAAGGTTGAGGTTCTAAAGCGATGCGCCACGCTCTTTCCCTGCTTCTTCTTGCTTCCTGCTCCGCGGCCGCGGGAGCGCAGGTGATTGGCCAGAATGGCGATCCCGGCAGTGAGGCTGTGGCTACGATCAGTGTCCGCTCTCAAATCGTAACCGAGACTGTGACAGTAAAGGGGAAAGACGGCAAGCCGGTAGACGGCCTTACGGCCGCGGATTTCACGTTAACCGAGGACGGAGTTCCGCAAAAGATTCGCTTCTGCGAGCACCAGACTCTGCCGATTACTGCCGCACCATTGCCTGTTCGCGCCCGTGACGACGAGAAGGTGACGGTTTATAAGGAGCTGAATCGATCGCAGATTACGCCGGAGGCCACAGATACTCTGCACTATAAGGATCGCCGGTTGATGGCCCTTTACTTCGATATGTCGGCGATGGGGCCAGCCGATCAGAGACGTGCGCTGGAAGCTGCGACAAAGTTTATCCGCACGGAGATGACGCCTGTCGATCTTGTCTCTATTCTCCGTTTTAGTCAGGGATCGGTGGATGTATTGCAGGACTTTACTGCGGACCGGGATCGCCTGCTGAGCATTCTGACCACGCTTGAAGTGGGAGAGCACCAGGAATGGGCTACGGAAGCCAGCGATGCGAGTGCATCCGACCAGGGCGCGGCCTTCGGGCAGGATGACAGCGAATTCAATATCTTCAACACCGATCGCCAGCTCTCCGCACTGCAAACTGCTTCGAATATGCTCGGGCATCTGAATGAGAAAAAGGTGCTCGTCTATTTTGCGAGTGGGCTTAAGCTGAACGGAATTGACAACCAGGCGCAACTCCACGCGACAGTCGATGCTGCGATTCGTGCAGGTGTGTCCTTCTGGCCGATCGATGCGCGGGGGCTGGTTGCTGAAGCGCCTCTCGGCAATGCCACGCAGGGTTCGCCAGGTAATATCGGCGTCTACTCGGGGCTTGCGGCGCAGGCTGTACAAGCCGATTTTCAGCAGTCGCAGGATACGCTCTATGGGCTTGCAGCAGATACAGGCGGTAAGGCGCTGCTCGACACGAACGACCTCACGCGCGGGATCACGCAGGCGCAGCGCTCTATTTCCGATTACTACGTGCTGAGTTACTACACGACGAATACTGCGCTGGATGGACGCTTCCGCCGTATCAAAATCACGGTCAATCATCCTGCCGACGCGAAGCTTGAATACCGACAGGGATACTACGCAGGCAAGGAGTTTGCGAAGTTTACGGAGGCGGACAAGGAGCGCCAGCTGGAAGACGCGCTGATGCTCGAAGATCCGGTAACGGATCTTACTGTCGCCATGGAGTTGAATTACTTCCAACTCAACCGCGCGGAATACTTTGTGCCGTATGTGGTGAAGATTCCTGGTCACGAGCTGGCATTAGCAAAGCGTCGTGGCGCGGACCACACGCTGATCGACTTCATCGGTGAAGTGAAAGATATATATGGCGGTACAACCATCACCAATGTTCGCGATCACGTGGATATAAAACTTACGGGCGAAACAGAGCAGGAACTCGCCCGTATGCCCATTGAATATGGTGCGGGGATTACGTTACTGCCTGGCACGTATCGCTTCAAGCTTCTCGCCCGCGATGACGAAACGGGGCGTATTGGAACGTATGAGACCTCATTCACCATTCCGAATCTCAATCGCGAGGAGCAGCACGTTCCTATCAGCTCCGTTGTGCTGAGCGGCCAGCGTGTGTCACTCGCTGACGCACTTTACAATGCGATGAAGAGCAAGGATGAGACAAAAGAAGCTGCGGTCAATCCGCTTGTAAGTGACGGAATGAAGCTGATTCCCAGCGTGACGCGTGTCTTCCATCGTGATCAGCCGTTCTATGTTTATCTGCAGGCCTATGAGGCTGGTCCCGATCAGCCGAAGCCGATGGTTGCCTACGTCAGCCTTTATCGCGACAACGCGGTGAAACTTCAGTCCCAGGCATCGGCTGTGAGTCCCGAGGCATCGCCCCGGCTCAAGCAGGTTCCTCTGCATTTCGATCTCGACATCCAAAGCCTGGAGACGGGTGACTACATCTGCCAGGTCACGATTCTCGACCCTGCAACTGGAAAGACTTCATTCTGGCGCGCGCCGGTGAGAATCGAGCCGTGAGTGTTTCAGAGCCATAGGGGCTCTGAGGACTCGGATTGAGAGAGGATGCAGCTCTCCGTGCGAGGCCGGTTCTGGAACTGGAAGGGAAAAGCTTTGCTCGGGGAAGAATAAGCGTCACTGTATAGAAGCAGAGCAAATCTGGTCGTTCGATGAACGAACGGTCAGGAACGAACGAGATTTTCCACTTCGTATGTGCTATGACTTACAGTAGAGAGAGGCCGAATGGGTAGCTCGAAGAGTGGTAGCCTTCTCGAGCGCCAACCGGCGAACCAAGTCCACGCATCCAAACAATGACGAAAGATGCAAAGCCTGTGAATGCCGCTATGACAAAACATCTGCTGCTCTCGTGGATGCATCTGGCGTTCATCGCCTTAGGGCTCACTGTTCTCTGCTGGGGAACAGGGTACAAGGTTTCCCTCTACTATCCGCCGCAATCGTCTGTGCGCCTTATTCCGTGCGCAAAACTGCTTTCACGTGATGAGCAGCAGGCGACCCGCGAGCAGGACGCAGACGTTCAGCCTCCGCGGCCGGCTCCTGTCTCCCTTGCGGCGTTTATGCTTGGCCTGCTGTCTCTGCTGCTGACTTTTCTTGTTCAGCAGCTTCGTGGTGCCCTCGTTTCGCGAATTTACCGCGAGAGCGGCCGTAGCTGGCATTTACACCAGCGTGCAGGTATGTCTTTCTTCTTCGTCCTTCCTCCTCCCGCAGTTCTCTAGCTTTCCCATTCTTTGAAGTTGGGACGCCCTCTTTGGGCGGCAGTGTCTCTGCGGACCGTTCCTTTGTCCGGCGCAGTGTGCGCTGTGCGCTAGGGCATTCCCTTCTCTGTTTGAAAACTTACTGCTCAGAAGGATGTACCTTTCATGCGAAAGCGATCTCTGTCTTTGTTCGCGATGGGCCTTACTCTGCCTGCCCTTCTTCCTGTCATTTCCTGCAGCTCACACTCCGCAGATCCTGCGGAAGAATCGGCATCCGTGCCCTCGGCCAGCGTTGCTCGTGTGCAACGTGGCGATATCTCGCACATGCTCAGCCTCGCCGGCCAGTTTCAGCCGTACCAGGTGGTCGATGTTCACCCCAAGGTCAGTGGCTTCATGAAGAAGATCAATGTGGATATTGGCGACAAAGTGCGGAAAGGCGAAGTCCTCGCCGTGCTTGAAGTGCCGGAGCTGCAGGCGCAGCTCGAGGCCAGCGCCTTTGATATGGCGCAGGCCAGGGCAGAGATTACCCGTGCCCAGCACGAGATCAGGCGGGCGGAAGCGGTGCATGCTGCCGAGCACCTTAATTATCAGCGCCTCCTCGACACGTCAAAGGCGCAGCCGGGGCTGGTCGCGCAGCAGGAGCTCGATGATGCGCAGAGTAAGGACCTCTCCTCCGCTTCGCAGGTGGATGCAGCGAAGGCCGCGGCTGATGCTGCTCAGCAACATGCCGAGTCGGCACATGCCAATAATGAGCGTGAGCAGGCCATTCAGGACTATACCCATGTGGTTGCGCCGATTGATGGCGTAGTGGTCTGGCGCTATGCCGATACGGGTGCGCTCATTCAGAGCGGCACCAATTCCAATCAGCAGGATCTGCCTATCGTGCGCCTGGCGCAGAGCACGCTGCTGCGCCTGCGTATGCCTGTTCCCGAGGACGACGTGCAGTATATCCACGAGGGCGATACCATCCGCATTCGCATCGATGCCTTGAGCCGCTCCATCACGGGGAAAATCGTTCGCTTCACGCGCAATGTCAACTTTGAGACCCGCACCATGGAGACCGAAGTCGATGTGGACAACCGCGATCTCTCCATCGCTCCCGGCATGTATGCGAACGCGCGCCTTGCGATGGCGAGTGTGCATGATGTTCTCACGCTTCCGGTGGAAGCGCTGGTCATTCACGGCAGCCAGCAGATGGTCTATGTGGTCGACGCGCAGAATCGCGTCCGGATTCGGCCTGTAGTCGTTGGTCTGCAGGCGAGCAAACTTGCAGAGGTCAAGAGCGGTCTCGAGGAGGGCGATCGGGTGATTGTGGGAGGCCAGGATAAGTACAGCGACGGCGAGCAGGTCACCTCTGTTCTCGTACCGTCGCAAGCCTCAGAGGAACAGAAGGAATCTGGCGGCGTAATCGATATGAAGGCGGACGACAGCAACGGAGGTGCGCAGTAATGCCGAAGTTTGCGTTGAAATATCCGTTCTTCATCATCATGCTCTGCCTGATGGTCATGCTCGTGGGTTTCGTGGGCATTGCCAGCATGCCGGTCGATCTTTTTCCGAAAATCGACATGCCGGTCGTCGTTGTCGCTACGTTTTATAACGGCATGCCGCCTAAGCAGATCGAGGCCGATATCACCAACACCTTCGAGCGCTTCTTTACGCTGGCTGCAAATGTCGACCATAGCGAATCGCGCTCACTGACCGGCGTCAGCCTCATCAAAATCTATTTCAAGCCCGGCACGAATGCAGATGCTGCGCTAAGCAATATTGCGAACCTCGCCATGGCTGACCTGCGGAGACTTCCACCAGGAACTCTTCCGCCTGTCGTGCTCGGTATGGACGCATCCACGCAGCCTGTCTGCCTTGTCACGCTCAAAGGCAAGGGGCTCGGTGAGACACAACTGAAGGATCTTGCGCAGTTCCAGGTTCGCAATCAGATCTCCAATGTTCCGGGCGCCTCGGTGCCGCAGCCGTATGGCGGCACATATCGGCAAATTCAGATCTACGTCGATCCGCTCAAGATGGAAGCCCGCAATCTAAGTCTCAACGATGTCGTACAGTCGGTGAACAGCTCAAACCTCATCCTGCCCGCCGGCGATGTTCGCATTGGTTCGAAAGACTTCAACATTTACGCCAACAGCCAGTTTCCAGATGCTAAGGCGATGAACGAGATGCCGCTTAAGTCCGTGGGCAACTCTTCGGTGCTCGTCGCGGATATTGGCAAGGCCGAAGACGCGGGCACGCTGCAGTACAACATTGTCCGCATTGACGGTCAGCGCTCGGTCTACGTGCCTGTCTTCAAGCAAGGCGGAGACAGTAACACCATCACGATCGTCAACGGGATGAAAGATGCCATCAAGAAGCTGGTGGATATCCCCGAGACGCTGAAGACCTCGGTGGTCTTCGATCAGTCGATCTTCGTGAAGATGGCAGTGAAGAACCTCATCAAGGAGGCCAGCATCGGCCTCGTGCTCACTGGCCTGATGATCTTCATCTTCCTCGGCAGTCCGCGCGCGACTTTCGCCGTGCTGTTGTCGATTCCACTGTCCGCGCTCGTGTGTCTGCTGCTGACGAAGGCCATGGGCGGTTCCATCAACACGATGATCCTCGGTGGTCTTGCTCTGGCTTTCTCTCGCCTTATCGACGATTCGGTGGTCGTGCTCGAGAATATCTTCCGCTTCATGGAAATGGGTTGTAAACCGCGCGAAGCCGCGGAGAAAGGCGGCATGGAAGTTTCGCTCGCAGTGCTTGCCGCGACCTCTACTACCTCGATCGTCTTCTTTCCGGTTACCTTTCTCTCCGGTATCAGCAAGTACATTTTTACGCCGCTGGCTCTGGGGGTGGTGCTCTCCATCTTTGCCTCGTACTTCTTTGCGATGACGGTTGTCCCGCTTTTTTGTGCGAATTTCATCCGCATCCATCACGGAGAAGACGAAGCAAAGAAGCAGAGCTTCTTCGCACGCTTCGAGCGCGGCTTCAATAACAAATTCCAGAAGCTGCTCGACTGGTACGAAGGACTGGCCAAGCGCGCGATGCGGCGGCCAGGATTCACCACTGCTATCATCCTTGGCGGCGTGGTCCTGGTCCTCGCTGGTCTATTACCTTTCCTGGGCAGAGCTTATTTTCCGCGTACTGATCCAGGCCAGTTCGTCATCGACGTGCAGATGCCCAGTGGCACGCGGCTTGAAGTGAGCAACGACTATATCGCCAGGGTCGAGAATGTCATCCGCAGTGTCGTCAAGCCCTCGGATCTCGGCATGATCGTCTCTAACATCGGTGTTTATCCGGATCTCTCAGCCATCTTTACGACGAATGCATCGATGGACACGGCCTTTGTGCAGACCAGTCTCAAGGAAGATCACAGGATTGGCAGTTACGAATACATGCGTCGTGTACGCGAGAAACTGTCGCAGCAGATGCCGGAGCTCAGCACGTACTTCCAGGCAGGCGGTCTTGTGGATGGCGTCATCAATCAGGGGCTGCCTGCGCCGATCGATGTGCAGATCAGCTCCAACAATATGGAGAGCGCGTATGCACTCGCCAAACAAATGGCAGAGAAGATCAAGGCTATGCCCAATGTAAGTGACGTTTATATTCCGCAGAATCTCGACTATCCCGGCATAGAACTCAACATTGATCGCGAGCGCGCAAGCCTCATCGGCCTCTCTGCGAAAGATGTGGTCGACAACGTCATCACCGCCATGACCTCGGATGGCCAGGTGGCGCCCAGCTATTGGATCGATCCGAAGACCGGCAACAATTACATGGTCACGGTGCAGTACGCCAACCATGTTCTGAATCACATGACGATGGAAGACTTCCGCAGCATTCCTCTGCGCGGCACTCGTCCCGCGGGCTATGCGCCGGGCGAAGAGGCACGTCAGGCCGGCGATGCGAATCCGGTTATCTGGGCAGGGGATCACTCCACGGGCTACACCCCGCTCAGTTCGGTTGCTGACATCAAGCTGATCAATACCCCAACTGAAGTTGACCACTATCAGATTCGCCGTGTCATCGACATTTATGTTGCGACGAAGAAGGAAGCACTGCAGGGAGTGGGTGGAGACATCCAAAAGCTTCTCGCGCAGACCAAGACCGAGCGCAACACCGTGCTTAAAGTGCGCGGGGCTGTGGTGAGTATGAACCGCTCCTTCGCCGAATTCGGTCTGGGGCTGATCATCTCCGTCCTGCTCGTCTATCTCATTCTTATGGCGCAGTTCACCTCATTCATCGATCCGTTCATCATTCTTATGGCTATTCCTCCCGGACTTGCTGGCGTAGTGCTCATCCTCTTTGTTACCGGAAGCACGCTGAACATCATGTCCCTGATGGGAGTCATCATGATGACTGGCATTGTTGTTTCGAACAGCATCCTTATCGTCGAGTTTGCCGGCATCCTGCACAGCGAAGGATTGCCGCTGCTCGAAGCGGTGATTCGCGCCTGCCGTGTGCGTCTGCGTCCCATCCTGATGACCTCGCTGGCCACGCTGCTCGGCATGATTCCGATGGCGCTTGGCCTCGAGGCCGGCAGCGAACAGTATGCGCCGCTGGCCCGAGCCATTATCGGTGGCCTCGGCGTATCTGTCGTGGTGACTGTCTTCCTGGTCCCGGCGGTCTATCTCCTCATTCATGGACGGCAAGAGAAAAAGCTCCTCGCGGAAGGAAGGGCACACTGATGCAAACACTTACCTTCACCTCCTCTCGCCTGATTTTCTGTGCGCTGTTTGCTTTTGGAGGAGCGAGTTATTTGCATGCTCAGAGCCATGGCAGCGCTCCTCTTCCTGAAGCGCCGAAGCTGCAGTTGCTGGCCCAGAGCAGCGCGCCGCAAGGTCAGACGGCCGCACTCTCTGATTCGTCAGAGAGTGCGGCCGCTCGGCTCACGCTGCACGATGCCGAGCAGATGGCGATCCGCAACAATCCGCACATTAGCGCAAAGCGCCTGCTCGCACTGGCGCAGCACCAGGTCGTGCGTGAGAACCGTGCTGCCGAGCTTCCCTCGGTGGCAGGTGGTGTTACAGCCGAGGATGCGAACCAGGCTTCACGCATCTCGGCTGGTTCGCTCACTGCCTCGCGCCTCTTCGAGCACGCAGGCGCAGGTGCCAGTGCCTCGCAACTCATCACGGACTTCGGCCGGACGCGCAATCTTGTTCTCTCCTCGAACCTCGAGGAGAAAGCGCAGGATGCCTCGGCGCTTGCCACTACCCAGGACATCGTCCTCACTACAGATCAGGCTTTCTATAACGTGCTTGAGGCGCAGGCTTTGCTCAATGTGGCGCAGCAGAACGTGAAAACCCGCCAGACCACCGACGACCAGATCGGCGTGATGACGAAAAACAAACTCAAGTCCACGCTCGATCTGAGCTTTGCCGATGTCAATCTCTCGCAGGCCAAGCTGCTGCTGCTCGATGCGCAGAATAATGCCAGCGCTACGATGGCCGCGCTCGACGAAGTGCTTGGCCTCGATACCGCGACGAGCTACCAGCTTGTTGCTGACGGCGGTGCTCTTGCTCCGCCTCCACCCGATGCCGATCAGTTGCTGAAGCTTGCGCTCGAGCAGCGGCCTGATTTGCAGGCGCTCGACCTGAGCCATCAAGCTGCGGTCAAATTCAGCCACGCGCAGCGTGACCAGCTTTTACCCAGCATCAGTGCGCTGGGCACGGCGGGCGCGGTGCCGGTACGACCCGGCGAATATTACAACAGCAGCTGGTGGGGCGCCGTCGGGGTGAATATGAATATCCCCATCTTCAACGGTTTCCTCTATACGTCGCAGGCGAAGGAGGCAAGCATCCGCGCTGAGGCTGCGGCCGAACAGACCCGCGCGCTGCGTGATCGCGTGGTGCGCGACGTGCGCACCTCCTGGCTTGCGGCGCAAACCGCATATCAAAAGGTAGCCGTAACAACGGACTTGCTGAACCAGGCCAACCTTGCGCTCAAGCTGGCGCAGACTCGATACCAGATGGGGCTCAGCTCGATTGTCGAGCTCAGCCAGGCGCAATATCAACAGACGGATGCGGCAATCGGAAACTCGAATGCGCAGTATCAGTACCGGCTGTCTCTGGCCACGCTCAATTACGAAATCGGATCGATTTGATAACTTTCTGGCGTCGCTGAAGCGGTCATCCGGCATTCCACGATCGTGCGCTTTGCCATGTACGCTCTGCATACGAATAATGAGAGAAGATGGCTTTTTCCGCTCAAGACAGTGCAAATGCCGGGGTGTCGTTCACGCGACGTCAGTTTTCCTTTTTAGCCGCTGCTTCCTTGTTCAGTTTCTGGGGACAGAAGCAGGCCTTCGCCTTAGAGGGGCAGGATGCAGGTGCGAATTCCTTCGATACACTTGCCCCCATCTTTCCTTTGACGGCAAAATCACGCGACAGCTTCGCTGCCTTGATGGACTATGTGCCATCCGTCGATCCGGATGCTGCCTATTTTCGTTCGCGCGTACCGCGTGCAGCCAGGATTCCCGCCTTTGCGCCGACTCAGGCACATCCTAAGCTCAGCTCTTTACCGCAGGTGGCTACGCTGACCGGATGTTATCGCACGCTTGGCGAGCATGCGGACGATCACTACAAACGGTCGCGCTATGGAGCACCTCCGCAGGGTGGAGTGTATGTCTCCCGCATGATCGGCTATCACGATATTGTCGTGAGCTGGAGCGGTCCCGGCATGATTCCGAATGCGGCTCTGATCGATGCGGCGCATCGCAATGGCGCCTTGTGCCTGGGAACGATCTTTCAGCCAGACAAGCGCATCTTCGATTCGAGTGCCGTGCCTGCAAAGCAGGTGGCCGCTAAGTTTGTGGAGCTGGCTCTGTATTTCGGCTTTGACGGCTACTTCATGAACTTCGAGCTCGGGACTCCGGAGGGACATGCTCAGATACTCGATCTGCTTGCCATGATGCGCGAAGAGGCCCATCGGCAAGGTAAGTCCGATTTCTATATCCAGTTTTATGACGGGTCTGCAGATATGGATCAGTTGATGCCGATCGAGACACCCGGAACACCGTATGTTCCTGCCGCATCGTTTGCGGATAGCACGATGCTCGACCAGGGATGGAGCGGCTACAGCATGACGCACGGCTGCTGTTCGGGAAGGCCGACCGATGCTGCATCCGTCTATGCCTATTGCAGGAAGAACGGTCTCGACCCATATCGCTCGGCTTATTTCGGATACCAGCTTTATCCGGGGCCGGGATATCTTGGCCTGTCTGCTCCTTCTGTGATTCATCCGAATGACAGTGCCACCGCTTATGGCAGTTTGCAGGTTTATAGCTTTGAGGATGGCCTGCACACCATGCAATTGGCGCTGGATAAAGGCAAAGGCGATGCTGCGCCGGCTCTCTCGCGAGAGGAAGAGTTCTATGCGCTCGAGCGCCGCTTCTTCAGCGGCCAGTCTCAGAACCCCGCGCTCGACAATGCGCCTAATGCGGAGCAGGCTCATATTTACGCCGAGGTCGCAGGGAGAACGCGGAGATATACGGATTACTCTCCCACGGAAGACCATCCTACGGATCAGGTGAAGCTGCCTATCACTTATGGCGTTGCAAACTTTACCGTCGAGCACTCCGTGATCGGGGCTTTTCCGTTTCTGACTCACTTCAACCTGGGTGCCGGCGATGCCTTCTTCGTGGATGGCGCGAAGCAGGGAGATCGTCCATGGTTCAATCTGGGGATTCAGGATCTTCTGCCGACGTGGCAATGGTGGTTGGAGCCGATGCAGGGTTCTCTGGATCGCTCTGCTGCAAAGTATGCGCCTCTTCGTGTGGAGTATGACCGGGCGCTGGCCTTTGACGGCGGTGCATCGTTGCATATCTCCGGCTCACTTCGTGCCCGGGATGGCGTCTCATTGCGTCTCTATAAGACGAAGTTGCCTGTTCAGAATGCAGGGGATCTTTCTCTGCATCTGGTATGGCAAGGTCTTGCTGAGACAAAGGAGTATCTGCTTGCTGGTTTGATCTTTGAAGATGCTCCAGATCAGGCGGAATGGGTTCGCTTCACGCAAACAGACGCCATTCTCCATGAACAGCTCGATCATGGCTGGACGCGATCCCGCATGACGCTTGCTCCCTACCGAGGAAGAACTCTGGCTGCGCTCCTGATTGGCTTTCATCATGAGAAGCCAGCGCATGCCGATACGCCGGTAGACGTTCATATCGGAGAGATCTATGCGGGACTCCCCTTAAAAGGTGAGACCCATTCCGCGCCATCCTCGTTTACGGTTGAAGCGCATGCTGCGGGGGCTGCTCAGGGAACCATGCAGGTGCGGTTGCGCTGGCAGATGCGGGATGAGGATGCTTATTACGATCTCTATGCCATGAATGCGACGTCAAATGCCAGAACCTGGCTCGGACGTGTTACCGCCGACTGTTATTACGTGGAGAGCGTGCAGGCAGAGCAGGGAAGCGCGATAGCATTCGAGCTTGTGGCAACAAGCCGTGAAAATCCGCTACTCCGCAGCCTCCCGGCACGCACCACAGTGCAGGCCGCATAGGGGCTATCACCGCATTCATACGCAGCATGCCTTCTCTTTGACTGCTGAAAAGAGAAGGCGTGCTGCGAGGGTTGGAATTGCCGCGATAACTGCGCGATTGGAGCGGCAGCAGCTCTCACCTTGACAATACCTGCCGCCTCCAATCAGCCTGTGAACGGCTCCTGCCTTGGAGGTTTATTTCTGACTGTGATGGCTCTGCTCCCCCGTGCTGCATGGATGCGCTCGTCCATATTGGCTTTTCTAGGTTCAGTTCTTATTTTGCCTGCGGCTGTTGCACAGCAGGCTCCAGGATTTCGTAATACCGCGCTTTCCCCGGAGGCACGCATTCACGATCTTCTCTCGCGCATGACGCTGGAAGAGAAGATCGACTGCCTTAGCACCGACACTGCTGTTCCGCGTCTTGGGGTGAGGAGCTTTGGAAGCTCCGAGGGTATCCACGGCGTCGTGCAGCGTGGCAATGAAGAACATCACCGGGAGGCTATCTACACCACGCAGTTTCCGCAGCCGCCGGGCATGGGAGAAACCTGGGATCCGGATCTGGTGCGCCAGGCTGCGGCGGTCGAGGGTGCAGAGGCCCGCTATATCTCCGAACAGCCGCGCTACAACCGTTCGATCTATATGCTTTGGGGGCCGCAGGCCGATCTCGCCCGCGATCCGCGCTGGGGCCGCAGCGAAGAGGTTTACGGCGAGGATCCATTCTTTAACGGCACCATGGTTGTGAACTTCGTCAAAGGCCTTCAGGGCGACGATCCCAACCATTGGCAGGCAGCCGCGCTTCTCAAGCACTTTCTTGCAAATTCCAACGAAGACCTGCGCACAAAATCGAACTCCGTCTTTGATGCTCGCCTGTTCTGGGAGTATTACTCCGTGCCCTTTCGCATGGGCTTTTTGGATGGTGGCGCGCGTGGTGTCATGGCCAGCTATAACGCATGGAACGGTACCCCGATGGCCGTCAATCCTGTCCTTAAGTCCATTGTGGAAGACAAGTGGGGCGTCGATGTTCTCTCTTCGGATGGTGGTGCGGTCAGGCTGCTCTGGACCGACCATAAACGCTTTCCCGATCAGAAGGCCGCGGTGATCGCTTGTTTGCATGCCGGCATCAACCAGTTTCTCGACACCTATAAAGACGAGACAGCCGCGGCGGTGAAGGAGGGCTCTGTGACCGAGGCTGAGATCGACGATCTGCTGCGGCGTAAATTTGTGATCTCTCTGAAGCTTGGCCTCCTCGATCCTGGCCAGGAGTCCACGCCGCCGCCCGCGGCCAATGCCGGTGTGGACAATCAACCTCCGGCAGTTGTTCCTGCATCTACGGATCAGCATCAGGATGCCATGCAAAAAGATAGTCCTGAGCCTTGGAACAGCGATAAACATCGCGCCATCTCGCAAAAGATGGCTCTCGAGTCGGTCGTGCTCCTCAAGAATGAAGGCAATATGCTTCCACTCGACAAGCACGCCATTCGATCGATCGCTGTGATCGGTCCGCTTGCCGATTCGGTGCATTGGGATTGGTATGGGGGCTATCCGCCTTATGCCGTCACACCGCTCGACGGTATCAAGGCCGCGCTCGGTCCGTACGTTCGTGTCCACTATGCCGGCAGCGAGCTGAACCAGGCTGCGATCAACGCTGCGCGTGCATCGGATGTCGCTATCGTTGTGGTTGGAAATGACCCCACCTGCGGACCGGACATGGCTCATGACTGGCATGACACGGTCGATGGCGGCGGCACGCTCCCCTGCGCCGTTCCCTCAGATGGCCGCGAAGGCCGGGACCGCGAGAGTCTCACGCTTGAGCAGGAGCAGCTCGTCAAACAGGTCTATGCCGTGAATCCGCGCACCGTGATGGTTCTTATTTCCAGCTTTCCGTATACGGTCAATTGGAGCCAGCAGTATATTCCTGCGATCCTGCACATGGCGCACGCCTCGCAGGATGAAGGCACGGCTCTCGCGAAAGTTCTTTTCGGTGATTACAATCCCGCCGGACGTCTCGTGACAACCTGGCCAGCTTCACTCGACCAGCTACCACCGATGATGGATTACAACATCCGCGACGGTCGCACCTACATGTACTTCAAGGGCCAGCCGCTCTATCCGTTTGGTTATGGCCTCAGCTATACATCGTTCCGCTATAGCAACCTTCGCCTGGATAAACCGTTTCTGCGAGGTGGTGAGGAGGTAACTGCCACCGTGGATGTTACAAATACCGGTGGACGCGACGGCGATGAGGTCGTGCAGCTTTATATATCGCACCAGGGCTCCCTGGTGGCTCGCGCCAAAGAGGAGCTCAAAGGGTTTCAGCGCGTGCATATCCCTTCCGGCCAGACTGTCTCCGTGCCGCTCACCGTGAAGGCCGACGATCTTGCTTACTGGAATGAAAAGAAGAACCAGTGGACGCTCGAGCGTGATCGTGTGGACGTGCGCATCGGAGCTTCTTCCGCGGATATCCGGCTGCATCAGGAGCTCGCGATTCGGCCTTGAGAGGAGCTTACAGAAGGCAGAGAAAGGCATGCACTCCGGAGCATGACTTTCTCATTTCTCGCGCTGAGAGAAGAACGTTCCAGTGCGAAAAGTCTCTGGCTTGCCAGACTCACGTGGGGTTGGAGGCAGGGAGAGCCTTGGGCTGCGGTCAGCACAATCCAGCAGCTAATGTGAGGCTGGTTTTCTCTGCCATGTCGTGTGTTCTTCTTCTTCTCTGGCGCTCCGCAGAACTCCTTGTGCATCCACTACGACCGTCCACACGGTATAGCCATGCTCGGACGCGCGGTCGGAGAAAATGATCCTGCGGTCGCCGTTCTCGCCATCCAGCAAGAGGCTGGGAGGCATTGCGCCTGCTGTTGCCGGGTCCGTTTCCGGCCGGCGAGGCACTCTCGGTTCCATCCCATTCAACTCGGCATAACAAACACCTGCGGCGAGCCAGGAGCCATAGGGTTTCATCGCATTTCGCAGCTCTTCTTTTGCCACGAGATGGTTGAAAAGCTCCAGCGTTTGACGGCTCGTGATGGTGGGGACAAAGGTCGCGGCTCCGCGATGCAGAATCTCGAGCACGCGCACGTGTCCGCCGTTTCGCGGGAGGATGGCGGTAAAAAGAGATTCGCGTCCGTCTTCGAATGTGCGCCGATAGTGCAGGAGGAGCACATCGCTCATCAGTGGACAAACAGATTGGTCCACCTGCCAGCCTTGCGGCAGGTGATCTGGCCCGACACTCTCCAGGGCATAGCCCCCTGCTGAAGCTGCATGCGAGAGTTCGGCGGCTCGTGCAGCCCACAATGCCCGATCTTCAGGATGCATCGCTCCTGGCTCCCGATGCTCCAGGCTGAACTCGCTCTCCGGTGGCGGCAACTCTGTCTGGCTGGTCTGCGGCGCCGCGCTCGCAGCGGGATTTCCTTCTTGTGGGGGCTGGGCGACTCCAGGAGACATGCTTCCAGCTATCGCCAGGGCTGCCAGGAAAGACGTTGCGAGCCTCATGGGATTTAACTCTACCATTCCCATGAGCGCCAAAGAGCAGCCCGAAGACTGTCCTTTGAAAGTGTGAAATGGCTATTACTTTTCTGTGATCTTATGAGCGAAGAGCCTTGTATCCGCAGGCTTGCTCAAGCGATCGATACAAAGCAAAAAGGCACCCGTCGGGTGCCTTTTTGCTTTGGGGTCGAGTCATTTCGCCCGGTACAGAAGGTTAGATATCGAGGTTCTTCACGTCGAGCGCATTTTCTTCGATGAACTTGCGGCGTGCCTCGACATCTTCACCCATCAGCGTGGTGAAGATGGTCTCGGTCTCTGCCAGATCCTCGAGTTTGACCTGCAATAGCGTGCGGCGTTCGGGATCCATGGTCGTCTCCCAGAGCTGTGCCGAGGTCATCTCACCGAGACCTTTGTAGCGCTGCACCTGGTACTCACGGCGCCCCTGATCGATAACGTATTCGAAGAGCTCCTGCGGCGTCTGCTTTTCGACCGGATCGAGCGAGATGCGGCCGGCGCGCTTGGGTGCGGGCTTGCCCGCCTCGGCTTCACCGGTGGTCTCGCCTTCGGTCTCCTCAGCCTCTGCTTCGGCGGCTTCTGCAACTTTTGCTGCCGAGCCCTTCGGCGCGTATTCGACAAAGAACGGAGGCTCGAGCGACTCCTTGATCTGCGCGTACTTGTTCATCGTCTGGCGATAGTCCGGTGTTGAGGCCAGCGTCCAGTCGATGGTGCGGGTTGCACCCTGCGCGTCGGTAAAGCTCAGCGACCAGGTCTGGTGCTCTTCGTCGCGCACCGGCTCCGAGAGGCCCTTGAACTGGTACTTGCGCTCGATCTGCTTGAGCTTGCCATGCAGCGCTACCAGCTTTTCAGGAGCGGTCTCGCCTTCGAAGTCCGTGCGGCGCACCAGCTCGAGCTTGGCCAGCAGCGTGGTGATCTCTTCGTTGCGCAGGCGCTTGTTCAGCTTCTCGAAGAAGCCGAGGTAGTCGTTCAGGTTGCCCATGAACTTGGTCAGGGCAGCGCCTTCAAGCTTCTCGCCCGCGTCGCCGTGGCGCACGATCATGCCGTCGGAGGCGCGCTTGACCATGACCTTCACGAAGTCGCGGTCGTCCTTGATGTACTGCTCGAAGCGGCCCTTCTTGATCTTGTAGAGCGGCGGCTGCGCAATGTACACGTGACCGCGCTTGATCAGCTCGTTCATGTGACGGAAGAAGAAGGTCAGCAGCAGCGTGCGGATATGCGAGCCGTCCACGTCGGCGTCTGTCATCAGGATGATCTTGCCGTAGCGCAGCTTGGCCGGGTCGAAGTCTTCCTTGCCGATGCCGGTGCCGAGCGCGGTGATCATCGCGCGGATTTCCTCGTGGCCGAGCATCTTGTCGTAACGAGCCTTCTCGACGTTGAGGATCTTGCCCTTCAGCGGCAGGATAGCCTGGAAGCGGCGGTCGCGGCCCTGCTTGGCGGTGCCGCCTGCGGACTCGCCCTCGACGAGGTAGAGCTCGCAGCGCTCCGGGTTGCGTTCGGAGCAGTCGGCCAGCTTGCCCGGCAGTCCGCCGCCATCGAGCGCGCCCTTACGGCGAGTCAGATCGCGGGCCTTGCGCGCGGCTTCGCGTGCGCGGGCTGCTTCAATGGCCTTGTTGATGATGCGCTTGGCGACCGGCGGATTCTGCTCGAGGAACATGCCCAGCTTCTCGTTCACCAGCGCTTGCACAATGCCGGCGATGTCCGAGTTGAGCTTGCCCTTGGTCTGGCCTTCGAACTGCGGCTGCGGCAGCTTCACGCTGATGACCGCAACCAGGCCTTCGCGGACGTCATCGCCCGAGAGGTTCTCCTTCACGTCCTTGAAGAGACCCAGCTGCTGGCCGGCCGAGTTGATGGTGCGGGTGAGCGCCGTCTTGAAGCCGGAGAGATGCGTGCCGCCGTCTGCCGTATTGATGTTGTTGGCGAAGCAGAAGACCGTTTCCGAGTAGCTGTCGTTGTACTGGAGGGCGATCTCCATATCGACGTTGTCACGGAAGCCTTCCATGACGATCGGCTTCTCGTGGAGAATCTGCTTGCCCTTGTTGATGTGCTTGATGAACTCGGCGATGCCGCCCGCATAGCGGAACTCGGCGCGCTTGGCCTCACCCGTCTTGGGATCGGTCACGCGCTCATCGGTCAGCGTGATCTCCAGGCCCTTGTTCAGGAAGGCGAGCTCGCGCAGGCGCTGGGCCAGCGTGTCGTAGTTGTATTCGGTGACGGTGAAGATCGTCTTGTCGGGCAGGAAGTGCACCTTGGTACCACGGCGCTTCGAGGTGCCCGCCTGGCGTAGCTCGGAGGTCGGCGCTCCCTTGGCATAGTCCTGCTCGTAGGTGTGGCCGTCGCGCCAGATCTCGACGTCGAAATCCTCGCTGAGCGCGTTGACGCAGGAGACGCCCACACCGTGCAGACCGCCGGAAACCTTGTAGGTCGAGGAGTCGAACTTACCGCCGGCGTGCAGCTTGGTCAGCACCACCTGGACCGCGGGCATCTTCTCGCCGTTGTCCAGCGTCTTCATGTCTACCGGAATGCCGCGGCCGTCGTCGATGACGGTGATGGAGTTGTCGACGTGGATGATGACTTCGATCTTCTTGGCAAAGCCGGCAAGGGCTTCGTCGACGGAGTTGTCGACGACCTCATAGACCAGATGGTGCAGGCCCATTTCGCCGGTCGAGCCGATGTACATGGCCGGACGCAGGCGGACGGCCTCAAGGCCCTCGAGAACCTTGATGTTATCGCTGGTGTAGCTGCCGTTCGGTGTACCGTTGGAAGAAGGGACTGCCCCGGTAGGGGTGTCGGTCGCAAGTTCTAGCTCTTTTTGGGACATGGAACTCCGATTTGGCTTCTTTCACTCTCTGGACCAGGGCGGTCGTAATTAGAATTAAAGTCTTGAAAGTGAAAGGTTTTTGCCGATAAGTCTACGCCTTTATTTTAGCACAGCGGGGGCCGTTGCCGGGTTCGGGCGGCGCAACAGGGGAAAGCCGTGCAGGGGAGCGGAAAGGCCTGAAAAATGAATCCCTTTTATCCCACTAAAGTCGTATAAGCAGATTGCCCGTTTCCGTCATTGAGTAGGCAACCAATGTCGAGATATTCTTGTCATGCTGTACCCGGTAAAGCCCATGTCCTCGCTCTCCAACCTTCTGCTGACGCTGACCTTTCTTGAGCCCGTGCTCTCGGGAATTGCATTGGTCGCGGCACTGCGTGCCGGGGTGAAGCGCCGGTATCCGGCTGTGCTTGGATACCTGGGCCTGCGTATGACCAGTGGACTGGGGCTGCTCTGTCTCTTGCATGTGCCGTGGTTTTCCCAGGGCGGGCAGGTATCGCTCATCCTGCGGGATTCGCTTTTCTGGCTGCTCTACGTGGCCGGGACTGTGACCATCGTCTTTGCCGTACGCGAAATCTTTAATGAACTGATGCTGCCGCTGGCGGGTCTGCGGCGGCTGGGAAGCATCGTCTTCCGCTGGGTTGCCGTTGTTTCGCTGCTGGTGACGGTCTTTGCCGTCTTTCCGCTGCATACCGGGCCGCACCGCATGGCGACGATCGGCGCACAGCTGATGAAGTGCGCCAGCATCCTCGAGCTCTGCCTGCTGCTCTTCCTGGGCCTGACCATTCATACGTTGGGCCGTTCGATCCGCAGTCGTGTTTTCGGTATTGCAATCGGTTTCAGCATTGAGGCGCTCACGCAACTGGGCGTGGCGATCTGGCTCGGTACGCACCCGGAGGGTTACATGCTGGGTGGGGCAATTCTCTCCAGCGTAACGCTGCTGAGTGTGTCACTGTGGAGCACCTACTTCCTCTTCCCCGAGAAGGGCAAGGCGGAGGGCAAGTTGCCCGAGACTTCGCCGCTGATGCGCTGGAATGAGATTGCCAAGGCGCTCGGACACAATCCGCCGCATGTCGCTATGGGGCAATCGCAGGCCTACTTCCTGCAGGATGTGGAGAAGGTGGTCGAGCGGGTCATGACGAAGAATTCGGCCGGATAGCCGCCAGCAGTCAGGCACAAAAGCGGCCAGCGGGGTTCTCCTGCTGGCCGCTTTCTTGCCTGCCTGAAAGGAAGACTGGCCGTTTTTGTGCCTGGCTGCTGGGCCCGCGCAGCGGGCGCCACTGGCCGCCGTATAACTTTATAGGTACAGCAAAACGGCCAGCAGGAGCGGGGCTCCCACTGGCCGTTTTTATGACTGACTACTGGCTGCCGACCATTGCGCCGAGGGCGCAGCTGTTACTCAGCAGCGACAGGCTCGATCGCGACGAAGCGGCCGGTGCGGCCACGGTCGATGAACTTCACGCGGCCATCGACCTTCGCGAAGAGCGTGTCATCGCTGCCGATGCCGACGTTGAGGCCGGGCTTGAGGCGGGTGCCGCGCTGGCGGACGATGATCGAGCCGCCGGTGACAATCTCCCCACCGAACTTTTTGACGCCGAGCCGCTGCGCGTTCGAGTCGCGGCCGTTTTTGGAACTTCCAAGACCTTTTTTATGTGCCATTGCTGATCCTCTTTAGTTCGCGCGCTTACTTGGCGGCGCTGTAGCTGTTCCCATCCACTTCGATCGCGTCGATGCGGACTTCGGTGTAATCCTGACGGTGGCCCTGCAGCTTCTTGTACTGCTTCTTGCGCTTGTAGTGGAAGACCAGGATCTTCTCGCCGCGGCCTTCGCCGAGCACGGTGGCCCGCACCTTGGCCGAGGCCGGCTTGCTGATGCCATTCTCGCCGGCAAACGCCAGGACTTCGGCAAACTCAACGGCGCCGTTCTCGCCGGCTTCCGTCTTTTCAATCTTCACCACATCGCCCGGGGCGACGCGATACTGCTTTCCACCAGTGCGGATGACCGCGTACATAGTTCCTCCAGCGGGCGGCTCAAGCCGCGCGCGATACCAATCTCGTAGCTCGGGCGGATAGTGCTCGCTCCGGTCTCAAACTCCACCTGTTCCGGGAGTGACGCGGCCATCGGACCGGAACGCTACAGCCTGTCCCGTCCAGTGACCTTACAGAGCGAAAGGCAGAATCGCCAAACCACTTGATTCTATCGAGGAAGAGGGGCTGGGTCAATGCTTGGCGCGGGAAATTCCTCTGGGAGAGTTGCCCGCAGGCCACGGTCTGGGCTACACTGAAGCTTCGGCGCCAGGGTGGGAATCTTCTCTATCCACCCGCTCTCCCTTAGAAGTGTACAGCCGGTATACGGCGCGGGAGACTTGTTGGACCTGGTCAGCGCGAACAATTCAGGTTCTTGGAGTCTGTCATGGCACAGGTTTGTGAAATCTGCGGCAAAGGGCCGCAATTCGGTAACAACATCTCGCACGCCCACAATGTTTCGCGTCGTCGCTGGAACGTCAACCTGCAGCCGGTCAAGGCCAAGGTCGAAGGCAGCAGCAACGCCAAGAAGCTGCGCGTCTGCACCAGCTGCATCAAGAGCGGCAAGGTCGTGAAGGCCTAAGCCTTCTCTCAACTTCAGATTGAAAGCAAAAGCCCGGGCGCAAGCCCGGGCTTTTGTGCGTTTCAGAAAGTTTGATGAAGCCAGTGGCGCTTATCAAAACGGATTGCCGATAGATATCTAATAAGCTCTTGCGCTGAGCGTGTCGCTTACTTCGGGAGCACTACACCTGCCGACCAAGGTGGCACTATGCCGTTCATGCGAGCATAGGCAATGAGTTGGCCCATGTGCTCATTATCGTGACAGATGATTCGCAGGTACATTCCATCCACGTTTACGGTTTCGCCATAAATCTTTACTTTGTGCTGCAGATCACCGGGCTTCAGCTTGGCTCGCGCTGTCTTGACCGCTTCAAGGGATCTCCGCAGGTACGCCACGACTTCTGGCTTGGACGTAATCCTTTTCTCCACATCGTTTGACGCGAGTTCGGGTGGCATTTGGGGCCCGGTTACGCTGAGCAGGTAGTAATTCGACTGAACGATATGCATGAGCACTTCGCTCACCGAGCGCACCCCAGGCTCCGGCCGCCAATCATACTTATCGGCGGGAATTGCCTCCGCAAGTGAGATGAGAAGGCGCGAAGCATACCGTAATTCTCCATCGTAGCCTTGCCAAATACCCTCGTTGGTAGCCGCATCGGCGGCGCTTTGGGCACGGATTGTGGAGGAAGCTAAAAGAAGGGCAACGCAAACCAGCCTTCTGAGCATGCCTACACTCTAGCAGAGGTATTTGATAGTGGATTATCCCTAAGCAGTCGGCATATCGCCACTGGCATCTCACGCCGTCACTACCCGGATCAAGAAGCCGCAAAAGATTCCCTGCCCCTACTCCCGCGTTTCGAGCATCAGATGGTCGATCGCCCTCCCCGAAGGAGAACGCCATGACCTATCTCGGCACCCTGCTTGCGCGTAACAAGGCTATCGCCGAGGGGTAGACGCTGCCTCAGCCCTCACTCTCGCAGACGCTCTCCGGGCTTGTCTACGACGTGAACACGCGGCTGGTGGAGGTGGTGGTGCAGCCTGCGCCGAAGGGGCAGGTCGTATCCCCATAGAACAATTGGAAAAGGTTGTCATTTCGACCGGAGCAGGACGGTTTCATCGTCCTGCGTAGCGGAGAAACCTGCAGTTTGCCTGCGCTGGCAGAACTGCAGGTCCCTCCACTTCGTTCGCCTGACGGCTCACTTCGGTCGGGATGACAATCAGTAATTTAAGTTTCTTTCCAAAACCTATGAATGCGTGGGTGGGAGCAGGATCTGCCCTCGCTGCGCATCAGGCACACCCTGAGTGTGCTTTAGAAAACCACACCTTCCGGACGCTGCATCACTGCCACAGCCGCCTGGTCGAGCGTGATCGCAGGCGGTTCCAGCTCGAAGGCCGAGCGCTTGTCGTCCTGCTTGAGCGAGATGTTCTTGAAGAGCAGCGCATTGCCTTCGAGATCGACATGGAAGGCGGTCAGTTGCCAGAGCATCGGGCCCACCTGCTTCTGCTCGAGCGAAAACGAGCTGCCCTCCTTCAGCTTGCCCAGCAGGCCGCCGCCGAAGTTGACCTCGTGCATCAGGTGGCCGCTCATGCTGCGGATACGATGCTGCTGGTTATCGATAACCAGGTCGCCAGCCATGCTGCTGAAGACGTGCGCCTCGCGCGTCGGCGGATGGAAGCGTGGGTTCGGCTCGTAGTGCAGAAAGGTATCCGTTGCCGTGGCGCTGGTCTCTGTCCATATAAAGGCGACAGGCAGTAGCAGCATCAGGTCGTCGATCTGCTTGTTGTCGTGGTCGGTCTCGGCGAGCTGCTTTCTCTGCGCATGCGCGTCATGCAGAAAGCTCCGGATGAGCTCGTCCTGCTGTGCGGCGGTGAGCTTCTGCTGATTCTTCTCAAGGACGCGCTCGACATCGCCCTTTGGCGTGGCCGCCACCCACTGCAACACCTGCTCCTTGGGTTTGTGTACCTCTTCGAGATAACCCCACTGCGAGTGGTCGTTCTCATCCGCAGCGTGCTCGGCGTTGACGGCCTGTTGGATGAGCTCCTGTGGGCTCTGCGCCTGCGCAACCGAGAGCCCGACCGCAAGTATCCCTGCCCAGAGAAAGCATGTCTTTTCTGTCATTCTTGACCGCCCTGCCGAACAAAAAATTACAGCATTTTCGCATGTATGATTCCCGGGAGGGCGAGAAGGGTTCGGAAGAAATGCGGAGCTGCTGCCGCCCGGCATGCTTCGCTGCTTCAGCCGCAAAGAAAAGCGCGGGCGCAGCCAGGAAGGCCGCGCCCGCGCTCTTGTTCTCTGCCTTACTTCGTCTTCTCGAAATTCAGCGAGACGGAGTTGATGCAGTACCGGTCGCCGGTCGGCTTGGGGCCGTCGGGGAAGACGTGGCCCAGATGCGCGCCGCAGCGGGCGCAGGTGACCTCGATGCGGTGCATGCCGTGGCTCAGGTCCTCGTGTTCGTCGAGCGCGCCGGCAATTGGCTGGTAGAAGCTCGGCCAGCCGCAGCCGGAGTCAAATTTCGTCTCCGAGGTGAACAGCGGCGCGTCGCAGGCGACGCAGTGATAAACGCCGTTTTCGCTGTGGCGATAGAACGCGCCCGTGAAAGGCGGCTCCGTGCCCTTTTGCCGCGCAATGTAGTACTGCTCGGGTGTGAGCTGGTCGCGCCACTCCTCTTCGGACTTTTGAATTTTCTCGAGCTTTGTGTCAGACATGACGGAATGCGCTCCTTTCGCTCTATTGGATGAAATCCGGTCGCGTAGGTTACACCGTGGCTAGACGGCGGCGACCAGTTCAATCTCGACCAGCACGTCCTTGGGCAGGCGGGCGACCTCGACAGTGGAGCGCGCCGGTGGGGTGACGCCTTCAGGCGCAAAATAGCGGGCATAGACCTCGTTCATGGCGGCGAAATCGTTCATGTCCTTGAGAAAAACAAGGGTCTTGATGACGCCGGCGAAGGAGGTCCCGGCCTCTTCGAGCACAGCCTTCAGGTTCTCGAGCACGCGGGTAGTCTGCTCGGCAATGCCGCCTGCGATGACCTGGCCCGAAGCCGGGTCGAGCGCGATCTGGCCCGAGGTGAAGAGGAAGTTTCCGACCTTGATGGCCTGGCAATAAGGTCCGATGGCGGTAGGCGCCCCGGAGGTGGCGATGACAGTCTTTGCGCTCATGTGGTGATTGTAGCGAGTCGGCTCCGCAAGCCAGAAGTGGGCTTGACGGGAGAACTTCTGGGAAGGGCGTTTCTCAGTAGCAATTCATCAAGAATTCCTGCTGACAAGGGACAGCGTTTGTACAAGAAGGCTCTGTACTATGGGTGCCGGGTTCTTATCGAACTCTACTGCTCCTGTGCAATCTTTGGTCCAAAGAAAAGCACCCATGTCGAGAAATCGTTTGTGAATTGTTCGAATCGGTGAACGACGCCAGCGGGGACAAACAGAAAGTCTCCTCGTTCGAACGAAACACGCTCTTCTCCTCGCAGAAAAATCCCGCTGCCAGATGCCACGATATAGACCTCATCTTGCTCGTGTGGCTGCTGCAGATCGACCTCCTTCGGTGCGTAGAGCTCGGCGGAAAAGTCTCCGCGCTGAAAGAGTATGACGAACGCGCTGTCGATCTCTTCGAGCCTTTGTGCAGCAGCTTGCAGCCCGATTTTCAATGGTGCTTCTGGCATAACCGGAACAACTCCCTCTAAGAACATTCTATTTAGCTTCAATAGTGATCTGCTTCGGCTTTTTCGACCTAAACAGTGGAATGGGATGCGGGGCTAGGTCGAGGGTACCCATTCATAAAATCGGCAGAGTTCGTTGCGTGCACGTGTCGGTGCGTAAACAAGCCTCTCGCCACCTGGGACCATGCCGCATCGAACCATGACGGCGAAGGAGTTCGCATTTTCAATCTGCGCACCTGCCTCGATCAATGGAAGGTTTAGATGTTTGGTCGCCAAAGGAAGCATCGTAGAGACAGCCTCGCGCGCGTACCCTCTACCTTGATATCTTTCGCCGAGCCAGTAGCTGAGTTCGCCTCGGCCCGGAAGATCGCCTCGTTGGATGCAAATCGAACCCATCGTCTGCTCTGTAGATCGGTCCACGATGACGTAGAGGAGCGCTTCCTGAAGCATCGCACGATCCTGGAGCATTTCAATCCGCCTGGTAACCGACTCGATAGGTATTGGGCAGTTCCATGAGGCGAGCCAACGACTGATTCCTTGGCGTCACAAGCGCGCAAAGAGCTTTGGCGTCGATAGACAGGGCACATCTCAGTCTTAGGCTTTCTGTCTCCATCTCAGGAAGGCCGGACTTGACGCTTCGATCATCCAATGAATAGACCTCTCTAGATATCTACGTCATGCATCTGCGGCGGTCAAAATCTGCAAACGATGAAAACCTTTTACAAACAAATTGGTCCTCGTAATGTATGGTCCGCCGCGTGACTGCAAGGATTAGTTCGAGCGGGAAGACACGTCTGCGGCAATGTGTTCGGCCTTTGATGGAGCCGCGCGCTCCTGGCCAGGATGAGTTCCGCTGCGCATCTGTCCTTACAAGTCGGTCAGTCGTTGAAGACCCTTATCAGGAGCAGGTTTCAGATACGCCGTTGTGACTGTTCTTTCGTCCTTACTGTTCCATTGCAGACTTTGTGGAAGCTTGATTACAGCGAAGGCGTGGTCTGCGCTCGACCGTTGCTCGCAGACGGTGCCCAAGCCCCTGGGCGCGGTCAGCATTACCCTCTGGCATCCTTGTGGATGCGGTCCTTCCCCTTCGCTGTGCTGCTAGCTCATACCGCTGCTGCCGCGCTGACGGCGGGGCGATAGTCTTCCCCAGTTGAGAGCACAGCCCATGCGATACGTGCGAGCTTGTTGGCCATAGCTACGACCAGCACGTTGCGTGGCGCACGAGCTTCGAGACCGTTCATCCATGCACCAATCGGGAAGCGGTCTCGTTTTATGCGCATCGCGGCTGCGCGTGCTCCGTGGATGAGCACCTTGCGTAGATAGATGTTGCCTCGCTTGCTGATGCCTAGCAGCTTAGTCTTGCCACCGGTCGAGTACTGCCGTGGCACGAGGCCGAGCCATGCAGCGAAGTCTCGGCCCTTGCGGAACGCCGCGCCGTTACCGATGGCGGCGACGATCGCGGTTGCAACGATAGGACCGATGCCCGGGATCTGACGGATGCGACAACAACCGGCATCGCTCTCTGCGATCTGTTCTAGGCTGTCGGTCAGCTCATCGATCTGCTGCTCAACGCTTTTCCACTCGTCCCACAGGATGCCGATCAGGTTGCGCATCATCAGTGTCAGCGCGTTGTCCGCGTTCTCGAGCACATCGGCCATCGCGGCCCTCAGCTTCGCTGGCTTCTGAGCGAAGACCATGCCGCGCTCCAGGAGAAACGCTCGTATCTGGTTGATGACTGCCGTGCGCCGTGAAATGAGCCGGTCACGAATCCGGTGCATCGCCTGCAGGTCGAGCTGGTCATCCGTCTTGATCGGAACGAAACGCATGTTCTTGCGCTCGACGGCCTCGGCAATAGCCTCTGCATCGACGAAGTCGTTCTTGTTGGACTTCACGAAGGGCTTCACGAACTGCGCAGCGATGAGCCGTACATCATGGCCTTGTTGCTTCAGTGCTCGTCCAAGAAAATGCGCGCCAGAACAGGCTTCCAGGCCGATCAGCGAAGTCTGCATGTTCGCCGTAAAGGTTAGCAACTGCTTCTGCGTAAACTTCTTCTTCACCATCACCTTGCCCGATGCTCCCAGCGCAACAAGGTGAAATGTCGTCTTGCCCAAATCGATGCCTACCGAACGAATCTGCATGTCGATGATCCTCCTCTGAAACCGCTGATACCATCCTCCGCCTCAGCAGAGGGTTACAGCGGCGGACCATCTCATTAGTCGGCTTTTCGTCAGCAATCAGTCCCGCAAAATAACGTTCGGTGAGTCTCGTAACAGGCTCGTTCCCACTTCCTGCACCTTCCCCTGGACTGCCTGCGGTGCTCAACTCAACACAGGCGCGTTTACAGGGATTTACGGGAAGTCCACTGATCCGGGCTGCGATTGCCTACACTGCTCTCGAAAGTGAGGTATTCCGGCGACAGGGCTGAGAGAAGTTCTCGTGCGTTGAATACGACCCCCGGTGGCTGGGCCCCCGCACCGCTGATGTTGCCGTTGAGTAATCGCTCCACCGCCTTGCAGACCAGCGTTGCCGAAAAGGCATAGATATCGCGCCCTTGTGCGACGATGCGGCGCACTTCGGCCTTACGCGCTATGACGACCTCAACGAGGAAGCGTTGCGGAGAACGCCCGCTGTCGTCAGCAGACCGCGGGGGCGGGGTCGAAGAGTCGTGAAGGTCATCGAGCGCCAGGCGATTGAGCCATGTGTGGAGTTCGGACACCTGCACGTGCCTGGGGAATAGCACCATCTCTGCAAAGGGAACCTCTACCATTGGCTGTTGACCGAGCGGAGGGGCGAATTGCCAGTTTCGCTGTTGGCGCGGCGAAGATATGGGAACAGGTCTGCCGGAAGAGACCACCAATCTCTCCGAGATATTCTTCTCTCCTGTGAGGCGCGTACCACGCGTAGGATGCCAGCTATCGAGACCGATCATTACGTCGATGGTATCGGCATGGTTCCAGTCGCCCATCGCTTCGGTGGCCAGCAGGTCAACGAAACCGCCGTAGAAGCTCATCGAAGGAACGACAGAGATGCCTGCTGTCCGCGCGTCTTTGTCGTATTTATCCAGAATCTCTCGTGCACTGGGCTGTTCGGCCGTGACGTCGAGGTAGTGCATCCCGGAACGCAAAGCGGCATTCGCTACAGCGTCGGCTGTCTCAAGAAATGGCCCGGCACAATTGATGACGGCTGCGGCCCCCTCAAATCCTTTGAGAAGAGACGGTAGGTCTTGGACTGACGCTTGGCGCAACAAAACAGTATGCTCTGGAAAACCAGCAGCGGCGAGCGTTGCAAGATCACGAGCGACGGCGATGGGCGTGATGCCGTGACGCAGCAACTCGTGTACCACGAAGCGCCCCGTATGGCCCGCAGCTCCGAAGACCGCTACGGTTTTCTGAACGTGATGTGGTGCGAATGGTCTCAAAGGATCTCCTCCTGGATGATACAGACCTGTATGTTTTATACGCTACGTACAAGTCTGTATCATGTCAATAAGGCGGTTCTTCGGAGGACCCATGAAAAGCAAGGTAGTTCCAGCAGCAACGCCCGTTCGCGGTGTCAAAGAGGCAATCCTTGATACAGCGTGTGCGCTGTTTTACGAGCAGGGGGTGCGAGCGGTGGGTGTCGATTTGATCGTGGAGAAGGCTGGTGTCGCAAAAACCAGTCTGTACCGATTCTTCGGGACGAAGGATGAACTTGTGGCTGCCTTTCTGAGACGCGAGGACGAGGACTTCTGGGGTACCTGGGAGCGGGTTGCGAGGCAACACATGGACCAGCCAGCCGCCGAGTTGAAAGCTCAATTGAAATGGATTGGCGAGCGCGTCGGACGCTCCAATTACCGTGGCTGTCCGCAGATCAATGTGGCGGCGGAGTTTCCAGAGGCCGACCACCCGGCACGGAAGGTTGCAGCGGCACACAAGCGCGAAATGCGGAAACGATTAAAGAGCATCGCCGAGCGCTTAGGAGTGGCCCGTCCGGATCAGCTCGCCGGTCAGTTGTCCCTGCTCATCAATGGCGCCTTTGTCAGCTCTGCGATCTTCAAACCTGGTGAGGGAATCTCTCTACTACTGCGCACTGGCGATGCGTTGGTTCACGCAGCTCGCGAGTAGCTTCACTGGCCAGATGCCAAACAAAATTTGAAGAACTACTCCCGATATGTCGGCTTGTCGGCAGTGACGATAACGGCGTTTATCAGGAGTCCATTCCAAGTTCGCTCGGAAAAAGCTCCTCTTGGTCCTCGGGTGGTTTTCGCGAAGTTGGAGGCGAATTCTTGAGAAAGCCATTGTTGAACGCATAGGCTTTTCCACGCCCATGAGCTTTGCCTCGACAACCTCTGCAATTGCAATCTTTTCCTGACTCGGGGTTGCCTGCATAGCACTGGTGAGCACAAAAGTATCGGCGGGGAAGAGGGCCTGGCGACCCTGTGACAGATGGACGACGCCCATGCTTGAAACTCGATTTGTCTGCCATAACTAACGAGCCTACTGGGAAAACCGCCCATACGGAGCGAAGAAGGCGAAGGAACATCTAGAAGATTTACCTGATACGCTAAAGCCCAATCACGCGGTTCCAATCCGCGATGTACATATAGATTCGTTGAAATTCGCTCGGCAAGAGCATTCTGTTATGAGCAATAAAGTTTCGGCATTTCTCAAGCTCATCCATGCGCTGTTTTAACCAATGCTGCGTTGGGATCACGTCTTTGAATATCTCCCATTTCGCAACGATGATCTGTGCGAGTTGGCCAAAGTCGACAAATCCTAACAAATCAGATTTCTCACCTTCGAGCCAAGAATCCTTCAACGCCGACTCCCGCCTTGACTCGGCGTGCTCCTTTATCTTTGGCGGTAATTTTTCGACCCAATCCAGCCCTTCTTTCTCTGCAAGCGCCTCGCGAATGAAGTCGCGGATTTCATTTTCGAAACAAAACAATACGGCAAAAAGGCGAGCCATCTCCAGCGCGTTATTCCGCCTCGCTATTCCGAAAGGGGCGAGCGCTTCCTTTAGGAGATTCTCTTCGGCCTCAGTTGAATCCGCTCCTATCTGAATACCCGCCAAACGGAACTTTTCAGACTCGGCTTCGAACATGAGGCCACGGAATAAGAAATCTCGGACCTCGCTATTTTTCAAAAAGGTGCTCCTTGAGCGATTTAAATATAGCGTTGTAGACCTCGACGTCTTTTGTTGCTGGAAGGTGTATCTGGATGTTGTAGTGCAGACCCGAAACACCTTGACCATGCATGTGTGGAGGGGGCTGAATATCTAATTCTGCTTTCTTCTCGGGCTCTTTAGCCGGGGATGTATTCCCCGGTTTCTTCGAAAGGTCAGCTAGACTGAGAAGCCCCATGAAAGTCTTTGCCATCAAGCCGGCCACGTTCTCGCTCGCGTTGTGGAAGCTTTTGAACTTTCCTTCGATCGCATCTTTGTCGGATTGCGTCGGGTGCTCTTTAATGAGAAAAATATCGCCATAGGCATCGCGCAGCGCTTCTGCCATTATCAGTTTTGAGCGGGAATGATCTCGATAATCGTTATAGCGCTGTGTCGGCTTGCCCTCCGAAGATAGAAAACCTAGCGCCTTCAGAAGTGGTATGAAAGCGTGATCGTTGGAAGAGGTAAACCCCCAGTCTCTTAAGAGTTGACGCGTGAATCTTTCAGGCGCTTGTCCATCTCGGATTTTGCTGAAAATATCTGGGATACGGTTTGTCGCCAGCACGTATGCATTGCTCAGGGGCATCAACGTCCTCACAGGATGTTTTAGGGATGGCGCCAATAATACTATCGCCAGTCACACTATCTTGCGCCTAGCCAGTCCTCATATGTCGGCTTTTCGGCGGTGATTTTTCTCCGTATGCGCAAGAAGTGGTGACGAGGCATCTTCAAGCTTCCATCCCCAGACCGGATTCGGCCTGGGGATGGAAGCTTGCCTATGGATGCACCGGATGCTCGCCATAGAACTTCCAGCTGGTCGTGAAGTCCGGTGTGAGCTTCTGGTTCTCGAGGTCGGCGCGCAGCAGCTCGATCGGCATCGAGTTCTCGTGCAGGATAGCGTCGTGGAACTCGCGGTTGGTCATCTTGCCCGAGTCCACCAGTTCATGATGCAGCGCGCGGAACTGCAGGCCTCCCATCAGGTACGCGCACTGATAGAGCGGGCCGACTGAGCCATTGAACGAGCGGCGCACCTCACCGGTCGCGTTGTCCGGCTCAAAGCCCACATTGTCGATAAGGAACTGCACGCACTGCTGCGGCGTCCACTTGCCCAGGTGGAAGTTCATCGTAAAGATCACGCGCGCCGAGCGGTGCATACGCCACGCCAGCGCGCCCACGCGCTCTTCCGGCGTCTTGTCGTAACCCAGGTCCCAGTAGAGCATCTCCCACCAGAGCGAGTTGCCCTCGTGCCAGAAGGGTGTCTCGAAGACACGGCGGTACGGGTTGTAGCGGGCCGACATGTAGAACTGCAGGAAGTGCCCGGGGATCATCTCGTGGAAGGCAGTCGCGTGCGAAAGCGGCGTCGCGTTGCCGCGCATGCTCATCTCGCGTTGCTCGTAGGTCATGGTGTCGGTCGGGTAGGAGACGCTGATCTCGTTGCCGCCGGTGAAGAACGGATTCACCAGCTGGCGCTCGGGCGTCATCATGATCATGCGCAGCGTCTCTTTGGCGAGCGGCGGCACGGTGACCAGATCATGCTGCGTGGCGAAGTCGGCGCCGGAGTCGACCAGGTCGCGGATTACCTCGGGCTGCTCGCCCGGCGCCACGTGCATTTCCTTTACCTTCTCGACGGCGGCGTGCCAGTTATCGCCGTAGCCCATCTCGCGCGAGGCTTCGAGCATCTGCTTCATGCACCAGTCGTACTCGGTCTGGGCGATGGCGATCAGCTCTTCCGGTGTGTAAGGGATGTCGTTGTCCTTCAGCTCAGCCAGCAGGGCATCGCGGCCCACGGGATCGCCAATGATCGTGGTCTTGTCGTCGGGCGCGATGCCGACCAGCTTCGACTTGAGAAAGCTGATGTACTCGGTGATGGCCTTGTCCGCGTCTTTGTATGGCTGGTCAACCCACCAGGTAAAGTCGGGATCGTAGCCCGTGTACTGTCCGTACCACTGGTGGAGCTGCTCCTGCAGCAGCTCGCTGGCCTCGACGGTGCGGTTGGCGACGATGGGGCTTACCTTTTTCGCGGAATCAGGCTTCGGCGCGAGATCGTGCTCGGCGGCGTGGATCGCTTTCACCATCTCACTGAGCGCCTTGGCGGTCTGCTCGGCATTGGGGCGCTGCATCTTGCGCTTGCCGTCGATGAAGCCCTCGATGGTCGTCGCATAGGGCAACAGCGGATGCGTCTCCTCCGCTTCATGCTTCTGGATGGCCAGCTGGTGCAGTTCGCCGGTGATGTGCGTCTTGATGAGCACATAGTCGACGCGGTCTTCCTGCGAGGTGAGCGAATCGAAGGAGATGGCATGGAGTGCCGTGAGCTCGTCGTTGTAGAACTTTTCCATCCGGTCGAAGGTCGAGGGTTCGAAAGGGATGGTGTAGGTCATCTCCAGTGAGCGCAGGTCGGCCGAGTAGTTCTGGATGAAGTCCGGCATGCGGCGGTTGATGGCTGCGGGCGCAACCGGCGCGGCGAGTGCGGGCAGCGAGCTACAGGCCAGAAGAACGAAGGAAAGTCTGGCAGAAACAGAAGCACAGCGAAGACGCGGCATGAGCAGAGGCTCCGGGAAAGAAATGAAGGGGAACAGGCGCGACTTGCGCTTATCGCGTGTTATACAGTACGGCTACGTTGTATACAACAACGGATTTATAGCTTCCGGAGAGCATCGGGCCGTCATCGACAGCATGGCCCCTGTGCGCACTTGTCCTGTTCCCTATCGGCTGGAATGGAATGGGGATTGAACAGGGCTGGCAGGCTTTGCGATACTGCGTGCGACGTGATGAAGTCCCTGTTTTTTGTCTTCGTGCTGTCGCTGCCCCTGCTTGGCCAGCAGGCTGTGCAGCTTTCTCTTGCCCCCATCCGGGCGGAAGCAAAGATGGCGTTTACGGCAGAGATGGATCGCGCGGCCAAAGGGGATTGCCCGAACCAGGTAACATCCGCGGAAATCGATGCCTGTTACAAAACTGCGCTGCTGCAATCCAGGTCCAACCTGAACGCATTTCGCTCGGCGATCCGGATGAGTATCCAAGCCAGGGAGCGCCTGTTCCCGCCACTGATGCTCAAAGACTTCGAAGCATCCGAGCAAGCCTGGGATCGATACAGCGCCACGCAGACACAGGTGACCGCCGATATGGTCGACAATCCCGAAGACAAATCGAGCTCCGCAGCCGCGACAGAGATCGGCCTGATTCGAAGCCACCTGCGGGATCTGGACAAGATCTACAACATCCTGCTGCACAACAACTGCGGCGCATGCCTGGCGGATCAGTAATCCGTAAACCAGTGTCGAGAGCAGCCTGCCTGGAAGCTTACAGCTTTTGCGACCGCTGCACGTCACGTACGCCGGGAACGCGGCGCAGGCCCATGACCAGCCGGTTCAGGTGGCGGAGGTCTTCGGCTTCGACGACGAATTCGACGATGGCGTCGTCGTTCTCTCCCGGCTTGGAGTCGACGGTGCGGATGTTGGTGTTCTCGTCGCTGATGACGGCAGTGAGCTCCTTGAGCATGCCGGTGCGGTCATCGCAGAAGACAGTTAGCTTCACAGGGTAAGTAAGTTTGCGGCCCGCGATATCGTCGCCTGCGCGCGCCCATTCCACGGCGATGCGGCGATCCGACTCATAAAGAAGGTTCTGCACGTTGGGGCAGCTGCGGGCGTGGACGGCGACACCCTTGCCGCGCGTGACGTAGCCGATAATCTCTTCGCCGCGGATCGGATTGCAACATCGCGCGCGGTAGACGAGGAACTCGTCCTGGCCTTCCACCTGGAGAGAGTCGGCATTGCTGGTGATGGCGACGCGCTTGACGGTATCGGAGGGCCCATTGCCGGAGTCGGTTTCGATGCCGGGCTGCGGCGTGGGCTGGCTGATGACGCCCGGAGCAAGACGGTTGAGCACCTGCCGCGCCGAATACTTGCCGAAGCCGATGGCCGACATGAGGTCGTTCGGCGTGGTCAGGCTGTAGTCGATAGCGATGCGCTCGTAGTCGGACTCGTCGTACTTCGAGAGCGAGATCTTGTACTTGCGGGCTTCGCGCTCCAGCAGCTTGCGGCCAATCTCGATGGCCCGCTCGCGCTGGTGCTCATTGAGCCAGTGCTTGATCTTGTTGCGAGCGCGCGAGCTCTTGACGATCGAGAGCCAGTCGCGGCTCGGCGTGTGGCCGGTCTGGGTGATGACCTCGACAATGTCGCCGTTGCGCAGCTTATAGCGCAGCGGCACGATGCGCCCGTTCACCTTTGCGCCGGTACAGGTATGGCCGACTTCCGTATGAATCGAATAGGCAAAGTCGAGAGGACTCGCGTCCTTGGGAAGCACGACGACCTTGCCCTTCGGCGTAAAGGTGTAAACCTCTTCCGGGTAGAGATCGATCTTGAGCGTCGAAAGGAATTCGTTCGGATCGCTCATCTCGCGCTGCCACTCGACGAGTTGGCGGACCCAGGTGAGGCGTTGCTCATCTCGCGCCGAGATCGGTGAGCCGCCTGCCTTGTACTTCCAATGCGCGGCGATGCCTTCTTCGGCGATGCGGTGCATCTCCTCGGTGCGAATCTGGACCTCGAACTGGTGGCCGGCTTCGCCCATCACGGTTGTGTGCAGGGACTGATACAGATTCGGCCGCGGCATGGCGATGAAGTCCTTGATGCGGCCAGGGATAGGACGCCAGATGCTGTGAATGATGCCGAAGACCGCGTAGCAGTCGGGAACGCTGGCGGTAATGACGCGCAGGGCGAGAAGGTCGTAGACCTGGTCCACCGAGATCTGCGACTTCTGCAGCTTCTGGTTGATGGAGTAGAGACGCTTGATACGCCACTGCACGCGGGCCTTGATGTTGGCCTCGCGGAGCTTCTCATTGAGCAGGGCCTCGACGCCGGAGAGAAACTGTTCGCCTTCGCTGCGGCGCTCGTCGACGGCTTCCTGTACCTGCTCGTACTGGATGGGATCGACGTAACGGAAGGCCAGGTCTTCGAGCTCGCCGCGGACCTTACCCATGCCCAGGCGGTGGGCGAGCGGCGCATAGATGTCGAGAGTTTCACGTGCGATGGCCTGCTGTTTCTCCGGCTTCAGATGCTGGAGCGTGCGCATGTTGTGCAGGCGGTCGGCGAGCTTGATGAGGACGACGCGCACGTCGGAGACCATGGCGAGAAGCATCTTGCGGACGTTCTCCGCCTGGCGGTCTTCCTTGTTGGCAAATTCGATCTTGTCGATCTTGGTGACGCCCTCGACGATGTGGGCGACCTGTTCGCCGAAGCGGGTGGTGATGTCGGCGGTGGTGACGGGCGTATCTTCCACTGCGTCGTGGAGCAGACCGGCGGCGATGGCCGTCGAGTCGAGCTTCATGCTGGCGAGGACGATGGCGACCTCGAGCGGATGCAAGACGTAGGGCTCGCCCGAGGCGCGGAGCTGCCCGTCGTGGTGTTCCAGGCAGAACTGCCAGGCGCGGCGGATGATCTCGGTATCGTCGGAGGGGCGATTGGCATGGACCGTGTCGACAAGTTGCTGGAACTTCTCGGCGAAGAGCGTGGCGTTCTGCTCGGCGGGCGAGCCGGTCTGGGTCCCGGTCTTCGATTCGGTCGGGGCGGTTGCCATGTCTTATTTTATACGGGCCGGGCGACAGATGCATGAACGGAAGGCTGAGACCGGTGATCTGGGAGGCTCTTTGGGCGGCAAATACGAACGGCCTGCCGTATGGCAGGCCGTTCGTGCCCTGAGAGCTGAGATTCCCCCAAACCGCAACCCTCTTGACAGGCTTAGTGTCTCGCAGCCTGCTCCTGTTGGGTATCCCACAAGTGGTGCGGCTGGGTAGCACAGAGGTAGTGCGGTATCGGTTACGGAGGGGCAGGAGGACTGGTGCCCGAGGTGGGATGAGGCAATCCCCACAAAACGAAAGGCCTGCCGGCGAGGCAGACCTTTTGTGTCCCGAGAGTGAGATTCCCCCAAACCGCAACCTCGTGACAGGATCAGTCTCCCGCAGGTCCAACAGGAGTGGTATCCCACGAGTCGGGAGGTGGGATACCACGGTAGTGGGAGAACGCCCCATGGGAGAGCGCAGGCTCACTGTGCGAAGATGACTGTTTGGCATGAAGACAGATAAACAGGCTACAGGGAAAGGGCCGCGCGCAGAACGTCCGGCCCAGGCAAAGAGCAAGGGGAAGAGCCTCGCAAACCGGCAGGAGAAGCGCGATGGCGCTCGCCGGCCGGCGCAGAAGAGCGTGCGGCCGGCTCCGGCGCTGGAGATGGGCGAGGCGGGCGTAGCGGTAGTCTCGCGGCGCGGCGCCGAGCGGCTGCGGCGTGGGCATGTGTGGGTCTACCGGTCGGATATTGCGGCGCTGCCGGCCGACGCGATCGTCGAGGCCGGGGCGGAAGCCGATGCTCCGCGCCTGCTCACGGTGAACGATACGCGCGGCGTGGCCTTGGGGACGGCGCTTTACAGTCCCTACTCGGAGATCGCCCTGCGGCTGATCTCGACGGAGGTGCTGGAGAGCGAGGCAGCGTGGCTCGGATTGCTGGCCTCACGGCTGAAGGCGGCTATCGAGCAGCGGCAGCCGATTTTTACCGGCACGGACACGGACGCCAGCCGGCTGGTCTTCAGCGAGGCAGATGGTTTGCCGGGTCTGATTGTGGACAAGTACGGCCGCCTGGTCGTGGTGCAGCTGCTTTCGAAGGCTCTGGACTCGGTAGCGGTACGGATTGTGGTCACAGAGACGCTGCGTGCGGCACTCGGTCCGGAGGTGTCGGTCATCGTGGAACGGCCCGACCCGCGGATTCGCGAGCTGGAGAAGCTGAGCGCCGATGCTGGCTCTGCGCCGCTGTGGTCGGCGGAAGAAGAGCCGCTGCTGAAGACTGTTTTTCGCTTGAATGGGCTTGCCTTCCACTACGACGCGGCGGCCGGGCAGAAGACCGGGGCCTTCCTCGATCAGCGTGAGAACTACTCCGCCGCAGCGCGCTATGCGCACGGCGAGGCGCTCGATGTCTGCACCTATCAGGGCGGTTTCGCGCTGCACCTGGCGCAGACCTGCAGCCGGGTCACCGGCGTCGACGTCTCCCACGCCTCTCTCGAAGTGGCCGAAAGCAATCTCGGTCTGAACCCGCACCTGAAGGCGCAGGTCGACTGGATGGAGGCGAATGCCTTCGATCTGCTCAAGGACTGGAGCGAGGCAGGAACGAAGTTCGACACCATCGTGCTCGACCCTCCGGCCTTTGCCAAGTCGAAGCGTGCGGTGGAGGGGGCATTGCGCGGCTATAAGGAAATGAATCTGCGCGCGATGAAGATGCTGCGTCCGGGTGGCGTACTGGTCACGAACTCCTGCTCGCATCATGTTTCCGGAGCAGAGTTCCAGGCCGTCGTGGCCGCTGCGGCAGGTGATGTCGGACGGCGGGTGCGGCTGCTCGAGCGGCGCGGCGCGGCTGCCGATCATCCGGTGGTGCTGACCATCCCCGAGACCGAGTACCTGAAGTGCCTGGTATTGAAGGTGGAGTAGGGACCGTTGCCATGGACTGCTGCATCCCATAAATAGAGTGAGCCGGAATTCCTATCGGATATGGTTTCTGGGTGCGGCGGCATGGTTTTTCGATGCCGTGCTCGCACTGCATCACCATGCTCTGAGCCGGGGCGTGCTTGCGGCCGTGGTGTCGGCGCTGTTTCTGGCGGCGGGTATGTTTTTCAAGAAGCAGGCGGGACGCTGAGTCAGCACCATGGTGTGTAGAAGCTGCGGCGCGTAGAAGCTGCTTCGATGCCGATTCCGATGAGCGCTGCAATCACGTCGGAACAATACCGTATTGGCTCTATACAAAAGACGCAAGGCCCGCCGGATGGCGGGCCTTGCGCGTCTTGAGAGCTGTTGTTCCCCCAAACCGCAACCCTCGTGACAGGATCAGTCTCCTGCGAGAGCACCGGATGGGAAATCCCACTTCGCGAGCAACGAAGTAACACGAGAGTGGGAGTGGGGAAAAAGGGATTTCGTGCGGATTTACGGTTTAGTTAATAAAGCCGTCTTTCCCCCCAACCGGACGGCATGGGCCAGCGCGTGCTGGCTGTCTCGATTGCAGATTTTTCATTTATCTTGAGGTCACCCGGAACGCGCATAGAAAGCTTTGCGGGCGACGGCGCAGAAGTACGGGCGGCGTGCCGCTGGAGGTGTCTGCCAGGTAGATGTGAAGACGCGACAGGAGCCTTGTTTTCTGCTCCATGCGCAGTGTGGGAGATCCATGGGCTGGTGGTCTGTAGCGGCGTATCGACAGTTGGGGAAGCCTGAGAGGCGAAGAACTCCGCAAGCCTGGTTGATTCTGGCTCTCCTGTTGATCGCCGGGGCTGGAATGGTGCGGGCGCAGGTGCTCACCGAAGGACACAGCCAGGTACGGGCAGCAGAAGGAAGCGTTTCCGGAGTGATTGTCGATCCGACCGGGGCGCTGGTGGCTGGAGCGCAGGTGGTGCTGACTGGGCCGGATGGAGCCTCGCTGCTGGGCCGCTCCGATGCGGAAGGCACCTTTCGCTTCGAGGCTCTGGCTTCCGGAGCCTATTCTCTGCACATCGTGACAAAGGGTTTTCAGGCCGAGGACCGCACTGGGCTGCAGGTTGAGGACGGAGTTTCACTGCGGCTGAGGCTCTCTCTGAAGATAGAAATACAGCGGCAGGATATAGCCGTGAGCGGGGAAGAGCTGGATGCGACGCCGGAGCGCTCGCAGCAGGCCCTGGTGCTGACCAGGCGCGATCTGGCATCGCTGCCGACAAACCCGGGCGATCTGAAGACGCTGCTGCAGGCGATGTCTGGCAGCGGATCGCCGATGAACATGCAGGTGGATGGTTTCACGATGAGCCGCCTGCCTCCCAAGGCAGCGATCCGCGAGATCCGGCTGAACCAGAACCCCTATTCGGCACAGTACGACTCGACCGGCGAAAACCATGTGGAGGTCTTCACGCAGGCCGGCGGGGACAAGCTGCACGGTGACCTGGACCTGCTGGGTGAAGATTCGGCGTTCGATACCAAGAATCCGTTTGTCGTGGAGCAGCCGGAGTATGCGGCGTTTTATGCGAGCGGCGATCTGAGTGGACCGCTGACCAGGTCCAGTTCGTGGTTTCTGGCTGCCGACCGGCAGGATGTGGGCGCGCAGTCTTATGTGTATGCGACGACGTCGAGCACCGGGCCGGTGTATCAGACGGCGTTGAGCAGCCCGTTTACCTCGACGGACGCCGGGCCGCGGATCGATTTTCAGATAGGAAAGCACCAGCAGATCACGATGCGCTACCAGTTTGGACGGCAGGCGCAGGACAACCTGCTGGATAGTCAGCTGTCGCTGCCGTCGATGGCCTTCAGCACGCGCCATACCGAGCAGGCTCTGCAACTGGCCGATATGCAGACCTGGGGACCGCACACGGTGAACGAGACGCGCTTCCAGTTCCAGCGGACCAATGACAGCACGGTGCCGGTGAGCGCGGCGAGCGAGGTGGTGGTCGAGGGCGCCTTCAATGGAGGCGGCAATAGCAATGGGCAGCTGCATGAGGGGCAGAACCGCTACGAGCTGCAGGATTATGCTTCGCACGAACTGGGCCGCCATCTGCTGCGGCTGGGGGGACGGCTGCGCGATGTCGATGACGACAGCACCTCGACGGCAGGCTACAACGGACAGTTCCTCTTCGATTCGATCGAGGCCTACGAGATTACCGAGCAGGGGCTTGCAGCAGGGCTGACGATGGCGGAGATCCGCACCCTGGGCGGCGGAGCCAGCCAGTTCAGCTATGCGCTGGGAACGCCGCGGCTGCGCGTGAATGTGGCCGACCTCGGACTTTATGCCGAAGATGAATGGCGGATACGCTCCAACCAGACCCTCGATCTCGGGCTGCGGTATGAGATGCAGTCAGGCATCCCCGACCATGCGGACTGGGCGCCGCGCGGGAGCTGGTCATGGGGGATAGGAGCGAATCGCGGCCCCGATCACGATAAGCCTGCGTGGGCAGTACTGCGGCTTGGCGCGGGCATCTTCTATGGCCGCTTCGATCCGAAGTACATCCTCATTGCAGGGCGTGAAAACGGCATCCGGCAGCAGCGGTGGGTGGTGAATGATCCGGACTTCTACCCATCCGTTCCCGCTCCTGCGGATTTTGGTCCTGGAGCGCAGCCGACGATCTATCGCATCAGCAGTCGCTTGCATGCTCCCTATGTGGTGCAGCGCGGCGTGAGCGTGGACAAGACCTTCGACAAGCGCTGGACGGTCTCTGCGGACTGGAGCTGGTTTAAAGGCTTCGACCAGCTGCTGACGCGCAATGTGAACGCGCCGCTGCCCGGCACGTATAACCCTGACGACCCAACCAGCGGTACGCGGCCGATGGGCGGCAACGAGAACATTTACGAATACGAGAGCGAGGCGAACTCAACGCGCAACCGTCTCTTTGTGAACGTGCATTACCGGACCTCATGGGCTACGCTCTACGGCAATTACAGCTATGGGCATGCCAGAGCGGATACAGCAGGACCGGGCAGCTTTCCTTCGAACCAGTACGATCTGCGCCAGGACTGGGGCCGCGCAGCGAACGACATCCGGCACCGGTTGTATGTCGGGGCGCTGGCAAACACGCCGGGCAAGTTCGAGCTCAATCCTTTCCTGGTCTTCGAATCGAGCATGCCGTTTAACATCACAACTGGAACGGACCTGAACGGCGATTCCCAGTACAACGACCGCCCGGCCTTTGCGACCGATCTTTCGCGGCCGAGTGTCTATCGCACGAAGTGGGGGAACTTCGATGCCGATCCGCTGCCGGGCCAGAACGTCATCCCCATCAATTACGGCACCGGGCCCGCGGTGGTGATGCTGAATTTCAGTGCTTCGCGGGACTTTGCCTTTGGCCCCGTGACGCCTGGTGAGGGCGGAGCTCCGGGAGCACGGAAATACCAGATGAATCTGGGCTTCGAGGGACAAAACATTCTGAATATCGTGAATGGCGGTCCTCCGGAGGGAGTGCTCAGCGCGCCGGAGTTCGGGCACTCGACCGCATTGGTGACGACGGTGTACTCGAGTAACCAGGCGAATCGGATTATGTATTTACATGTGGCACTGAATTTCTGAATCAAAGTTTGTCTGCTGATGAAGTATTGGTTAGAAGAGCCCATGGCTCTGAACATGTTCACGACCAAAATTTGACCGCCGGGCAGCGCTGCGGGATTGCGCGCATCCAACGCATCACTCGTGTCAATTGCGGCATGCGCCGGCGGGATACAGGGAATGTCCTGACGGCGAGCCATGCTCGCGTGATGCGAGGGGGCCCGATTCTCAGGCAACTCCAGCGTAAGCGGCGGCCGAGGAAAGGATGAAGAGGTATTCGGGAACTGGGGGCTATGGGGGAAACGCTTTGCGGAAACCTGGACTGGTTGCCGCAAATGATGTGGCTGATACGAACTGGTCAAGAAGAAGTTTGCTTCAATCGTTCCTGGCGGATGTATACAGGTTCGGAAGCAACCGAGACTGGACGCGCCGGATGGCTGGCATGGGTGCATGCGGAAGATCGCGCGCGCGCATCGCAGCTTTGGAAGCAGGCCCAGGAGAGCGGACTCACTTTTGATGTGGAGTGCCGTCTTCGATCTGTTTCCGGGGAATATCGCTGGTTCTTATTTCATATTCAGCCGGGGGATTCGGAAGAGGGCACCGTCTGGTGCGGCTCCTGCGTCGATATCCATGAAAAAAGATTGCGGGGAGAGGCTCAGGCGCGCCAGCTGGAGGTACAGACGGAGATGCTGGATGCCAGCATCGACTGCATCAAGATCATCAATCGCGACGGCACACTGCGCCACATGAATCGTTCCGGATGCCTCGCACTGGGTGTGGCAGAGGGCGAGAGTGGCTTCGGCATGAAATGGCTGGAACTGTTGCCTGCAGAGGTCCGCAAGCGCGGTAGCAGAGCGTTGGCCTCCGCAAGGCGCGGTCGCAGCGCGCGATTCACCGGCCGCAGCGTGATTTCCGGGGAGAAGCCCAGGGAGTGGGACAACGTTCTGACTCCGATGCGTGGCGAAGACAACGAGATCACAGGAATCCTTTGCGTTTCCCGTGAAGTGACGCTCGAACGGGAAGCAGAGAAGCGCCTGCGGATGGCGAGCGAGGTGGATGCCCTGACCGGTCTGCCCAACCGGCGTATCTTCCGCGCGCGGTTGAACCGCATGATCGATAAGTCGCGGCAGAGCGGGCAGGTCTTTGGGCTGATGCTGTTCGATCTCGATTACTTCAAGCATGTCAACGACACGATGGGGCATATCGCCGGAGATCATCTGCTGCGCGAGCTCTCTCGAAGGCTGGCCTCTGCGCTCACCGGTGGCGACATTGCGGTTCGCCTGGGAGGAGATGAATTTGCCGTAGTGCTGGGCAATGTTGCGGACGCGGAAGCGGTGCAGAGCAAGGCGGAAGATCTGCTGAGCCGGATGAGTCGTCCGGTCACATACAGGGGGCGTCCTATCCACTGGGGTGTGAGCGCAGGCTGCGCCATGTTTCCTGCCGATGGGGGCGACGCGCAGCTTTTGATGCGCTGTGCGGATATGGCTCTGAATGACCTGAAGACCAGCAGGCGTGGCGGCGTGCTCATGTACAGCCGCAGCATGCAGCAGGCCATGGAGCAGGCCGCGACGGAGCGCGCCGTGGCGCGTGAGATTGTGCGCGAAGACTTCGTGGAGCCGCACTATCAGCCGAAGGTGCGGCTTAAGGATGGCGTTACGGTCGGCTTTGAAGCGCTGCTCCGCTGGCGTCGTGGCGACGAGTCGTTCCAGCCGGCGTCTACGGTCGCCGAAGCTTTCCGCGATTACCAGCTGGCGACCGGGATCGGTCAGTCGATGCTGGGAAAGGTTTTGCGGGATATACAGGAATGGAAGCAGCAGCGGCTGCAGGTGATGCCGGTCTCCATCAATGTTTCTCCGATGGAATTTCTCTATGATGATTTCGCCGAAAGCCTTCTCGCGCGTCTGGATGAGTTCCAGATAGAGCCTTCGCTGATCGAGATCGAAATCACCGAGCAGGTGTTGGCGGAGCGTGGCTCAGGTTATGCGGTGCGCGCGCTGCGCATGTTGAAGAAGGCCGGCGTGCGGATCGCGCTGGACGATTTCGGGACGGGATATTCCTCGTTCAAGCACTTGAGCGAGTATCCCGTGGACTGCCTGAAAATCGACCGGAGTTTCATTGCGCGCATGGCGGAGGAGCCGGGGATTCTGAAGATCGTGCAGGCCATTTTGCAGATGGGGCCGCACCTGTCGCTCGAGGTGCAGGCGGAGGGGATTGAAACCGGCCGCCAGCGGGCGATGCTGTATCGCGCAGGATGCAGCATCGGACAAGGCTTTTTGTGGGGAGGCGTTCTCACCGCAGAGCAGGTCACCGCGCACCTGGCATGGGCGGATGAAGAGTAAGGCACCCGGGTGTATCGACCTCATAGATGGTCTGAAAATAAGAACTAACCCTTATCGTTGTCATCCCGACCGGAGCGCACTGGGGTGGAGAAGCGCAGTGGAGGGACCTGCGGTTTGCCGGTACAGGGAGAACCGCAGGTTTCTCCACTCCGCAGGACCACAAAACGGTCCTGCTCCGGTCGAAATGACAGCCTCTTACTATCGCTATAGGTCGATACACCCTAGGGGAATGGAGGATAGGAAGTGATCTCGAGGCGGGATGTGGTGCGGGCTTCTCTGCTGCTGACGGGAGAAGCGCTGATCGCGCGAAGCGGTCGGTTGTGGGCGCAGAAGCCGGATGCCGTTGCGGCATTCGAACAGCGGTTAAAGGTCATCGAAGCAGGGACAGGCGGCCGGCTCGGTGTGGGCTTTCTCGATCCGGCAAACGGTATCAGAGCCGGATGGAAGCAGGACGAGCGCTTTCCCATGTGCAGCACGTTCAAGGTGCTCGCGGTTTCGGCGCTGTTGTCACGCGCAGATCGTGGCGAGGAGCATCTGGACCGGCTCATCCGGTATGGGAAGGCGGATGTCGTCTCCTATTCGCCGGAGAGCAGCCGGCACGTGGATACGGGCATGACGGTGAGCGATATCTGCCGGGCGGCCATGACCCTCAGCGATAACACGGCCGCCAATCTGATCCTGGCATCGATCGGCGGGCCTGCCGGCGTGACGGCATTCGCGCGGAGCCTGGGCGATGAGGTGACACGCCTGGACCGGACAGAGACTTCGCTGAACGAGGCGGTGCCGGGTGATCCGAGGGATACGACGGCTCCGGGAGAGATGGTCTCCGATTTACGCAAAGTGGTGACGGGGAATGTGCTGTCGGCGGCTTCGCGGGCGCAGCTGGTTGCGTGGATGGAAGCAAATACGACAGGGAAAGCGCGCATCCGTGCAGGCCTTGCTGCTTCGGGCCGCGCCGGGAGTTGGCGGATAGGCGACAAGACCGGCACTGGAGATCATGCGACCGCGAACGACATCGCTGTTCTCTGGCCCGAGGGACGGAGCCCGGTATTTCTATGCGTTTATCTGACAGAGGCGCAGGTGAAGTTTCCCGACCAGGAGGCAGCGATTGCTGCCGTGGCACAGGCCGCCGCAGGTTTGGTACAGCCTGGGGCCTGACCAGTTCGGCCGCTCCAACTGAAAAAGCCTGCCGGTGAAGGCAGGCTTTTTCAGTTGGAGCGGTGAGCCACGGACTAGGTGGTAGAGCGCGGCTTGACGACCATCATCTGCACCGGAACCGCGGTCCCGGAAGGATTGACCAGGCCAGGGTTGATGGTCTTGGTGTCGGTGAAGGTCGAGGTGTTGACGAAGTGGACCAGGTTATCGCCGGTGGTGCTGACAAAGAAGAGCGACGCGTCAGGCGAGTAGATACCGGCGACCGGCGCCTCAGCCGAGCCGGAGAGCTGGAGGTAGCTGAGGGTTCCGGCTGCGCCCGAGGTGGTGGACGGCACGTAGTAGGGCAGCAGGCCTGAGGCCGAGCTGGCGGTATACGTGACGAAGGCCGAGGTGGAGTAAGGCGAGGACTCGATATCGGTGATCTCGGTCGGAGAGATCTGCGACATCGTCGTCTGGTTGAGCGTTGTGGTGAAGCTCAACGCATCGCCCGAGTAGGAGGGGCATGCGCCGGTCGGCACGGTGACGCCGATGTCGGAGAAGGTATTGTCCGAAGCGCTGGCGCCATAGATGTGCGCGCCATCGTTGCTGGCGCCGACCTTATCGGTCACCGCGTTGGCCGCAGTGCCGATCGAAGCCGCCGGGTAATAGACCGGGCTTGCGTTGGTATTGGGGCAGAAGCTATGCGCGGTGGTGGCGCTGCCGCCGGAGATGAAGGGGCCGACCGCCGGGATGGTCACGGCCACGCCTGTTCCGCAGAAGGGATCGTAGTTGCCGGTCACCAGCGAGCTGTTGTTATTCAGCGTGCAGGCCTGTGCGGCGCTGCTCAGCGTGAAGGTTCCGCTGTAGGTGCTCCAGCCGCTGTTGGCGTTGTGGACGAAGAGCGCGCCGGAGCCGCCGCTGTTGGACGCGCTGCAGCCCTGGCCGGCGGTGGTGCTGCCGCTGGGCACGCAGCCGACGATGTAGACATTCTTGCCGTCGGGTGAGAACTGAGCGCTGGTGGCTACACCGGCGATGCTCGTGTAGGACTCGCTCGAGACCGTGTACAGGTAGATCACGTCGCGGAGCTGGTCGTTGATGACCACCGTGGTCGAGTCGGGAGAGACAGCCAGCACCACACCCGGAACGTTGGTATTTTCCTGGCTCAGTGAGTTGGTCGAGGCCGAGTACTCCATCAGCTCGCGATAGCTGCCGAAGAAGAGGTTGGTGCCCGAGGCATCGGTCTTCATCGAGTTCGGAATATAGGGCAGCTTGACCGGCGAAGAGGGAGTGCCGTTGGTGAGGTCGACCTCGGAGAAGTATTGAGACTCGGTGGAGGCCATCCAGAGCAGGGTGCTGGACTGGCCGGTCGAGGTGAGGTCCAGGGTATTCGAGACCACAGGCATGCCGTTGCCGAGATAGCCGATCTGGTCGATAGGCGAGGGATTGCAGGTGGTCGGCTGGCAGATCGCGTTGACGGCGGCCTCCGAGGCATAGGTTGCCGTAACGACGCCTGCGGAGCTGACGGCGAGCTCTTCCGGCCGGGTCGAGGTGTAATCGAGCGTCAGACCGGTAAGCGAGGTGCCATTGGCATCCGCGATGGCCGCCGAGATGGTCAGCGGTGTGCTCGGATTGATGGTCGTGGAGCTGAGCGAGAGGTCGATGCTGGTCGGCGCGCAGGTGAAGAAGTAGCCGGCCGCGGCCGAAACGCTGGCCACCGAGGCGTTGACGACGGTCGAGCCGGGGAGCTCGGCGGTGGTCGCGCCGTTGGTGCCGGTTCCGGTGGAGCTCAGGTTATTGATGGTGACGACCGAGCTGGTGACCGGCGTATAGGTGATGGTGCCGATGTCGGCGGACGGAATCACCGTGCCATTCGGACCATAGACAAAGACGTTGGGATCGCTGCCCGTCGCCGTAAATGTGGGCCCGGCGTTGTTCTGAGAGACGCAGGAGGTCGGCAGGGTAGAGCCGGACGAGCTGGAGTCTGACTCATTGATACTGATCGATGAAATGGGCGGGTGAATGTAAACCGGGACGGTATTACTGGTGACGCCCGCCGCAGTGGCCGTGATCTCTACGACGCCGCAGGTGGAGGAAGAGCAGGTCTCGCTGGTGTAGCCGGAGGGCGGGGTGCAGATGGTGTAGTCGGCGATGCCGCCGGCGCTGTGGCGATTCCAGGTGCCGCCGCAGATGGCGCCGGTCGGGGAGATGTCCGCCAGGTCAAGATTGCTGCTGCCGTAGGTATAGCTGGAGACGGAGGCGCTGGCGCCTTTGCAGGTGGTCGCGGTCGGCGAGGTGATCTGGCCGGTCTGGCCCCAGGAGAGAGAGATGCCGGTGGTCTTCGGCTCAAGGTCGATTGCATAGACAGCCGTGGTCTTTGGACCATAGCCGAGGCCGTTGCAATAGTCGCCGGTCTGAGTCTGGCAACCTGAGATCGAAAGTCCTACGGGAAGAGCAAAGATGAACAGTGCTAAAAAGGCGAGAAACCGCTGCATGCAACCTCCCCGTCCGGGCGCTGGCGGCGCGGACGGTCTATACCAGCCGAAAGTGTCGAACCGTCCTTATTAGACTGAGGGTTCCACAGAAGTGTACCAAAGCAAATGGATGGAATCTGGAGGCGTAATGCAGCGGCATCAGCGGGCCGGAGCGGGAATGGGTCAAGTCTGTGACATGGGACCGCTTTCCGGTGCCTGAGGAAGATTTCCCGCGATCGTGCTGCGCAGATGGTGGATCTCCTCCTGCAGCTTGAGCAGACGGCGCTGCATGGCGTAAAACTCGTCTTCGATATCGAGGAAAGCCTGGTAAATAGTCGGTTCGTGAAGAGACAGGGAGCGGCGGATCAGGTCGAGCTTGTGGAAAGGTGCGTCGAGCACGGGGGAGCCTTTCAGCACAGAGTTCAGCCGTAGCTGGGTATTAGTTGATTTTGGGTAACAGGATCGACAAGGGAACCGCGCCGCTCCTGGGATGCTACGAGCGGCGCGGCAGGATTACTGGAGGTATTGGTCGAACCAGGTGAGTGCGCGCTCAAGAACGTCGACGCGATGCTCGGGGTTGACGAAACCGTGGCCTTCATCAGGATAAACGACCAGCTGGGTGGGGACATGCTGATCGCGGAGGGCGTGCCAGAATTCGAAGGACTGCGGAGCCGGGCATTCCCCGTCGCGGTCCCCGACGACCACCAGCGTGGGAGTTTTTACGTTTTTGATGAAGTTGATCGCCGAGCTCTTCGCGTAGACCGCCGGGTCGTCATAGACCGAGGCGCCGAAGAAGGGGATCATCCACTGGTCGATGGAGTTCTCTCCGTAGTAGCTCTGCCAGTTGGAGAGACCGGCTCCGGCGACGGCAGCATGGAAGCGGCCGGTCTGGGTGACGGCGAACATGGTCATGAATCCGCCATAACTCCAGCCGGTGATGCCGACCCGCTGCGGATCGATGGGGTGGGAGGCGGTGATGGCATCGACGCCGGCAACGATGTCGCGCAGGTCGCCGTAGCCGAAGTCCTTGCGGTTGGCCTGGGTGAACTTCTCGCCCTCGCCGAAGCTGCCGCGCGGGTTGGGCAGGAGGACAAAGTAGCCAAGCGCCGAAAAGGGCGCTGCGCCGAAGCCGGCTCCGGGCCAGCGGGGCATGTTCGCCGCCGAAGGCCCGCCATGGACATAGACGATGAGGCCGTACTTTTTTGCCGGGTCATAGTTGGCCGGATAAAGCAGCCAGCCATCGACGTGGAAGCCTTCGTTGGTCCAGGAAACCGCCTCGGATTTACCCCACGAGGGCTGGAGGCCGTCGTTGAGGTGGGTGATCTGGTGAAGGTCGTTGATCTCGCCGGCCCAGACCTCGGGCGGATGCGCGAAGGAAGATTCGATGAAGGCGATGGTGTTGTTGCTGGCGACGGAGATCTGCATCGACAGGCCGCCTGCGCCCACGGAAGCAGGGAGGGTGAGGTTGTATGCGGAGGATTCCTGCCGGGTATGGAGATCCCAGACGAAGAGGTGAGAGGCCGCATTCTTTGTTTCGGCAATACCGAGCCTGGAATCGTCGATCCACTGGAACCAGGCCGGGCTGGCCTCGCGATTCGGTGTCAGGTCGGTGGCGTCGCCGCCCGTGGACGGGATGCTGTAGATATCGCCGCCGGTCGAGCCCTGGTCGGACATGAGGCCGCCGATAAAAGCGATCTGCGTTCCGTCGGGTGAGAAGCGAGGTACGGCGATCTGCAGACCGTGGAGCGCGCCGGTCGTCGTGCTGGGGTCGAAGACGACCTTGGGCTGGCTACCCGGAGCCTGCGTAAACAGCTTCGCTACCCACCAGTTGTTCTCGCCCGGCGGAGGTGCTGCGACGTAGGTGAGCTGCTTCGCATCGTGGGACCAGCTGAACTCATAGACATGGAGATTTTCCGGCGTGAGATGGGTGAGGGCGCCGGTGGCGGCGTCAACTGCGGCCACGCGCTGCACTTCGAGACCCTCGACACCGATGACACCGGAGAAAGGCTTCATGGCGGCAAGAGCGCCGGAGGGCCGGGTCGCGCCTTCGACATAAAGGAAGGAGAGCGATTTTCCGTCAGGAGTGAACTCAAGCTCCTTGGCATAGCCGTTCAAGGCGGTGAGCTGGCGCGGTGCAGTGCTGGAGGCTGCGTCGTCGAGAAAGATGGCCGTCTTATGGTCAGGCGTGCACTCGGAAAAGAAAGCGAGAGACTTCGAGTCGGGCGACCAGGCGAGTCCGGACTCGGCGCCGCGCGCGCCTGGCTGGCAGGCTGTGACCATGCGTGGATGCCGGGTGTCGGTCAGAGGAGCGAGCTCGATGCGGCCGTCGTTCCAGGCGATCCACTGGCCATCCGGCGAGAGCGCGGTCTCACGGATGCTGTGAACCTGGGCAAGATCATGGAGCAGCGCGGGGATACGCGGATCGTGAGCCGGAGCGGCTTCGGCCGGTTTCTGAGTCTGGGCAAGAGCGGGAAAAGGCGAGGCGGAGAGCAGCGCCGCGGCCATCAGGCCGAGCGGGAGCATACGGCAAACGTTCATGGATGGGAATGTAGCAGAAAGGCTGCTGCGTGCAGGACTGGCCGTCCAGGCCTTTCGCCTTCGGCACCCGCTCCCGATGGTCGCGAGACGGGTGCAGGGGTTTTAGAGGTGAACTTAGTCCACTGGACTTAGTTTAATTGATGGGCGCTCGGCGGTGACCTACGCAAGCTTCTGTTGCTTGAGTGGGGGACAGAGTTTGAACCGGGTGCTCCACGCAACTCACGCTGTTCGAGGTGCGGGTTCGCAGGATGCTGGCGCGGGGTCCGTGCCTTCCCACCCAGGCGGAGCTTGGGTGGGGCACCCTTTTCTCTTCCACTCCATGCATCCCAGATCGCGACCAGCGGGAGCCGAAGGCCGAAGGCGGCTGTTCCATGCCATAGCCGTTCCATGCCATGGCCGGTCCGGGCCATGGTCAGTCCGGCTTTACTTCGGTGAGGCGGTAGTAGAGATCGGAATCCGGGCGGGACTGCAGAAACGCATACGCCTGATCGGGAGGCGGCGGAAGTTCGTCGTATCTCTCCGGCGGCTGCTTGGCCGAGTCGTAGATGTCCCGTTTTTTCTCGGAGGAGCGGCCGGCCAGAGAGAGGATATGGATGGCGCTGCGGCTGAAGCCTGCGAAATGCGGGTCCGGGAAGCTTTCCGCGAGCCAGGTGAGCGCGCCGGTCTCACTGTCGAGCACCGCCACGCGGTGGGGCACCGCCGGGGCGGGCGCGTAGGCAATCATGGCCACGTGGCGCCGGTCCCGGGAAATGGTGTCCAGGGAGATGGCATGGTCGAGCAGCCACTCGCCGTCGAGCGCCTGGGCGCCGCCCTGGCCCACCCCCTGACCCACCAACGAGCAGAGGAAGATCGCATACCCTCCCCACTCCTCGCGATCCTTGCGGAGAAACTCCCAGGTCAGCCGCCGGCCGTGCCGCAGTGGCTCGCTCTCATAGCGGACGGACGCTCCGGTGAGCGAAATCTTCTCGTCGATCGCGGTGGGAGGAAAGGGCTTTACCCCTCCGCTTCGCGAGCTGTCCGGCCACCAGGAGCTGAGCCGCCCGAAGCTGCCGCTGCTCAGGGAGAGCCGCTCGAGTTTGCCCGCGAGGATGAGCGCTTCGGCATAGAGCGCGGCCATCTTCTCCCGCTTCACGCTCGTCCGGGTGGAGTGGAGCGGGCTGCGCTTCGAAAGCTCGCGCCAGCCCTCGGCCTCGCTCCACACGCGGTAAGCCGCTTCCACGCCTTCTTCGGCGGTTGAGGCCTCGCAGGCGAAGGCCAGCCCGTCCGTGCGCCAGACAAACCACGAGGTGAGCTGGTGGGGCCAGACCAGCATGCCGCTGGGCTGGCCGTTCACGATCAGCTCCTTCTTCGGCGAGGACAGCGGCGCAAGAGGGTTTTTGAGCGCACGCAGGCTCGCCGGCATCCAGGGGTGCAGAGAGACCAGCGGAGCGCCTGCCGGCGCGTCTGGTAGTGTCCACGTCCCGGGATAGCGCTCGAGATGTTCCAGGTGCTTCCGTGCTAGCTTCAGGTCCACAACGTTCACCAGGGGATCGGCAGTGGCGTGGGCGGCCGCATAGGCGAGGATGTCGTCGATGCGAAGGGTGATGTTGGCGTTGTTCACGATCGGGCTGATTCTCCCGGTCACCGACTCGTTGTCGACCTGGTCGATCTCCCAGGGGATATTCCTGTCCTCGTCCCTGTAGACATGGAGCACATGCTCCTGCCGGTCGAAGAGGAGCAGGCTCCACTCGCCGCGCGAGGGGAGGGGCGCAACGAAATAGCGGCCATCGGGCGTAAAGCCGGTCGAGGAGCCGCAGCCGGTCAGCAGGCTGCCGTCGGGGAAAAGGTAGTCGCCGGTCACCGGACCTCCCATGGCGATCTCCGACTCGTAGAGGACGCGCAGGGTCTCGCCCTCGGGCGTGACCGGAAACTCCGCGCCCCAGGCGCTGGGCCCGGTGATCTCCGGGTCGGGCACGGGCTCGCGCCGCCGCGGAATGGACGCGGTCTCTGCCGGGCTCGCGGGCGCGGGTTTAGGCTTGCGCTCCGGGTTCCGGATGCCGCAGGCCTTCTTCCACCACTCATGCAGGAGGAGCAGCAGAATGAATACGGCGGTGCCGGTGAGGACCTGGAGGATTTTTTCCCCGGGAGGTCTTCCGTGGATCAAAAGCACGGCGCAGCGCGTCAGCGCGACATTGCCGCCGAGCACCCACATATCCAGCACCGAGACCTTGTGCCGGATGCGGTACTCGATCCATTCGCCCGCCAGCGCGAGGAGCAGGTAGGCAGGCGCGATCCGCGGCGGCACGACAAAGGCAAAGAACAGAGGAATGGCGATCTGCAGGCAGAGCAGGGCGAGCTCGAAAAGGAGCCGGGGGAGGCTTTTTTCTTTCATAGCGTTTCTCAGACTAGTTTGTATCCCCATAGAGCTGTTCTGAAACTAAAGAACGTACCCATATGGTTGTCATCCCGACCGGAGCGCAGCGGAGTGGAGGGACCTGCGTTTTTGCCGGTACCGGAGAAAACTGCAGGTTTCTCCACTCCGCAGGACGATGAAACTGTCCTGCTCCGGTCGAAATGACAGCCTTTTACGTTCGCTATAGGTGGATACAGCCTAGAACAGCATCCTTCGATGATTGGGGATCATAGATTGAGGCAATCTTGAAGAGCACGTAACGGCTATCGTCAAAGTGAGATGCGATACTCGGTGTGGAGTGACAAACAAGGATATGGGTACGTCCCCTGCAAATGACCCCGTGGTTCCCCAGGCCGTGGATTCGCCGCTGACGCGGGCGGCGATTTTCCTGGTGCTTTCCATTCGTCCGGACGATGAGGCGTATGCGCAGCTGCGCGAATTCTGCGCCGATCTTTCCAGCCTGATCCGCGCCATTGAATTTCGAGACATGGAGGCAGGGTTGACCTGCGTGGCGGGTTTCGGTTCCGAGGTGTGGGACCGGCTCTTCGGCGCGCCGCGTCCGGCCGAGCTGCATCCCTTCCGGGAGTTTCATGCCGGCAACCGCCATGCCGTGGCGACGCCGGGCGACATCCTCTTCCACATCCGCGCCAAGCGCATGGACCTGTGCATCGCGCTGGCCATCGAGCTGATGGGCCGGCTGGGCGATGCGGTGACGGTGGTCGACGAGGTGCATGGCTTCCGCTACTTCGATGCCCGCGATCTGCTGGGCTTCGTCGACGGTACGGAGAACCCTCGCGGCATCGCGATCAAAGAAGCGGCATTCATCGGCGACGAGGATCCGGCATTCACGGGCGGCAGCTACGTGATCGTGCAGAAGTATCTGCATGACATGAAGGGCTGGAACGCGCTTCCGACCGAGATGCAGGAGAAGATCATCGGCCGGCACAAGCTCTCCGACGTGGAGCTGCTCGATTCCGAGAAGCCTCCCTATGCGCACAACGTGCTGGCCAACATCAACGACGCAAACGGCGTGCAGCAGCAGATCCTGCGCGACAACATGCCCTTTGGGCGTCCGGGATACGGCGAGTTCGGCACCTACTTTATCGGCTACTGCCGTACGCCGCGTGTGACCGAGAAGATGCTCGAGAACATGTTCGTCGGCAACCCTCCGGGAACCTACGACCGGCTGCTCGACTTCAGCACGGCGGTGACCGGCAACCTGTTCTTTGTGCCCGCGGCCTCGTTCCTTGACGCCGTACAACCGGAAGCGCCGGAAACGGCAGAGACCGAGGCTTCGGCGGTGGCATCGACCGCGCCGGAGAAGGATGCCGGGCCTGCAGGCTCGCTCGGGATAGGATCACTGAAGGGAGAGAGCAATGAATAACCTCCATCGGGAGCTGGCGCCGATTTCTGACGCCGCATGGGAGCAGATCGAAGAAGAGACGCGGCGGACGCTGAAGCGCTACCTGGCCGGACGTCGCGTGGTGGATGTGCCTGCGCCGGGCGGCGTTGCCCTGCCGGGGGTGGGGACTGGTCACCTGAAGGCCATTTCGGCTCCGGCCGAAGGCATCGTGGCGCGGCAGCGCGAGGTAAAGCCGCTGGTGGAGCTGCGTGTGCCCTTCGAGCTCTCGCGCGAGACTATCGACGACGTGGAGCGCGGTTCGGAGGATTCCGACTGGCAGCCGGCCAAGGATGCGGCGAAGAAGCTGGCCTTTGCCGAAGATCGGGCGATCTTCAACGGATATAAGGACGCGAATATCCAAGGCATTCGGGAGGTGACCAGCAATCCCATCGAGAAGCTGCCTGCCGATGTGCGCGATTATCCTGACGCGGTGGCGCATGCGCTGAGCCAGCTGCGGCTGGTCGGCGTCAATGGTCCTTACTCCGTGGTGCTGGGCGCCGAGGAGTACACGGCGCTGGCCGAGACCCGCGATCACGGCTACCCGGTGCTCGAGCACGTGAAGCGCATCGTGGACGGCAACCTGATCTGGGCTCCGGCGATCGAGGGCGCCTTTGTGCTGACGACGCGCGGCGGGGACTTCGAACTCAATATCGGGCAGGATGTTTCGATCGGGTATTCGAGCCACAACGAGAAGACGGTGCAGCTCTATCTGCAGGAGACCTTCGTTTTCCGGATGTTTACCAGCGAAGCGGCAGTGGCGCTGTCACGGCCGCAGAAGAAAGCCTGATTCGTCTGTGTGCGACAAGGGCCGGATGCGTGAAGCGCATCCGGCCCTTGTCGCTTTTAGGATGTATCCACTTGTAGAAGGCGGACCGCAGGAAGGCCTAGGTTGTATCCGCATAGAGATGGTCTGAAAGTAAAGAACTTACCCATATCGTTGTCATCCCGACCGGAGCGCAGCGCAGTGGAGGGACCTGCGTTTTTGCCGGTACCGGGAGAACCGCAGGTTTCTCCGCTACGCAGGACGATAAAGCTGTCCTGCTCCGGTCGAAATGACAACCCTTTCTCGTGGTTCTATGTGGATACGTTCTATCGGCCGGTTGCGCACAGGGCGAGATAGGATCGCACTATGGAATCTCGTCTGGAAGCATGGATTCCGCCGTATTCTGCTGCCGCAGTGGCGGATCTCAGGGAGCGGCTTGCACGTACGCGCTGGCCGGAGACGCTGGAGGAGGCCGGATGGTCATCCGGTACCGACGCCGGCTTTCTCAAAGACCTTTGCCGCTACTGGGCTACGGAGTTCGATTGGGAGCAGGAGATCGAGCGGCTCCGGGCGTGGAATCACGGCCTCTACTTGGCAAAGGAGGGGCGGGTTCACTTCCTGCATGCCAGGGGTAACGGGCCGTCGCCGATGCCGCTGATCCTGACTCACGGCTGGCCTGGCTCTTTTCTGGAAATGCTGGAGCTGATCCCTCGCCTCACCGATCCGGCGGCTTTCGGTGGAGATGAGAGAGACGCCTTCGATGTGGTGGTGCCGTCGCTGCCCGGTTTTGGCTACTCGGATAAACCACGGCCGGCTGGGGTGAACTTCTTCCGCGTGGCGGAGATGTGGGCCGGCTTGATGCGCGAGCTGGGCTACGAGCGTTTTGCCGCCCAGGGTGGAGATCTGGGCGCGGGGGTGACCACGGCACTGGGACTTCGTCATGCCGAATGCCTGATTGGCATCCATCTCAATTTCATTTCTGGTTCCTACCGCCCGCACCTGCCGGAAGGCGCGGCGCTGAGCGAAGCGGAACAGCGCTTTCTGCGCGACGCCGCGGCCTGGTACGACGAAAACGGGGCGTATGCGCATATCCAGGGAACGCGCCCGCAGACTCTGTCCTATGGGTTGCATGACTCACCGGCCGGCCTCGCGGCCTGGATTGTCGAAAAGTTTCGTGCCTGGTCGGATTGCGGAGGCGATGTTCTCCGCTCCTTTACGCGTGATCGGCTGCTTGCGAATATCACGCTGTACTGGATGACGGAGAGCATCGGCTCGTCTTTCGGCATGTACCAGGAGGGGCGGCGGACACCGCTGCGCTTTGGCGCGGAGGACTTTGTGCGGGCTCCTTGTGGGATCGCATGCTTCCCGAAAGAGATTCTGTTTCCGCCGAGAGCGTGGGTGGAGCGGGGCTACAACGTGCAGCGCTGGACGGAGATGCCGCGGGGCGGTCACTTCGCAGCGGCAGAGCAGCCGGAGCTGCTGGCCGAGGATCTGCGCGCATTCTTTCGTCCTCTCCGGGGTTGATGGACATCTTTATGGCTTTATGGCTGGCCGGAAGGGTCATTTTGTGCCGGGCAGTGTTCCTTTGCGTGGAAAAGATGTGGGAAAGCATGAATTTTTATCTGCCGGTACCGCGATTTTATTGACGCCCCGGATTCCCATTGCTATTCTTAAAAGGTTCCACGAGTGTGCTTATTTTCCGTCTATGTATGGCGGCGAGTGAGACTCTCAGGTAGTAACCGTCACAGAAGCAGCCGGCAGCAAGTGGATCTCCGGCGCGGAATTTCTGTGAAGCCCCTGCCGGGGTACGAACGTAGGGCAGGGGTTGATCGCAGCACGGATCGCATGGATGCCTTCGACACCCGTCACCTTGGCGGGCTATGGGGGCCGGAATCAGCGAAACGGAGTTGGCCAGCTGGATGAGCCCGTTTTTTCAGGGTTCCGAGGCTGCGCTCGGCCACCGTCGGGATTCTTGTCAGGGATTGAAGGCTGGGATAGGGATAGGCGGGCGCAGTGGGCGGCTCCCCCATGTTTCGGATGTTTCCGGGCATGGATTGTGGGCCGGATATGCGAGAGATCCTGCGCGGCGGGAGTCGGTCGGGCTGCTCGATGGTGCCTGGAATTTGATTTTGGAAGTATTACATCGGTTTGGATTTGCAAGGAGTCTGGATTGCCTACATTCAGTCAGCTGGTAAGAAAGGGCCGTACGGCCCCGCGGTACAAGACGGCATCGCCTGCGCTGCAGGGTTCGCCGCAGCGTCGTGGCGTGTGCACGCGCGTTTACACCCAGACGCCCAAGAAGCCGAACTCGGCGCTCCGTAAGGTTGCCCGTGTGCGCCTGACGAACGGCATCGAAGTGACGTCGTACATCCCCGGCGAAGGCCATAACCTGCAGGAGCACTCGATCGTGCTCATCCGCGGTGGCCGTGTGAAGGATCTGCCGGGTGTTCGTTATCACATTGTTCGCGGCACGCTCGACTCGGTCGGCGTGGTCAAGCGTACGCAGAGCCGCTCGAAGTATGGCGCCAAGCGCGCCAAGGCCGGTGCTCCGGCCGCAGGCGGCAAGAAGAAGTAGGCGCTGCGCGCGCGGCGATAAGCTGCGCGCGGCGCTCCCGTTGGTCGCAAGCCAGCGGGTTGGCCAAAGAAACGAAGCTTAGTTTCAGAGAGAGATTGAAGATTTATGCCTAGAAAAGGTCATATCGCCAAGCGTGAGGTCGCTGCCGACCCGGTTTACAACTCGACGCTCGTGACGAAGTTTGTCAACTCGATGATGTGGGGCGGCAAGAAGTCGACCGCGCAGACGATCTTCTATACCGCGATGACGAACCTGGAAGCCAAGGGCGGCGCGGATGCGCTGACGCTCTTCAAGAAGGCCGTCGAAAACTGCAAGCCGCTGCTCGAGGTCAAGACGCGGCGTGTGGGCGGCGCGAACTATCAGGTGCCGATCGAAGTGAACCCCGAGCGCCGCACCTCGCTCGCGATCCGCTGGCTGGTCGGCTACGGCCGCGCCCGCGGTGAAAAGGGCATGATCGACAAGCTTTCGGCTGAGCTGCTGGACGCGGCGAATGGCCGCGGCGCGGCGATGAAGAAGAAGGAAGACGTTCATCGCATGGCCGAGGCAAACAAGGCCTTCGCGCACTATCGCTGGTAAGACTGGCCGTCCAGGCATAAGGCGCGCATCGCGCGCCCTGCCTGCATAGCAACTGGATTTCAACCTCGGGCCTGCGGTCCGAGAGAAGTAGAGAGAGAAGAATACCGTGGCTCGCCAAGTACCTCTTACTCGTTGCCGGAATATCGGAATCATGGCGCACATCGACGCCGGAAAGACGACGACCACCGAGCGCATCCTTTTCTATACGGGCATCACGCACCGTATCGGTGAAGTGCACGAAGGCACTGCGACCATGGATTACATGGAGCAGGAGCAGGAGCGCGGCATCACGATTACCTCGGCTGCCACGACCTGCAACTGGAAGGGCATCCGCATCAACATCATCGACACCCCCGGCCACGTGGATTTCACGGCCGAGGTGGAGCGCTCGCTCCGCGTGCTCGACGGCGCGGTTGCGCTGTTCGACTCGGTTTCCGGCGTGCAGCCCCAGACCGAGACCGTGTGGCGCCAGGGTGATAAGTACAAGGTTCCCCGCATCTGCTTTGTGAACAAGATGGACAAGGCCGGCGCGGACTTTGAGCATGTGATCGAGACCATCCGCAAGCGCCTCGGCGCCCGTGCGGTGGCCATCCAGATTCCGATCGGTGCCGAAGCCAAGTTCAAGGGTGTAATCGACCTCATCGAGATGCGCGCCATCGTATGGCACGACGAAACGATGGGTGCGGAATACTCGGTCGAAGAGATTCCGGCCGACCTGCTCAAGAAGGCGGAAGCCTTCCGTATGCAGCTGATCGAAACCGTCGCCGAGAATGACGACGACATGCTGCACAAGTTCCTTGAGGGTGAGACCCCGACGGTCGAAGAGCTGAAGAGCGCTTTGCGCAAGGCGACCATCGGCATGCACGTCTTCCCGGTCATGTGCGGTACGGCCTTCAAGAATAAGGGCGTCCAGACGCTGCTCGACGCGGTGGTTGACTATCTGCCCAGCCCGCTCGATCTGCCTGCGGTTCAGGGTATCGATCCCTCCGACGAGACGACGATTCTGACCCGTGAGACCTCGGACGATGCTCCGATGTCGGCTCTGGCGTTTAAGCTGATCAACGATCCGTTCGGCAAGCTGAGCTTCATCCGTGTGTACTCGGGCGTGCTCAAGACCGGCGACACCATCCTGAACCCACGCACCAACAAGACGGAGCGCGTAGGCCGCCTGGTGAAGATGCACGCCAACAAGCGTGAAGACATCACCGAGATCATGGCCGGCGACATCTGCGCGGTGGTGGGCCTGAAGGATATCAAGACGGGCGACACGCTCTGCGTGCCTTCCGCTCCGGTGGCGCTCTCGGCCATCACCTTCCCCGAGCCGGTCATCTCGGTTGCCATCGAGCCGAAGACCAAGGGCGACCAGGAAAAGATGGGCATGGCTCTGGCCAAGCTCTCTGACGAGGATCCGACCTTCAAGGTTCGCACGGATCAGGAATCGGGCCAGACCATCATCAGCGGCATGGGTGAGCTTCACCTCGAAATTCTTGTCGACCGTATGAAGCGCGAGCACAAGGTCGAGGCGAACGTGGGCGAGCCCCGCGTGGCCTTCCGCGAGACCATCCGCAAGGCTTCGGAAGCCGAAGGCAAGTACATCCGCCAGACGGGTGGTTCGGGTAACTACGGCCACGTCAAGATCCGCCTCGAGCCGAATGAGCCTGGCAAGGGCTTTGAGTTCATCGACGCGATCAAGGGCGGCGTGGTGCCGAAGGAATACATCAAGCCGACCGAGCAGGGTATCCGCGAGGCTCTCCTGAACGGCGTGCTGGCCGGCTACGAGCTGGTCGACTTCAAGGCGACGCTCTTCGACGGCAGCTACCATGACGTCGACTCGAACGAAATGGCCTTCAAGATCGCCGGTTCCATGGCGTTCAAGGAAGCAGCCAAGAAGGCAAGCCCGGTTCTGCTCGAGCCGGTGATGGCGGTCGAAGTGACCGTGCCCGAAGAGCACATGGGCACAATCATCGGCGACATCAACTCCCGCCGTGGCCGTATCGAAGGCATGGAGCACGTGGGCGGTTCGCAGGTTATCAAGGCGATCGTGCCGCTCAAGGAGATGTTCGGATACGTGAACGATATCCGCTCGTCGACGCAGGGCCGCGCTTCGTACTCGATGCAGTTCGCCCGCTACGAAGAAGCGCCGCGCATGATCTCGGAAGAGATCATCGCCCGCAACCAGGGCAAGTAAGCCTGGATAGGTTTTAAGATCGCGGGTCTGCCCGATGAGGGCAGGCCCGGAATGAATAACGGAAGCTCGAGAAGAGGATAAGGGAAATGGCGAAGGAGAAATTTGACCGGTCGAAGCCGCACGTGAATGTGGGAACGATTGGGCACATTGACCACGGCAAGACGACGCTGACAGCGGCGATCACGAAGGTGCTGTCGAAGCACAACCCGAACATCAAGTTCC